>JAAXJD010000033.1:0-17478 GCA_012270005.1 Flavobacterium sp. | reverse complement strand
TTAAAAAAACGTTAATACATCAATTAAACAAACGTTTAATTTAAACGATTGTTTAATTTTGTATCAGAATTTAAACCTATTGTTATGGCTGAATTTAATGATAAGCAAATCGAGATTTTGCAGGTAGCCGAAAGGCTCTTTGCAGAGGAAGGATTTGACGGCACCTCTATACGCGCCATAGCGCGTGAGGCGCATGTAAACATTGCCATGATCTCGTATTATTTCGGTTCTAAAGAAAAGCTGCTGGAGGCACTCATCACCTACCGCACCAGCGATATGAAAGTGCAACTCCAAAACATTTCTAACGAAAATGTATCGCCTCTTGAAAAGATAGATTTACTGGTAGACCTGTACATAAACCGCATTAATAAAAACAAGTGCATGTACCAGATTATGCACTTTGAATTAAGCACAAAAAAGCGGATTATAGAGATGGAAAGCTTTATGGAAACCAAGCGGGAGAATGCCGAAATTTTTAAGAAAATTATTGCCGAAGGACAGGTACAGGGTGTGTTTAGAAAAGACATAAATGTAGACCTAATTCCGGCTACCGTAATGGGTACGCTGGTACACTTCCGCAGCAACAAACTTTACTTTGAAAAAACCATGGGTTTACAAACCGATGAGGATTTTGAGCAGTATATAGAAACACACGTTACACATCACATTAAACAAACTATTAAAGCGCTATTGGCATATGAACATTAAACAACTGCTGCCGTTAAGCCTGCTGTTGCTAAGCGCCGCGGCACTGCGCGCCCAGGAAACGAAACTTTCGCTGGACGAGGCCATAAACCTTGCAGTAACCAAGAGCACCGAAGCAACCCTGGCCGACACTAAGGTAGCTACCTCTAAACTGGAAGTGGACAACGTTAAGAACAACGTTTACCCCTCTTTAAAAGTATCCGGATCGTATTTAAGGGTGTCTGACCCTACCCTGAACCTTAAAGTGCCCCTGGGTAGTAGTTCGGGTACTGATTCGGGTAGCGGTACTGCTACAGCAAGCCCTACCATAAACAGTGCTATGTACGGTTTTGCCAATGCAAGCATGCCGCTGTTTTCGGGCTTTAAACTTAAAAACAGTATTGCAGCAAGCGAAAATGCCTATAAGGCTGAAACCTATTCGGCTGCCGGTACTAAAGAACAAATAGCATTGCAAACCATAATGCTGTATACAAACCTGTACAAGGCACAGCAATCGGTTACACTCATTGAAGAGAACCTTAAGAGTGCCCGCCAGCGTGTAAAAGATTTTACCGCAATGGAACAAAACGGCCTTATAGCCCGAAACGACCTGCTAAAGGCACAACTACAGTCCAGCAACGTAGAACTATCGTTAGAAGACGCTAAAAAGACTGTAGCGGTGTTAAACTACCAGCTTGTTACTCTACTCCATTTGCCTGAAGGCACTAAATTGGGCGTAAACGACAGCTACTTTAAAAACAGCGGCAACCTTAACCCTGCCGTAACCGAAAACGAAGCCATAGCACAACGAAATGACCTGCAGGCACTTCGGTTTGCCGAGAAAGCTGCCGAGAGCAATATTAAAATAGCCAAGGCAGACTACTACCCTACCATAGGGCTTAGTGCCGGGTATGTGTACCTAAACGTGCCTCATTTTGTAGAGCTGTACAATGCGGCAAACGTAGGTATAGGCGTATCTTATGATATTGCAGGCATCTTTAAAAACAATAAAAAGGTAAAAGCTGCCGAAAGCCGCAGGCAAGAAACCCGCCAGCAACTGGATTTGCTTACCGAGAATGTAAAAGTACAGGTACAGCAGTCGCTTGAAAATTATAACCTGGCAGTAAAACAAAACAGGGTGTATACCGAAGCGGTAACCCAGGCAGGTGAAAACTACCGTATTGTAAAAGACAAATACGACAACGGACTTTCGGACACAAACGACCTGCTGGAAGCCGATGTTCAACAGCTTCAGGCAAGGCTTAACGAAACCTTTAGCCGTGCCGATATAACCTGGCGTTATTACGAACTGCTTAACGCTTCAGGAAAACTTACCTCATCATTTAATCTTACACAGAACAAATAATTCATCTTAGTCATGGAAGACAAAAAAAAGACCAATAAAAAGTTCCTGGTTATACTTATTGCCCTTATTGCCGTAGGTGGCGGCTACGGAGGTTATAAATACATACACTCTCAGGCGCACGAAACTACAGACGATGCGCAGGTAGAAAATAACATGAACCCTATTATACCACGTGTATCGGGCTACATTACAAAAGTGTATGCCGAGGATAACAAAACGGTTAAAAAAGGTGACACCCTTTTTATAATAGACGATAAAGACTACATAGTACGCGTGGAAGAAGCTAAAGCAGCCCTTGCAGCAGCGGAAGGAAGCTACGAAGCGGCAAAAGCCGATGTAGGCGGTGCAGCAGCAGGAGTATCTGTAAGTAATGCTAATATTGCTTCATCTCAAGGAAACATTGAAGCTGCCAAAGTACGCGTATGGAGGGCTAACAACGACTACGACCGTTATAAAAACCTATATGCTAACCGCAGCATTACCAAACAGCAATTTGAACAGGCAGATGCCGCTAAAAGAGAAGCTGAAGCTAACCTTAAGGTACTACAACAGGCAGAAGCTGCAAGCAAAAGCCAGCGTAATGCCAGCGTAAGCCGCAGCAATGTAAGCTCTAAACAGACTGAAGTGGCTAAGGCAAACATAGAAAACGCTAACTCAGCCCTTACGGCAGCCGAACTTAGCCTGAGCTACACCGTGGTTACCGCAGCGGTAGACGGACAGCTTAGTGCTGTAGACATTCAGCCGGGGCAGCTGGTACAACCGGGGCAGTCTTTATTTTACATTATTAATAGTGAACAACCGTGGGTAGTGGCAAACTTTAAAGAAACCCAGCTTACCAAAATGGTACCGGGCCAAAAAGTAACCATAGAAGCCGACGCTTTTCCGGGTGTGGAGTTTGAGGGTACAGTAAGCTCATTTAGCCCTGCTACAGGCGCACGTTTTTCGCTACTACCTCCAGATAATGCTACCGGTAACTTTGTAAAAACCGTACAAAGGCTTCCTGTAAAAATTACTTTTACAGATAAAAACGACAAAGAAAAAGTAAAACTTCTGCGCCCTGGTATGAACGTAGAAGTAGACGTACACTTAAAATAACATCATGGCAGGAGGAGCAACCGTAAGCGACGATTTGGTAGAATACGGTTTCAGGCGGGTTATCATTACGATAACAGCGGTACTATGTGCCCTGCTCGAAATTGTAGATACTACCATTGTAAACGTGGCGCTAAACGAAATGCGCGGTAGCCTCGGCGCCACGCTAACCGATGTGGCCTGGGTTATTACAGCGTATGCTATTGCAAACGTAATTGTAATACCTATGACCAGCTGGCTGAGCCAGCAGTTTGGCCGCCGTAATTATTTTGCGGCATCTATTATCATTTTTACGGTATCATCATTTTTATGTGGTAATGCCGATAACATTTGGGAACTCGTAATTTTCCGTTTTATACAAGGTATGGGTGGTGGTGCCCTGCTGGTAACAGCACAAACCATTATTACTGAAAGTTACCCAGTAGAAAAACGTGGTATGGCACAGGCCATATACGGTATGGGGGTAATTGTAGGCCCTACCCTGGGCCCGCCACTGGGCGGATGGATTGTAGATAACTGGAGCTGGCCTTATATATTTTATATAAACGTACCACTAGGTATTATAGCCACTATGCTGTCTATAGCATACGTAAGGAGTCCTAAGTATGGCGAAAAGCTAAGTGCCGATAAGGTAGACTGGTGGGGTATGATTTTCCTTATAGCGTTCATTGGCTCACTTCAGTTTGTACTGGAACACGGGCAGCAGGACGACTGGTTTGAAGATCCGCTTATTGTTGGCCTGAGCGTGCTGAGTGTGTTTGGCTTACTGGCCTTTGTATGGCGTGAAAGCGTATACGAACATCCTATAGTAAATTTAAAAGTATTGAAAGACAGCAACCTGCGTATTGGCGTAGTTATGTCATTTATCATGGGTTTTGGTTTGTTTGGGTCTACGTTTATAATACCCATATACACCCAGTCTATATTAGGGTGGACCGCTACCGATGCAGGTTTACTATTGATACCCAGCTCATTAATGACCGCGTTTATGATGCCTTTTGTGGGGCAAATGATACAACGCGGATTAAAGAAAACCTATATGGTAGCAGCCGGTTTCAGCATATTTGTAGGGTTTACATTATGGATGTACACCGTTATGACGCCAGACACCGGAGGAGAACATTTTTTTAAACCACTTATTTTGCGCGGTGTAGGGCTTGGGTTACTATTTGTGCCTATTACCACTATGTCGCTTAGTACCCTTAAAGGTAAAGCCATTGGCGAAGGCGCTGCTTTTACGGGCATGCTACGCCAGCTGGGCGGATCATTTGGTATCGCGATCATCAGTACATTTATTACCCGCTTTACCCAGGCACACAGGGTAGACCTTGTGGCACATGAGCCGGTGTACGATTTTGCTACACAACAGCGCGTTATGCAAATGCAGCACGGGTTTATGGCTAAGGGATTCTCGGCAAACCAAGCGCTCGATATGGCCTATGCCGGTATGCAAGGGAGTGTAATGAAACAGGCTACCGTATTATCGTACATGGATATCTTCTTGTATCTGGGTATACTGTTTGCTATTTGTATTCCTTTTATACTACTGATTAAAGAAGGTAAAAATAAGATAGACATGGCAGATGCTATGCACTAATTTAGTTGTTGGTTGTTGGTTGTCAGTTATCAGTAATTAGTTGATATTTATTAAGTTGCAGTTTTCTGTAATTGTGACACAGTCATGCAAAATCAAATTCTTACCGAATACCGTTTTCAGTATGAGGGAAGCTGCCATCAACCAACAACCGACAACCAATAACCGAAGAAAGAATCTTAACTATCTATATATATATCCTGAAAAACCTGCCGTGACACTTCTATGCCGGCAGGTTTTTTTAAACCCGCACACACACCGCTTTTTTATACATCATCATCACATCTTAAAATGAACAAAAAATACAATCACTACAAGGTAACCCTTGAACACGTTTACAGCCCGGCTAACGAAGACCTGCACCGCCGGGTGGAGGTGGTTTTTGATAACCATGACAACTTATTTAATATCATTGACCTGATGCAACAAAAGGATTTGTTTGGCGATATGGGCCAAAGCACAGAATTTGCCATTGGCCTTAAAATGCTTGGCGAGGTAATGCTAAAAAATAAAGACAACGCGTTGTTTGAGGAGTTTATGCCTGCCTTTAAAGACTTTATGAAGAAGTTGAAAGCTTCCTATTAAACTTTTAGACAAAAGATAATAGATGAAAGACCAATTGTAAGTCTTTCATCTATTATCTATTATCTATTATCTATTATCTATTATCTATTATCTTTTGTGTTATCTAACGTGTAAACACTAGCGTATTCCCCTTGCTCAGCTTATCGTCGTACGCATAGCCCTCGTAATTGAAACCCTTAAGCCCTTTCAGAGTTTTTACGTTGTTTTCTACAATGTAGCGTACCATCATGCCCCTCGCCTTCTTAGCAAAGAAACTTACCATGCGTAGCTTACCATCTTTATAGTCTTTAAACTCCGGGGTTATAACCGGCACTTTTAGCGCTTTTACATCTACAGCCCCAAAGTATTCCTGGCTGGCAAGGTTTACAAACAACTCGCCATCAGCAAGTTCTGCATTCAGGGCTTCGGTTATGGTTTGTTTCCAAAACTCGTAGAGGTTTTTGTTTTCCCCGACAGGCAGTTGCGTACCCATTTCCAGGCGGTAGGGTTGTATAAGATCCAGCGGTTTTAATAAACCGTATAATCCCGAAAGTATGCGCAGGCTGTCTTGCAGCTTATTTATTTTAGTTGCCGGTAGCGAGTAGGCATCGAGCCCGACGTATACATCGCCACTAAAAGCATACATGGCAGGGCGCGCATTTTTTGTGGTAAAGGGTGGCTGCCAGTCCTGGTTGCGCTGCCAGTTTAACTGGGCAAGGTTATCGCTAATATCCATCAGGCTACTTAACTCAGATGGCGTTTTATCTAATGGCAGCGTGCACTTCTTTGGCCTGAGCCAAAAAAGCAGGTTCAGTATGTTTCTTTACAGGAAGTTTTGTTTCAAAATCCAGCGACTTGGCCGGAGAGATCACCATTTTCATAGGGAATGTATTTTTACCAAAAATACTTTGTAAAACTCAGCAGTGCAATATTGCAGCATAGGATTTTGTTATCTTAGCATAAACGAACCTTTCAATTGTCAATATGAGAAACTATCTTTTACTATTATTAATCTTTTTGACTTCTATTTTACAAAGTTGCAAATCAGATTTGCGGTCTGTAAATAAAAATGATATAGAATCATTATACTTTGTAACTAAAGTTGACTCAGCAAATATTGAGAATACACTACTGGCAAATAGGAATGTGATTTTTTTTGAATTGTATGAGAAGTCCAAAATGTTTACTTACAAGAGAAAACATATGATAATTTGTGATACGCTTAAAGATCGTTCATTTGAAATGAATGATGATTTTGATCTTCATTTAACTGGAGATAAAAACAAAGAAAAATTAATTGAAAAATGGGTAAATACTGATAAGTATTATATCTTACCTGAACGTGTAGATAAAGAGCATCCGGATGGTTCGTTAGACCTCGCCAAAGCAATAGACTTCTATAATAGTAAGGATTTGGATGTTTATATTGATTCTTTAAGGAAATCTTATTATAAAAGCTACCATGAAAATTATTACAGAACAAATCCTCAGGATAAGCCTAACATACCATATGTTTCTAAAATTAGAAAGGACTACAAATTTTAGGAATCAGCTGCCTTAATATACAACTGATTGTAACAAACTGTTCTTAACTGCTACAAATAAAACAGAGTACCTAATCAAATCAGGTGCTTCCATGCCAATCATACATTCTATGCCAGAAAACATTATTCAGACCGACGGTCTTACGTTTTTCTACTCTAAAGACAGAAAAGCGCTCGATAACGTATCGTTAAACATCCCGAAAGGTGCCATATACGGTTTCCTTGGCCCTAACGGAGCCGGTAAAAGTACCACCATGCGCCTGCTTACCGGGATTTTACAAGAACAGCAGCCTACCATTAAGCTTTTTGGTAAACCACTGGAAGGACAGCTTCCGGAGGTATTTAACCGTGTAGGTTCATTAGTGGAAAGCCCTGCGCTTTACCTGCACCTTAGTGGTTACGATAACCTGCGCTATATAGCCGGGCTACGCAATGTACCCGAAGAAAAAATTAACGAGGTCCTGGAACTGGTAGACCTGAAACGAAATGCAAACAGAAAAGCCAAACAGTACTCACTGGGGATGAAACAACGCCTTGCTATAGCTATGGCGCTGTTAGGTGAGCCGGAATTACTATTGTTAGACGAGCCTGTAAACGGCCTTGACCCTAACGGTATGCGCGACATTCGTCAGTTACTGGTAAAGCTAAACAAAGAAAAGGGCATTACCATTTTTGTATCGAGCCACCTGCTGGCAGAAGTAGAGCGTATGTGTACCCACGTAGGTATTATTAGCCACGGCAAACTAAGGTTTGAAGGTACGATTGGCGAACTGGCAGCGGCATCAGGTGCATGCCGTGTGTTGTTAAGCCTGAAAGATGCGGCAAGCTGGTACACCAAACTACAGGCAGAGCATCCGGATGTTATTCATGAAGCCGAAAATCAACTGGTGCTGGAGCTGAACAACCGTGAAGATATTCCTGCCCTGGCACGTAAACTGGTTAATGCCGGTGCCGAGATTTATGAACTTAAGATACTGAACGGCCTGGAAGAGTGGTTCATGTCGTTAATCAACCAAAAATAAAACCAATCCTGATTATGAGTACGTTTATAACTGCCCTGAAGGGCGAATACATAAAAAAGAGGGGCACCGGGCTGTTTTGGCTTGCGTTTGCTAGGGGTGCCGTTATGGCATTGGTGTACTCAATAGTTACTATAGTGCAATTTGAAATGGGTAATGAAAAAGCCGACAGGATTCCGTATAATTATTTTACCCAATATATAGGTGAAATGCTGGGCGGATATTCTATGTTTTTCTTTCCGTTGTTTATTATCATTGCGGTAAGCCGTATTACGCAGACAGATCACCGTAACGGTGGCTGGCAACTTATGGAAACTATGCCCATAACCCGCTGGGATATTTACGCTTCTAAGCTTACTATGGTGCTTACGGCCAGTCTTATTTCCATACTGTCATTGATTACTATGAGCTTTGTTGGTGGCGGATTTGCTTTACTTTTTATAGAAACCCCAAAAGTAGCCTCATTTTCTTTTGAGTTTTTACCCATCCTGAAAATAGTACTACGCCTGTTTATAGCCGGTTTGTTTTTTACCTGCCTGCAATACATGGTATCAGTACTTATTACCAGTTTTGTTTGGAGTATCCTTATTGGTTTCTTTATGTTATTGGGGTATTTATTCCTTAATGTATTTAAGGTTATCCCATCATGGTATCCGTTACAAATACTGGGACACGTAGGTGAATATGAAAAAGGCAGCGAACTGGGTTATCCGGTAACCATTACAGAGTTGGGGTCGTTAGTGCTTGCTGCCCTGGTAGTTTATTTAGGTTATAACTGGTATCGTTTTAAAGGACTTAAAACATTTGTAAGAAGCCCAAAGAGAGACGTTGTTTTAGTTGCGGTGGTTGCCGCCACAATAATATTAAGCTACTTTATATATACACCAAATACTACTGACCGCTACACAAAAACCATTGTAAGCGGTAAGATAGACAGCAAACAACAGTTTACTAACATAGTGATTACAGATCAGTTTGTAAGCGATACCGTGGCAGTTATACCCGTAAAGAACAACACATTTCATTATGAAGTTAAGAATGATATGCCGTTGTCTGCGTATCGTTTTGTTATGGATGGTGGTTTAAACGGCACGTTTATTATTGGTAACAAAGACAGTATTTACCTGGATGTAAAACAGTATGGCAAAGCTATAGACGCAAAAATTACAGGTACACGACTGGCTGAAAATTCGTTTGAAGCCAAAAAACCGTCTAACTTTCACATTACAAGCATCTACCTGGAAAATAACAATATAGACAATGTAGATATGTTTAGCAACCAGCTTTATAAAGACTGGAAAAAAGACATGGAAGAAACCACAGAGTTTCGTACTGCCGATAACTACACGCCGGGCGATGATTATATAAACCAACTAAAACAAATACAAACGCTTACGTTTTTAAATTACTGGCAGAAATTTGTAAGTATGCGTAAGGTGGCTTATCCGGGTAATCCTACTCCTGAAAGCGAAGGTATTAAAGAGATTAAAAAAATGGTGCCGTTAAATAACAGCGCATTGCTGGCTAACGAGGAATACTTTAACTACGTACGCAGCCTGATGATTTTTAATGACGAAACAGATATTGATGAAAACTCTAAAGCACTAAAAGCCATAGCTAAACTGGCGCCGGGTGAGTTTAAAGACAAAATGCTGGTATGGCAAATGCGCAACAGCATTCGTGAGGCATCAAGCCCTGAAGAGCGCGAAGCACTGGTTAAAGACTATGCCTACAGCTTTAGCAATAAACGTTTTTCGCAAAACATACTGGCGCTAAACAATACACTAAGCCATATAGAAAAAGGCAAACAGGCGCCTGCAATAGCGCTTATGGGGTTAGACGGGCAACCGGCATCGTTAGTAGCGCTTAAAGGGAAATACCTGGTTATAGATGTATGGGCTACGTGGTGCGGCCCTTGTAAACAGGAGTCGCCTTATTTTGAAAAACTGGCTATTAAATATAAAGGACAAAACATACAGTTTGCCGCCATTAGTATAGATAAACAAATAGACAAGTGGGTCTTAGACGCTAAGCTGAAAAGTAAAAGCGTACTACAATTACATGCTAATGACGGAGATAAGTTTAGCGCTGACTACGACATACAGGGTATACCGCGCTTTATGCTTATAGATGACCAAGGTAATGTGGTAAATGCCGAAATGCCGCGCCCAAGTGACAAAACCTTTGAGCAGGTTATCCGTAAGGAGTTAGGACTGGAAGAATTGTAATCCATACTAAAAGCCACTCTTCGGAGTGGCTTATTTATTTTTGATATTCCCTTGGTTTTATAGCGATATAAAAATAATTCTACCTTTGCGCAAAAGGTGATCAAATGCGTAAGATATTGCAAAAACATAAAGCTACGTTACTGTACGGCACAGCACTCGCGCTGCTGTTACTGGCTATGCGCTGGGCAGAATACCGTTTTGTAATTATAAGCAATACGCAGGATTTATACACCGGGTTTATTGCATTGCTATTTATGGGGCTGGGCATTTGGGTAACGCTAAAACTTGCCAGGCCTAAAAAAGAAACCATAATCATAGAAAGAGAGGTGCACTCTGCTACTCCACAAACCTTATCAGACAACCATGAGCTGAGCAAACGCGAACTGGAAGTGTTGCAACTCATGGCTGCCGGGCATAGTAATGCTGAGATTGCCGAACGGCTTTTTGTGTCGCTAAACACGGTAAAAACGCATTCGTCTAAAATTTATGAAAAGCTCGACGTAAAAAGGCGTACCCAGGCAGTAGAAAAAGCCAAACAGCTGGCTATCATAAACTAAACATTAGTCATACTATGGTACTAGTACTAAAAATCATACTTTAGTATGAGGGAAACATGGTAAAAAGTCTTCAATTTTGCCCTTTAATCCTAAAAAACAAAACACATTTTATCATGAAAAAAAGTATCATTATTCACGGGCTTATAGGCGGATGTATAAGTATACTGGGCTTCTTCTTTATGGAGTTGCACAACGGCAATTCACATAATGATATAAGCATGATGGTGGGCTACGCGTCTATGCTGGCCGCGTTCTCACTTATATTTGTTGCCATTAAAAACTATCGGGATAAGCAAAACGGAGGTGTAATCAGTTTTGGCACCGCGTTTAAAAACGGCCTGCTTATAGCCTTGGTTACCTCTACCGTATATGTGGTGGCATGGCTGATTTACTTTACGTATTTTAGTCCTGATTTTATAGAGAAATACGCCCAGGCTACATTGTCTGCAATGGCTAAGGAAGGTAAAAGCGCAGTGGAAATACAAAAACAGGCAGCTGAGATGAAAAAGTTTGCCGAGATGTACAAAAATCCGCTTATAAACGCGGCAGTTACCTATACGGAGATATTACCGGTAGGAATTATCGTGTCGCTTTTGGCAGCATTAATCTTAAAGAAAAAACCAAATCCTGAAACGGATGAACGTGCGGCATTTTTAGCCGAAAGACAGTAATTCAACAAGAAATAAATATGGGAAAAGTAACAGGTTTCGGAGGGCTTTTCTTCCGATCTAAAGACCATAAAGCATTGGCAGAATGGTACAATAAACACTTAGGCATCAACGGCATGGCGTGGCAACAGGAAGCCGGCCCCACAGTATTTGCCCCGTTTAAACAAGATACCGGCTATTTTGGCAACGATGAACAACAGTTTATGATGAACTTTCGTGTAGAAGGGCTTGACGAACTGATTGAACAACTAAAAGCCGATGGCGTACGTGTAGACGAAAACCGTATGGAAGAATCGTACGGTAAATTTGCCTGGAAATACGACCCGGATGGCAATAAGGTAGAGCTTTGGGAACCCGCTGCTGAGTAGGTTTACCCATTAATACAGCCATGAATTTCACCCATATCATCAAATCGTATTGATGTAAGTGGTAAAATTCGTGGCTAACTTCTTATTTTTGTGTAAAACCTTTCGCACACATGGATCCTTTCACCCAGATAAACAAGAACATAAGCCGGTACGTAAACTTTTCTGATGAAGAACTGGATATTTTTAATTCGCTTTTAGAATACAAGAAAGTACCAAAGAAAACCATAATGCTGCATGAGGGCGACATTTGTACGTTTGAAGCGTTTGTATTAAAAGGCTGTGTGCGTAAGTATTATATAGACAGCAACGGTTTTGAGGTAATACTGCAATTTGCTATAGAAGATGCGTGGGTGGGCGATATATCGAGCAGTGCGTTCGACCAAAAACCCAGCAAGCTCTATATAGAAACCCTGGAAGACTGCGAGTTTCTTATGTTTAACCCCGAAACAAAGGAACAACTGTTTGAGTTGGCTCCCCGCTTTGAACGGGCTTTCCGTATACTGGTGCAGCGCCACCTTGCCGTTACACAAAACCGCCTTATTAACACCATAAGCAAAACAGCACTGGATAAATACCTGGAGTTCTTAGAACTGTACCCTACCCTGCCCCAGCGTGTGGCACAGCACTATATAGCCTCGTACCTTGGCATATCGGCAGAGTTCCTGAGTAAAACAAGGGCTAAGCTGGCTAAATTGTAAATGTTACTCCCACTTCGTGGTAGTACCGTTATTTCTGTCCTGTGCATCAAGGTATTCCATGATTTTGCGTTGTTCCCAGTCAGTCCCAAAAATAACCCCCATGCCAAATGTGTTAAACGCGTGGCACAGTACCCCTATGCCCCAAAATATGGCCGTACTAAACGTTTGGAACGACCAAAACTCCTGGTGTTCCTTATGCAGGTACTCGCCTTTGTAAAACGACGTAACCAGCAGTGCGGAATTTACCACAATATATATTGCCAGGTGCTTATAAAACCCCTTTAATGTCTTTACTTTACGGCGCGCACGCTCTTCCCTGAGTTGCTCTGTAGATGTTATATTTTGCATAGTATTGTTAGTATTATTAACGTTTATTGCTGTATTGCTGTATGCCCTTTTCAATGCTTGTTGTTCTCTCTTCTCGGTAAAAAACAGCCGATAGCCAAATACACCCACAAAGTGCCCTAAAAGTGCCAGCCCGCCCAAAACACAGACCACAGCAAAACTGGCGTTCCAAAAATCAGGGTGCACATAGTGCCAGGTACGGCTGCCTACAAAGAGAAGTGCGTTAACCGTAATCCAGGCGATAAGATGGGTATAAAAACTCTTAACACTTTGTAACCTGTTATAGGCCCTCCCGGTACCAGACATTGGTTCAGTTTTCATGGTTGCCAATTTTATTTTTCAGTTGATTATCAAATTGTTGTTCGTTCTCCATATATTCACGCATTTTGCGCTCTTCCCAGTCTTTGCCCAGCATAAAAGTAAGCCCGAAAGCACTCATGCCGTGAAACGCAAGCCCTATACCCCAGCCCAGTGCCGGATACAGGAACCAAAGATGCTCCCGAGATGTGGCAAGATTCAAAATAAAAAGGCCGGTAATTACAACACAATAGCAAGTTAAGTTGTAGTAAAAGCCTCTTATTTCCTTTACTTTCTTTTTTGCCCTGAAATAGGCATCCTGTTCGTTAAAATACTCATTCATAATATAATATTTTTTAGGTTGAAACGCATACGCAGCAAAGTGCTTTACGATATTTAACCTGTGATTTGATTTGATGATTGAACTTCCCCCGGGTTACTTTACGGTATTCTTTTCTTCCCGGGCTATGTACTCGCGCATTTTACGTTCTTCCCAGTCTCTACCCATAAAAGGAATAAGGTTAAATACCTTTAGCCCCTTTATAACCAGTGCGATACCCCAACCGAACAGCGAGAACCAAAACCAGTGGAACTCCGGCGAAAAAGTAACATTAACAATAATGAGTATAGGAATTACCACGCAATATGCAGCCAGGCCAATGTAAAAGACTATTAATTCCCTAACTTGTTTACTGGCCATAACGTAGGCCTACTCTTCATTATATGTATTCATAACAGATTTATTTTTAAAGGCTTGCATTTTACCGAAGCCTATGATTTGATTGATGATTGAACTCCTTTAACTCTTCTGTTTAGCTACTGCCACTTATTGTTACGCTCGCGTTCTACGAGCTCACGTATTTTACGTTCCTCCCAGTCTTTGCCCATAAAAGGCATAATATTGAACACGGTAAGTGCGTGTGCCCCAAGCCCCAAGCCCCAGCCAAATGCCGGCCAGAAAAACCAAAGATAGTGCGGACTAGTAACCAGATTAAGAACGGCTAAGCTGCTGATGATAACAACATAAGAAAAAAGGTGGCCATAAAAACCTTTAATGTTTTCTACGTGTTTCAGGGCTTTATTGTAGCGATACTGATCGCCGGTGTATACGGGTTCCATAATAGTAACTTGTTTAGTAAGCATGGGTAACTTAACGGTAAAATTTTTGTCGTCCTGTTCTATAACCACCTGGCGGCGGCTTATAATGGCGTAGCGGCTTATAATGTTCTGAAGGCCAACACCCCGGCGGTCTTGTAGTACCTCTTTTTTCTGCAAATCGTTTTGTACTACAAGGTAGCCGTCCCTTTCAAATATCCTGATATGCAGCGGCTTCTGCTGGCTTACCACGTTGTGCTTTACCGTATTTTCCAGCAGCAACTGCAGCGACAACGGAACCACCATGGCATCGGCATTCACCAGGTTATCAGGCAGTTCGTAAAACAAACTGTTTTCAAAACGCATCTTAAGCAGGTTCATGTAGGTTTTGGCAAACGCCAGTTCCTCGGCCACGCTAACCAACTCTTTATCCTTCTGTTCCAGTACATAACGGTACACTTTACTAAGCGATGTTGTAAACCGCTGCGCGCTGTCGGGGTTCTCCTCTATAAGCGAGCTGAGCACGTTAAGGCTGTTAAACAAAAAGTGCGGATCTATCTGGTTTTTAAGGGTTTCGAACTTTGCCGAGGCCGTACCCGCTATGATTTTCTGTTGCTTTACACGGTTCTCCTGATACTGTTTGTAAAAGTAAAACGCGTGCAGCGAAAACG
The DNA here is from genome assembly GCA_012270005.1 of Flavobacterium sp. Classification (GTDB taxonomy): domain Bacteria; phylum Bacteroidota; class Bacteroidia; order Flavobacteriales; family Flavobacteriaceae; genus Flavobacterium. The sequence goes on along the minus strand of JAAXJD010000033.1, from coordinate 2,688 downwards.
TAACCACAAGCAGTATAACCGTAGCCACATAAAAGTTCTCAATACGCTCTTGTTCAAAGTATTCAGTTACAGATTTACGTGCTATGAGCACCTCCTCAAACATGCGCAGCAGTACTAAAACCACCATTGATGCAGAGAACGAAAGCACAAACCCGGTTATAAGGCGTTTTAACGAAGTACGCGACCCATCGAACCAGCGGTCCATAAGAACGTAAATACCTGAATTAGTGAAATGTAGCGCATACGTATAGAGCATTATGTAAAAGAACCTGATAAATAAATAACGGTCGGGAGACAAGCGGTAGCCCTGAGCCATACTCATGAGTATCAGGACAATAAATATTATAATACCCAGTACCGTAGACCGAATAAGCTCTTTTACAAATAATCTCATAATACGTTATATTACAAAAACTTAGCGTTTATTTTTTAGCCGCACACTGCGCCTGTGCCGCCACAGCGCGGTCTTTACCCCAGTTAGGATGAAACGGCGTTTCGGGCTTAAAGTTATCAAATAATCCCAGCGAACGCTCTACCTCTGCGCAAATAGGTTTGGTATCGTTGCCAAAGTACTTGGCAGACCCCAGGTCGTACTCGGCTTTAGAGAACACAACCCTCGGGTTATTAGGGGCTAAGGCCATAGCCTTGGCGTAAATCTCATTAATCTTAGGGCCGTATTTCATGCCGTTTGTCATAGGGTCGTACACGAGCCAGGCGGTGTAAATCATGGCCTGCATAACCAGTAACTCAGGGTTGTTTGCAGACAGTGCAGTAGCCGCATCCTGAGCCGTTTGTGCCTTGGCAAGCAGGGCGCTGATTTTGTCTTTATCCTTGGTTTTAAACGCCTCTGTAGTGTTTACCAAAGCCACATAATACCCTGGCAACCAGTTATCTTTCTCGGCTGAGGCTATGCGCTCAAACAAGGCCGAAGCCTCGGCAGACTTGCCCTCGCCCCAAAGGGTAAACGCCTTTTTCATACCGGTTTCGTACTGGGTTTGGGCGGTAAGCAGGCTGCATATAAACAGGAATGCGGTGGTAATAATACGTATCATAATTATCAGATTTTATGGTTGTTACATTTTGATGAAGCAAAGATGCAAACAATTTCCGTCCGTTTAAAATACGAATTACCGAATTGGAGAAAAACAGGGATGAATTGTAAAATTAAGAGCTACTGAGCTGCTGAGCCACTTAGAAGCTTAGTCAAAAAACAAAACTACCCTCCCCGCTCATCATCCGTTAGCTATACTTTTTTTGTCTTATTTGAATAAATGTATCGGTTTTTACAGCAAATATTCTTCCGCTTTTGGTAGGCTTTTTTCCTGATTTTAACACTTAGCAAGATGTTATATGCCAAATCATTACCATTATTCTTCCGCAATGCCCTGCCGGAAACTGCTTGTTTTAGGGGGAGATATTCCGCAGGGGCTAAAATACCGTATATAGCTATTTAGCAGCAACTCCGCCATAAGGATAATTATAACAGGTAGTACTGAAGAAATGGGTTCAGTACGGGGTGTGGTGGTTTGTGGTAATTTTGTAGTGTTAATAAAAGATATAGAAATGTTAATAAAACAGCTGATTATTTTCTTTGGTAGTAGAAAATAATTAACAACTTTGTAATTAACTATGATAGAAGACTGTAGAGAAGATTTTATTGAAAAATCATGGATTGAATATCGCAATTCCGTGAGTGAAAACTTATCTAAAAGCCAAGATGACTTTGAGAAATACATAATATAATTTCTTCGGGAGCACTAGGATTAACTATTACATTCTTTGATCACATTATACCTATTGAAAAAGCCGAGTATACTATAATATTAATTTTAGGATGGATACTCCTAACCCTTACAATGCTATCGAATTTATACTCCCATCATTATTCGGCTAAAATTTCCGATAAGACAATAACACTAATCGACATTAAAGATTATGATGGGGTAGTAGAAAACACAACGAAAGGTAATAATATAATAAGCCGAATAAATAAGTTTTCTATTTTATCTCTTTTCACCGGTATTTTATTAATCGTAATTTTTGTATCCATAAATTTCTATAATATGAGTAACGAAAAATTAAACCCAAAGCCTAATCTAGTGGACAGGCCAAGCCAAATACAAGAAAAAGCGGGAAGAATTATTCCGCAGCCGCCACAAAATAGACCCACAGTACATCCGCCAAGAAATAACAGTTAAAACATGAAAGAACAGAAACCTATTAAGCCTTTGGAATACGTCGAATTAGGCAGACCTACACCTAAGCCTTCCAACAATTTAAATCCTACGACTAGACCTTCTAATTCGTAGTGAAAATTTAAAAGATATTATTAAAACTATCTGCGCTCCGTGCTTTCGCTCGCAGTGACGAAACGGATGGTGACCAACTACACACAGCCTTCTTCACGCAACGTCTTTGCGAGGAGGAACGACGGAGCAACCTATTGAGGTATGCAAGCATTAATCTAAACAGTTTCGTAAAGACTGCCGCGCTCCGTGCCTTCGCTCGCAGTGACGATGCGGATAGTGTACTAACTTTACACGACTTTCTTCACGTAACGTCTCTGCCAGGAGGAACGACGAAGCAATCTATTAAAACGGCATTAAAAAAGACTGCCGCGCTCCGTGCTTCCGCTCGCAATGAACTGTGTTTATAAGCAAGATATATTTAAGTTATTTTCATTGTAAT
>JAAXJD010000068.1 GCA_012270005.1 Flavobacterium sp. | reverse complement strand
TCCGCCAGAACTGCGACCTCCGCTGCCTAAGCTACTTAAAATTAAAATATCGGCAAGATCCAGGCCACCCCTTCGACCGCCGCTACCCCCGCCTCCTTTAAGGGAAATAACAATTATAATGATAATAAAAATTATTACAATTAACGGCAGTAAACCCAGGAATCCTCCATCTTTATCCGGCTTAGGTTCGGCTTTATATTTGCCCTGAAGCATTTTTATAATGGCATCGGTACCGGCATTGAGCCCTCCATAGTAATCTCCCTCTTTAAAATACGGAATAATTACCTCCCGCGTCATTTCACCCACCTGTCCGGCGGTAAGACGGTCTTCAACACCATACCCAGGAGAAATCCAGATTTTTCGCTCGTCCCTGGCTAACACTATCATAACGCCGTTATCGTTTTGCTCGCTGCCGCCTACACCCCACTGCTGCCCCCATTTGGGCGTTAGCAGCCCTATATCCTCGCCTTTAAGCGACGGGATGATGGCTATTACAATTTGGGTAGACGTAGTATCGGCATAATTTACCAGCTTTTCCTCCAGCATCTTCCTGTCTGATGTAGACAGTAGCTCTGCATAGTCGTACAAACTGGTTTGCTTTTCTGGTTTTGGCGGTATTTTAAACTGTGCAAAACCAACAACCGGCTGTAACAGCACACCTGCATACAACAGGCATAATAAAAATATCTTTTTCATCATCCTCTTGATATGGTGTCTGGGAGTTCGTTTTTATCATCGTCAGCATACGGAAAATAGGTTTTAAGGCGCTCGCCGGCACGCAGTATACCATCGGCAAGGCCCTGCACAAAACGTCCTTCCTTAAAGTGTTCTATAACCACATCTTTGGTACAATCCCAAAAATCAGGCTCCACTGCTTTATCTATCCCTTCGTCGCCCACTATGGCAAACGAACGGTCTTTTACGGCTACATAAAACAAAACCCCGTTACGCGCAGCGGTTTTGTGCATATCTAAAAAATGAAAAACCTCCTTAGCCCTTTCAAGCGGAGGTTTTTCTGATGTATTTTCTATATGCACCCTGATTTCGCCGCTGGTATTTTTTTCAGCCTGCTGTATGGCGGCTACAATAGCCTGCTCATCGGCAGCAGTTATAAAATCATTGGTTACAGGCATATTTATGTAGTTTTTAGAATTTAACCTGTACCGGTTTCTCGGCACCTTCTACAGCCTTAAAGTAAGGCTTCTCTTTGTATTCGCCTAAGAACATAGAGTTAGGAAACCTTAGCACATAGTTGTTATAATCCTGTACCACTTCGTTGTAGCGGGTACGCTGTGTTTGTATGGTATTTTCGGTAGAAGCAAGCTCATCCTGCAGCTTCAGGAAATTTTCATTTGCCTTTAGTTCCGGATACTTTTCTATGGTTACATTACCTATTAATTTGTTAACAGACCCCATAAGGTTAGCCTGCGCTTTCGCGAAAGCTTCAAGTTGCTCTGGCGTAGCATTAGATGGGTCTACCTGAACCGAATTAGCCTTACTCCTTGCTTCGGTTACCTCTACAAGAGTGCTTTTTTCAAAATTAGCAGCCCCTTTTACAGTTTCTACAAGGTTACCTATAAGGTCGTTACGACGCTGGTAGGCTGTTTCTACATTACCCCATTCTTTTCCTACTGCCTGGCTTTTGCCAAGTGCACCGTTTTTAATGCCCATAGCCCAAAAGAATGCTATAGCAATTATAGCTACTATTACAATAACAGGTATTAACCACTTTCTCATGTTTTCGATTGTTTTTTGATTAAAGTTCGTTTTTAATGTTTATCAATTGTGTTTTTATCAATTCTAATTTACGGATAATTTCAAACTTATCCATAGTCTTTTTCTGGCTTTCTTTTAAATGTACCTTAGCCCCTTCTAAGGTAAAGCCGCGTTCTTTTACCAAATGGTATATAAGCTGAAGATTTTTTACATCGTCAGGGGTGAACATACGGTTGCCCTTAGCATTCTTTTTTGGCTTAAGGACATCAAACTCCTTATCCCAAAAGCGGATGAGCGACGCATTTACGTCGAAGGCTTTGGCAAGTTCGCCAATGGTGTAATATCGTTTTTCCGGCAGGTCTATATGCATCAGTCAAGCGATTGGTTTTCCTGGTTAGCTAATTTAGCAATTAATACGTATTCTTTAGCAGAAATATTTCCGTAATAGAAATTAAGCGGGTTTACCACAGATCCGTTTTTGTGCACCTCATAATGCAGGTGTGGCGCCTCGCTACGGCCGGTGCTGCCCACGTAGCCTATAACATCGCCACGTTTTACACGCTGCCCCGCCCTTACGGCAAATTTACTCATGTGCCCGTAAAGCGTTTGGTAACCGTAACCGTGGTTAATGAGTACTCTGTTGCCGTAGCCCGACATCTTATTATCTGCTGCCGACACTACGCCATCTCCGGTGGCAAAAATCGGTGTTCCGGTACGTGCGCTAAAATCCATCCCGGCATGAAATTTACGTATCTTAGTAAACGGGTCGCTACGGTACCCAAAACCCGATGCCATTTGGCGCAGGTCTTCATTTTTCACGGGCTGTATGGCCGGTATGGCACTAAGTAATTTTTCCTTGTCTTTTGCCAGTTTGGCTATTTCGTCCAGGCTTTTGCTCTGTATTACAATTTCCTTGCTTAGTACATCTATGCGGCGGGTGGTGTTTTTTACCAGTTCGCTGTTGTTGAACCCTTCAAGCTCTTTATAGCGGTTAACTCCGCCAAAACCGGCTTTACGCTGTTCTTCGGGTACGGGGGTAGCGTTAAAGTAGGTGCGGTATATGTTGTTATCGCGCTCCTCTACACTGGCTATGGCGTCTTCCATAAGGGCTGCTTTACGGTTAAGTATTTCATATTGCAGCTTCATGTTTTCTATTTCGCGGGTAAGCAGCCTGTCTTTAGGGGTTTCAAAAAACGGCGTATTTAGAAGTACCACAAAACACACAAACCCGAACAACGCCGAAGCTACTATAAACAGTAGCGCCACGCCTATTTTTTGCCCTTTTTTGGTCTTTATCTTATGAAAGGCCAGCTTTTCGGGGTCGTAATAATATTTTACCTTCGCCATGTGGTTAAATTATTCTATTTTTGCACCTTAACGGAAAAAACCGTGCCATAAGGTATATTGCATAACGAGCAAATGTAAGAAATGTTACGGTTTTGGCAGCATTAATTAGCAGTGCGTACCGTTTAAAACCTATTTTTAAAGCAAAAAACAAACTTTCATACGAGCATGAAATCTCAGGATATCAGGAAAAAGTTCCTGCAATTTTTTGAAGAAAGGGGCCATTTAATTGTTCCTTCTGCCCCCATAGTAACCAAAGACGACCCTACGCTAATGTTTAACAACAGTGGTATGGCACAGTTTAAGGAGTTTTTCCTTGGCAACGGCACACCAAAAAGCAAGCGTATAGCCGATACCCAAAAATGCCTTCGCGTAAGCGGTAAGCACAACGACCTGGAAGATGTAGGCTTTGACACCTATCACCATACCATGTTTGAGATGCTGGGTAACTGGAGCTTTGGCGATTACTTTAAAAAAGAAGCCATTAACTGGGCATGGGAACTGCTTACTAAAGTATACGGGATTCCTGAAGACATATTATACGTTACCGTATTTGAAGGCAGCAAGGAAGAAAACGTACCATTTGACCAGGAAGCCTGGGATATATGGAAAACCCTTGTACCCGAAGAGCGCATACTGCTGGGTAACAAAAAAGATAACTTTTGGGAAATGGGCGACCAGGGTCCGTGTGGCCCTTGTAGCGAAATCCACGTAGACATACGTTCTGCCGAGGAAAAAGCTAAAGTAAGCGGACGCGACCTTGTAAACGCAGACCACCCACAGGTTGTAGAGATTTGGAACAACGTATTTATGGAGTTTAACCGTAAGGCCGATAAAAGCCTGGAGAAACTACCGGCACAGCACGTAGATACCGGCATGGGCTTTGAGCGCCTTTGTATGGTGCTGCAAGGTGTACAGAGTAACTACGACACCGATGTATTTACACCACTTATTGAAAAAATTGAAGCCGTAACCGGCACAAAATATACGTCTAAAAACGCTACCGCAGATCAGGAAAAAGTAAACATAGCCATACGTGTAGTGGCCGACCACGTGCGTGCGGTGGCATTTGCCATTGCCGATGGTCAGCTGCCAGGCAACGGTGGTGCGGGTTACGTTATCCGCAGGATACTGCGCCGCGCCATCCGTTATGCGTTTACCTTCCTTAACAAGAAAGAGCCGTTTATTTATGAGCTTGTAGCTGTACTTGCTGCACAGATGGGCGAGTTTTTCCCTGAGATAAAAGCACAGCAAACACTTGTTACTAATGTTATCCGTGAGGAGGAAGCATCATTCCTGCGTACGCTGGATCAGGGACTTCAGTTACTAGACAACGTAGTAGCTGAAACTAAAGGCACAGAAGTTAGCGGCGCTAAGGCATTTGAACTGTACGATACTTTCGGTTTCCCGGAAGACCTTACAGCGCTTATTCTTAAAGAAAAAGGATATACTTATGACAAGCCGGGCTTTGATGCCGAACTTCAAAAACAAAAGGAACGCAGCCGTGGCGCTAATGAAATAGCCAAAGACGACTGGGTTACCCTTGTAGAAGGCAATACCGAAAGCTTTGTGGGTTACGACCAACTGGAAAACGAAGTTAAAATAACACGCTACCGCAAAATCGATTCTAAAAAAGACGGTGTGCTGTATCAAATAGTACTTGATGCTACTCCGTTCTATCCTGAAGGTGGTGGCCAGGTAGGCGACAAAGGCATACTGCAATCGGCTAATGAAAGCATTGAAATCCTTGACACTAAAAAGGAAAACAACCTTATACTACACATAACCAAGTCGCTTCCGGAAAATGTAAACGGCAGCTTTATAGCTAAAGTAAACGCTACCCTGCGTGCCGAAAGCCAAAGCAACCACACGGCTACGCACTTACTGCACCAAGCATTGCGCAGCATATTGGGTACACACGTGGAGCAAAAAGGTTCGCTTGTAAGTCCGGGCTACCTGCGCTTCGACTTTTCGCATTTTGCAAAAGTAAGTGATACTGAACTTGCCGAAGTAGAGCAGTTTGTAAACGCCCGCATACAGGAACACCTGCCACTTGTAGAACGCAGGAGCATTCCGTTTAAGCAAGCAGTTGAAGAAGGTGCTATGGCGCTTTTCGGCGAAAAGTACGGTGACAATGTACGTGCCATTAAATTTGGCGACAGTATGGAACTTTGCGGTGGTACACACGTAAAGAACACTGCCGATATATGGTACTTTAAAATAATCAGCGAAAGCGCTGTGGCAGCGGGTATCCGCCGTATAGAGGCGATTACCGGTACTGCGGTTAAGGATTTCTTTGCTTCGCAGGAAAAAGCACTTGACGACATTAAGGCTACCCTTAAAAATCCGCAAGACACGCTTAAGGCGGTAGTATCGTTACAAGATGAAAATACTAAACTGAAAAAACAGGTAGAAGCACTTCTTAAAGAAAAAGCTAAAAACCTAAAAGGCGAACTTGCTAATGAACTTCAGGAAGTAAACGGTGTAAAATTCCTTGCTAAGCAAGTAGACCTTGACCCTACAGGCGCTAAAGACCTGGCTTATGAGTTGGGTAACCTGGGTAATAACCTGTTCCTAGTTTTAGCTACTGTAAACGAAGACAAGCCGATGCTTACCTGCTATGTAAGTAAGGAGCTCGTTGCCGAAAAAGGCCTTAATGCAGGCACTGTAGTACGCGAACTGGGCAAGTATATACAAGGAGGCGGTGGCGGACAGCCATTCTTTGCAACTGCAGGCGGTAAAAACCCTGCCGGTGTTACCGAAGCACTTGCCGCAGCAATTAACTTTGTAAAGTAATCTTTTAAACACATACTGAGGCCTCTTTGCTTACTATTTGCAAAGGGGCTTTTTTATTTTTTTAATTTGTCTCGTCATGCCGCAATCGCTTTGCGCCTTTGCGTCTTTGCGTCTTTGCGAGACATTTATTTTTTCTAAAAAAGATTAGTAAAAAGCAAAAATAAGCAAAACGGTTAAAACCTTTGCTATACAAGGCTTTATAAAAAGAGTAGTCTTAGTTCGGAAGTCGGTGTCTGATAGTTTTGGAGCTTAAATTGACAAGGTTAGGTTACTAATTCGTTACCGATTGACAAAGGTAACAGTATGGCTTAACTGATTATATTTCAGTTTTTTGCACCCTTTTCTACATTCCCTTGTAACTCAATGTAATTTAATTTTAAACGTTAAACATTTGAGTTATGGAGCAGACAAAAAAATCGACGTTCAAACTGCTTTTCTATTTGAAAAAGAACGAACTGAAAAAGAACGGTAATGCACCGATTATGGCACGTATTAC
>JAAXJD010000094.1 GCA_012270005.1 Flavobacterium sp. | reverse complement strand
GTGCAGGATCATCTCCCCCGCATGACACTGCCGCCATACCCGTTAACAGGCAAAGCATCAGCTTATTTATATTTTTAATGATTGTATTCATAGCAATGTTGTCTTGTATTATTTAGCTTCAAAAACCACTACAGAGAATGGAGGAAGCGTTACGCTTAGTGTACCGTTTTTGTATTTAAAGTCTTTAAACGCTTTTGGTGTAATTGTATTTGGACTTTCAAACGTATTACAGTCTTGTAGTTTACCCGAGGTAATAATTTTAGCCGTAAAATCTTTTAGGTTAAGACCCGATAGGTTAATGTCTGTAGTTACTTTTTCTTTAGCATGAATGTTTACTAATGAAATGTGCGTTTTGCCGTCCTTTACCGAAGCAGATACCGAAATAGCGGGCAACGACTCATTACCCACTTTGTACTCAGCAGCCGAAACCGTAACCGGAAGCAACTTTGCGTCCTGGTGTACTTTATACATATTCATTACATGGTAGGTAGGTGTAAGGAGCATTTTGTCTCCTTTAGTAAGAATCACCGCCTGTAATACGTTTACAGTCTGTGCCAGGTTAGCCATACGCACCCTGTCTGCATGGTTATGGAAAATATTAAGCGTACAACCGGCAATCATGGCATCGCGCATGGTATTTTGCTGATACAGGAAACCAGGATTTGTACCTTCTTCCACATCGTACCAGCCACCCCATTCGTCTACAATAAGGGCTATTTTTTTCTCCGGATCGTATTTATCCATTATGGCGGCGTGCTTGGTTACCAGCTCATCCATAAATAAAGCCGACTTCATGGTTGAGAAATACAGTTTTTCGTCAAACTTAGTGGCTGAACCTTTATTATTCCAATCGATTACAGAATATGAATGCAGTGCAACACCTTCAATCATATTTTTAGGGATGTCTCGCATTAATACCTCTGTCCAGTGATAGTCCCCTGCATTAGCACCCGATGCTATACGGAACAGTTTACCACTGTTAGACCAGTCTCCCATAAAAGTAGCGTACTGCCTGTATAGGTTTGCATAGTGCTCAGGAGTCATGTTACCACCACATCCCCACATTTCGTTACCTACACCCCAAAACTTAACACCCCATGGGGTTTCACGGTTGTTCTTTTTCCTAAGGTCGCTCATTGGGCTTTTGCCACCGTGGTTTACATACTGTACCCATTCGGCAAATTCCTGTACAGTACCGCTGCCTACGTTTGCTGCAAGATAGGGCTCTGTGCCTATGGTTTCGCATAGATCAAGAAAGTCATGCGTACCGAAACTATTATCTTCTGTAACCCCACCCCACCATTGGTTTACAATGGTAGGCCTTTGGTTCTTTGGCCCGATACCGTCTTTCCAGTGGTAGGTATCGGCAAAACAACCACCCGGCCAGCGCAGGTTAGGTATTTTCAGTTCTTTCAGTGCTGCAATAATGTCGTTCCTTACACCATGTGTATTTGGTATAGCGCTGCTTTCGCCCACATAAAACCCATCGTATATACAACGCCCCAGGTGTTCAGAAAAATGCCCGTAAATATGCTTGTTTATCGTAGGCGCATCGGACTTTGCAGTAATGCTTACCGTTGCTTTTTGCTGCGCGCTAATGCCTGATGGCAATATAGAAACAGCAGTAAAAAGTAATGTGGTAAAAATTGTGTTTTGTTTGCCCATAAAAGTGAGTTTGGAGTTTAAAATTTGGCTTTTTTTAATACCTGTGCGGCGGGCCCTCACATACCCGCCGCACGGCATCAAAACTGAAAAAATGTATTGTATTAGTACCCTGTGTTTTGCTGGGTACCCGGATTGTTATCCATTTCCAACTGTGGTATTGGGAAGTACTCCCTACCGGTTTGGTATGTATTAAACTCTGCATCGCGCGTTTTAAGCCATGCCAGTTTAGAAGCATCCTGTAACCAGCCCCAACGGCGAATATCGTCAAAACGGTGGCCTTCGGCAGCAAATTCAAGGAAACGCTCATGTCCTATCTGCTCCCTCATTTGTGCCTGGCTCATTCCTGGTTTTACCGTAGCAAGGTCTGGCAGTCCTACCCTGGTCCTTACCTGCTGAATATAACTATACGCCTGAGTAGTTTGGCCTAGTTCGTTTAAGCACTCCGCGTACATAAGCAGCACATCGGCATAGCGTAGCAAACGCTCATTAATACCACTCCTCCAGTCGTACTCATTAGCAAACTCGCCATCGGCATTTTCATATTTTCTCCAGAAAAGGTCATTAAGGTCTGCAGGGCTTGCTGCATACACTTCTTGGAACGACCTGCCGTATAGCATCATACCCGGTTTATTGTATATAATGGTAGCATCCAGCCTTGGGTCTACACCTCCTGATGTTGTTGCCTCTTCCTTAAATTCATTAAACAATGCCCATGTAGGCTGCATATCTGTCCACCCGAAGCTGCGTGGTGCATAAGTAATGGCACGGGCACTGGTTTTACCCCAGTTAGATGCAGGCGCACCACCCCAGCCTAGCCCTACACCACCGGCATCGCGGCTAAATTGTACTTCAAAAATAGACTCTGAGTTGTTTTCGTTAGCAGTAGTAAAGTTATCCCTGTAATTTGAAACCAGTGAATATATACCAAGATTCATCACACTTTCAAAAGACGTTTTAGCCCCTGCGTAATCCTTGGTAAATAACTGTGCCTTACCAAGGTAAGCAAGCGCAGCACCTTTTGTAGCACGGCCTTTATCTGACTGGTCCGGACCTGTAACATCGGCGTAAGCAGTAGGTAGCAGCTCTGCAGCCTTAGAAAGGTCTGCTTTTACCTGAGCCCAACCATCTTCCTGAGTTTTTTGCGGGTGGTATACCTCATCGCTACTTAGCGGGATAGGTACATTTTTAAACATATTTACCGCGTGGAACAGGTAAAGCCCCCTTAAAAAGTACGCCTGGCCCAGAATTCGGTTTTTATATGCTTCATCTGCAAAGGTTATACCCGGTACATTATCCAGCACCTGGTTAGCGCGGTATATACCCTGATAGTAAGTTTCATAAGCCCATCCGTAAATAGAGGCATCTGCAATACTGGAATTAAACCTACCCACGTTTGCCATAGCAGCCCACGGGCTGTTACTACGGGAGTCGTCTGCCTTACCATCCAGTAGTAGCGGCGTACTCCTCATATAGGTACCATCTGTTAGTAAACTTCCGTATACAGCGTTTACTGCTTTTAACGCGTCATCTTCGGTCTTCCAAAATTTAGCTTCGCTGTCAAAGTTAGGATCTACCTGTACCAGGTCCTCCTCTTTTACACAACCGGTAAGCGTTAGTGCCAGTGCCGGAAGTAGTATTGCATTTTTTAGAGTAAATATTTTTTTCATGACTTTTTCATATATTTTTTTAGAAACTAGCTTCAATACCAAATGAAATTGTTCTTGGGTTAGGGAATGATCCCGGATCAAAACCTCTTGAGAATAATCCATCGTTAGCATTAAAATCAGGGTCTACGCCTTTATAAGGAGTTATGGTAACAAGATTAGATCCCTGTGCAAATAAACGAATACGCTCTATAAAATTATTTTTTCCTACCGGAACGGTATACCCCAACTGAAGGTTTTGAAGCCTTAGGTAATCACCCTTCTGGATAAAACGGTCAGACGGCCTTGCGTTAGCGTTTGTTTCCAGTACATCAGGGCGCGGTACGTTAGTGTTTGTATTGTCCGGAGTCCAGTAATTAAGCTCGTCTGTATGGTGGTTAATAAGGCCTCCTATCATCAGGCTGTTGTACAAACCGTTATATACTTTATTACCTCCATGACCTTGCCAGAATACATTAATATCAAAGTTTTCATAGCTTGCATTAAAGGTAAAACCGTAGCTGTATTTAGGTATTGTAACCCCCTGGCGTGTGCGGTCGTCATCAGTAATTTTTCCGTCGCCGTTTATATCTTTAAACTTAATATCACCCGGCTGTGCACCCGGCTGGTTAGCGTGGCTGGCTACATCTGCTGCATCCTGAAATATACCTTCTACCTTGTAGGCGTAGAGTTCGCCTATACTATAACCTACTTCTGTAATAGAGTTAGAGCCGTAAATTGGAAGTCCGTCGTTAGCTATTTTAAGGACTTCATTTTTAAGAAGGCCCAGGTTAGCACTTACATCCCACTTAAAATCGTTATCATGGTTGGTGTAACCTAAGGTAAATTCCCATCCTGTATTCCTCATTTTACCTACATTGGTACGAATGTTAGCAGGGAAAGCACCCGTAGAATATGGCAGTGGCTGACTGGCAAGTATATCGTCTGATGTCCTTACATAATACTCTGTAGTAAACTGTAGTTTGTTTTTAAACATACCAAACTCAAGCGCTACATTCGTGGTTGTTACATCTTCCCATTTAATCTTAGGATCTTTAAGGTCTACAACTATAGTACCAGGGGCAAGCTGGTTATTAAAATTATAACCGGCAAATGGATTAACCACGGCAGAATATTCATAGTTACCTATAGTGTTATTACCGAGTAGACCGTAACCACCTCTTAGTTTTAAATAGTTCCACCAGTCTGGCAACTTAAGGTCGTTGCTTATTTTATAAGCACCAGACACCGAGTAGTAATTACCTACATTATCGTTTTTAGGAAATTTAGAAGACTTATCCTGACGGAAGTTTAATGATAGATAGTAGGTTTCGTTATAGTTATAATCTGCCCTACCCAGGTAAGAAAGCCTAGTTTCTCTAGAGAAATTTTCACCTCCCGAAATATTATCAGCATATTCTATGTGTGGGATTTCATTGTACTCGTACCCTACACCACGTGTCCACAGGTACTCGTTTCTCCAGTCTTCCATAACCATACCACCCATGGCGCTTAACCTGTGTTTTCCAAAGGCAACATCATAGTTAAGGAGGTTATCCATAATGGTCCTGGTGTTTTTAGTTGCGTTAACGTCTAACGAAGCCTCATCTTTGGTTGTAATATAATACCACCCAAGATCGCTCTGTGGCACATAAAGCCTGTTTTTAGCCTGTAGCTGGTCTGCAGTAATCCTTGTAGTGTATTTAAGGCCTTTAACAATTTCAAGCTCGCCCCAAACGTTAGCTATAAAACGGTCTCTTTTAGACCTGTTTTGTAAAAGGTTATTCCATCCTATAACGTTTAGTACAATAGCCCTTTGTGTAAGGTTATCTGTACCACCGTAGCCACCAAGTCTGTTAGGATCGTATACCGGCATTGTAGGTATGGCGGTTAATAGCGCACCAATTTGAGATTCGCCGTTGTACGAGTTAAAGTTTTCCTTACCAGAATCTGTGTAACCCAGTTTGGCTCCGTACTTAAATTTACCTTTTTGCCCACCTACGTTTACTGTAGTTGCATAACGCTCATAAGCCTGAGGCGTTTTAAGGTAACTGGTGTTTTTAAAGTAATCTACGTTTACACTGTAGTTCATGTTTTCGGCACCACCTGTAAATGTAAGCGCGTGGTTATCTACCTGCCCTGTACGGTAAGCAGCATCCTGCCAATTAGTATCTACATTCTTAATAAAGTACGGGCTGCTTGGGTCGTTACCCGGAAGTATAGCCTGACCAGAGTTAAGGTACGCCTGGTTAGTAATTTGCTGATACTGTTCCCTGTTTGTAACCGGTATACGCTTTGCCACGGTCTGGAAACCTGTGTAAGCGCGGTAGTTAATACTGGTTTTACCAGCCTTACCTTTTTTAGTAGTAATAATTACTACACCGTTTGCGCCACGAACCCCGTAAATAGCAGCCGAAGACGCATCTTTTAACACCTGCATAGATTCAACTTCGCCCGGAGCAAAATCAAAAGGCGCATCGGTAATCATGCCATCTATTACAAATAGTGGGTTGTTGTTGTTAAAAGATGAAATACCACGGATTTTAATGTTTACAAAACCACCCGGCTCTCCAGACGATTGTACTGTAACACCTGCTACCTGGCCCTGAAGCTGTTTTGCCACATCGTAAGTAACGGTTTTCTTAGCATCTTCAACTTTTACAACACCTACCGCACCGGTAAGGTCGGATTTTTTAGCGGTTCCGTAACCTACCACTACAACGTCGTCTAGCTGTGTAGCCGATGCAGATAGTTTTGCATTGATTACAGTTTGATTACCTACTGTAATTTCCTGTGACGCGAAACCTACGTAAGAAAATACTAATACATCGTTTGCGTTTGCCTTGATAGAGTAGCCCCCGTCAAGGTCTGTAGACACACTGTTTGAAGTTCCTTTTACAGTAACGCTGGCCATGGGAAGTCCCATTTTATCGTCAGATGATGTTACTGTTCCTGTTACAGTACTTTGGGCTGATGCTGTGAGTACCGTAAAGAATACAAACATAAATCCGGCTAACCTGGATGTTAATACCCGGCCGGCGGTGTCTTT
>JAAXJD010000199.1 GCA_012270005.1 Flavobacterium sp. | reverse complement strand
AAAATCGGTTGTGAATTGCTTTCAAAATTGTATCTTTAGTAGATGATTCACAGGATACCGGTGCTAAAAAACTGGTATCCTGTTATTTACTGTTGTTTTTAGAATTTGAAAAAACATCTATGTTTTAGTAAACTCTAAAATATAAATCCAGGATTTTTAAACCTAGAACAATACTAGTTGTTGTCCAGGGGTGTCTTTGGGTATTTCTTTCTGGCCGTAAAAAATTTCCATCATCCCAAATTGCTTATCCGTTATTTGCATTACACCTACTTTTCCTTGTTTTGGTAAAATTCTTTTTACACGTTTTGTATGCACTTCGGCATTTTCTCGGCTGGCACAAAACCTCAGGTATATTGAAAACTGAAACATAGTAAAGCCATCGTCCAATAACTCTTTTCTAAACTTTGTTGCGGCCTTGCGATCCGTTTTTGTTTCTGTCGGAAGATCAAAAAACACTAATACCCACATAGTACGATACTGGTTTAATCTTGAGTAATGGTCAGGCTCCATATACTATTTTTATACTGTTAGTTCAAAAACCGGGTACAGTATTTTTCTGCTTACACCTGTATAGCATTCATATAGACTGTTTGTGGTACGGCTCATAGCAACCATAAGCGGGCTACGTTTTCCTTCTATAACAACATCAAGTGCGGGTATAGTTAACAACTGCGCTTTGATTTGTGTAGACAGTTCCTCAAAATTATCACCCTGTTTGGTTAATTCATACACTAATGCATCAACATATATCCTGTAAGGCTCCATTATGTCATCTGCCAGGCAAAAAGCATTATATTTATTACTGTGAAAAATACCTACAGCGGGTAACAATCCTGTACTTATTAATGCCCTTGCAGTTATGGCTCTTAGTATTGCATACCCATAATTTAATACTCCGTTTGGTGCCACACCCTTTTGATTTCGGCTAAAGTCCGGTATGTGTGTAAAAAGATTCTGGAAATAAAATGCTGCAGCTATAGCTTCGTGATTTTCTGCATCGCCACTTTTAACTTCGTCTGCCCAACGCTTTAATTTTTTGGCATTTATTTCTCTGGCATTTAAATGATAAGCCTGGTTGCTTATTTTAGCACTAACAGTTTGCTGCCAAAGGTTTTTTTTGAGCGGTACACTTGCATTTAGCTGGTGCCTGTAGCGTTCGGTTTGTTCGCTATGGCCGATAAGCGGCTGCAAAAAGCCACAAGGTAAGTGTTGTTTATCGCAGGTTATTACGGCAGTTTTGTTTTCCAGGAGCTTAGTTAATACCCCGGTTGTAATTGTTATTTGTGGGTGCTCTAGTACTATGTACCCTAAATCTTCTATAGGAATGGTTACTGGTGGTTTGTCTTCATCAGGAAAACTTACCACCAGTTGCTCATTCTTTGTACTCAGATAAGCGGGGTTACCGAAAAAGAGGGTTCGCTTTATCATTTGCTTTAGATTTAAAAATTTCAGACTATTATTATGCTTTATTAATATTGCCTAACCGGTCAACATTTAATTTTACACAAAATTCAGATATCTTCATCCTATCTGGGGTCATTGTAGTTTGTAGCTTATTCTGACTTTCCAACTCTCCTAATCTTGTTTTCGCGTCGTATTGCTTAATTAAATATGCAATATCATGCCTAACAAAATAGCTTTCAGTTCCAGACGCTTTTTCAAGCTTATAGATTCTATTCTTTTGATCCTTGCTTAGGTTTCTAAAATCAATGGATTTGATATTCTCCCTTTCTTCTTCGGTAGGTACGTATACCAAATCATTTGGCGAAATGCAGTACAGTAATGTATTGCCTTTATCATTTGTTTCAGGCACTGAGTTTAACCCCTGCTTTTGGCGTTCAATAACTATATTCAGCGGAACCGTTTCATAGCTTCGCTTACCGTTTTCATCTTGGTATATGGCAAAAAACAGGTTAGTGCCTTTGGCTGCCTCTACAAATTTGTCCTTCTTGTTTCCGGTTTGGCCAATATTAAATTTATTGCCCTTTGGTTCATATGTCCTTACTTTTAAAATAGGCTGATGAAATTTACCGTTGTTTAAAGCAACTATGTTTTTATTCATTTCATCAATACCCTCAGCGGTAAAGGCGAGGGTTTCAGGAGCTATTTCCTTACCTTTTTCATCAGTAACACCTTTATAACGGTTTAAATGATTCAACAAAATTTTCTGGATCCCGGTATCCGTAATAGTCTCAATAATCCGTTTTTCATTGAATGAAACATCCAGATTTACACGAGATGCAACATTTTCGTTGTCCCAGTAATATATCTTTACCCTCGAAATATCACTGTCATTCCATTTGTTACCCGCGTCTTTAAAATACTTTATTAAGCGATTTTTGTCATAACCTTCCTTGATAAGCAGCGTAATGTGTTTCCTCAAGGCTTTCTCAACAATTTCGTTATGGTTATCTAACGCTGCATTTAACGGTATTTCTTTGGTTTTTCTGAGTTTCACAGCACCCGAAACTGTATCTTTATGTATGGGCTTACGTATGGCCCAACTATCGCCTTTAACCTGTTTTATAAAATCCTTTTTGGGTTTACCGTCTTTACCGATTCTCAAATTTCCGGCTTCATCCTTGTAGCTTTGGTATCTGTTAATGGTCTTATTGATAACCCTGAGGTTTTGTTTAAAGCTTACCACAATGCCGCTAAGAATATCCTTAGTATCTTCTGTAAATGTTTCCCAAGGTTTTAAAAAATCTTTTGGAACTTCCTTTTCTATTCTTTCCCCGGTTTTTGCGTCATTATAAGATGTTTTTATAAATTTTCTGAGCTTACGGTTAAGGTCAAAGCGTTTCTCAGATTTTGCAAATTGGTTATTTAGTAAGTTAATATGATCTCTGGTTGCACAAGCTATTACCAGCGCATCTAAAGCGTGATGGCGGTGGTCTATACGTTTTCTCTGAAATCCTTTTTGCAGGGTAGGGGGGTGCAAATCCGGTATGGTCTTTCCTTTCTTATTTAAGGCTATAAAGCTTACACCTTCGGCAATATCTTTTTCTGACCGTAATTGCTGCATACGTTCAAAACGTGGTATTATCAGTTCATTCCACACATCATTGAGCCCCCAGTCTTGGCGGAGTATAGAAGTTATCTGCCCATTTCCTGGTAATACATTCTTCGAATTTATTCCCTCATCGTTAATATCCTCACGAACAATGTTTGACAGGGTTTGTGCAATAAATTTACTAATATAACGGGTATCGTTCATTTGGCGCTCTATCATCTTGTCAGGAATTTCTTCTAATAAAAGTTTGCTGCGCTTAGACGGACTTTTAGCATAATTGTCTTTAATAAATGCTTTATAAGCTTCTTCTGTCTGAATATAGACAGATTTATTACCTATCTGTACTTCAGTTCCATAATGATTTTTAATAAATTCAAGCCCCAGTTGTTTGTCCTTCAGTTTATTTACTGCTGATTCGCAAATCACTTTATTGTTAAAGCTATCGTCAAAATAGCGGCTTTGCGGTATTATATGCTCAATTTCATACTCGTGGGTAAAGAGTTTGTTAAGCGGAATTATTTGTCCCGTATATGGCGAACAATATTTTTGTTCCATCCATAGCTTATAGCGCTGCAGTTCTGATTTAGTGGGTTGCGCTGTTTTGCTTATTTTAAGTATATCATCAGGAATAGGTATGCTTGAATTTAGTACGCCGTCTTCATATATTTTAAGTGCTTCCTGCTGCATGGGCGAAAACGGGCGTACGTTTTCTACGTTACTATCGGCTAGTAATTCTGTAAGCAAAGCTTTTATGCGTAAATTGGTGTTTTCGTTTTCCGAAATCTTGCTGGTAAGCCTTTTGCGTTCATCAGCCGTTTTTTTCATCTCACGCCCCAACTCCACATGGATTTCATTAAAAAAGTCTTTCTCGCCATTTCCATACTTTATCCATATATCCTTTACTACGCGTAATGTTTCTGTAATTACCTGCTCTACTATAGGGTTGCGTAATGAATGTTGCCTGAAGTCTTTTAAGAACTCTTCAAGTCCAGTTACAGAGTCCCATTTACCGGCCAATGAGGCTTCAGAATGCCGGTCGTATACAATATATTGTGCAAGCCACAGCTGTAAGCCTCTAAAATCAGTTTCTGTAATAAGATGAATTGCTTTTTCGCGCACACGGTTTTTTATTTGCTCGTCATACTCACCGGTTATTATCTTGTTAATCCTGTTTTTTGTTTGATTATCTATTGCATTCCAATCCCAATATCTACCCACGCGCATGAGGGGTAGTAGTTTTTTTACAGCTTTTTCTGAAAATGAGCCATACTCACTTTTAAACGGAGGAAATTTTTTAAAGTTTTCTGTAAACGTATCTTCGTCCAAACCGTTTTTTCTTGCGAACGAGCCTAATGCCTGTTCGTACTGTCTTTTATCGTTTACAGAGTATATAAGGTGCCACAGTTTATATTCCTTTTCAGGAGTAAGGAAGCCATCCGGAAGATTTTTAACTTTGTTAAGCCTTCTTCTTATTTCATAGCCGGTTTCGTTGCAGGGGTATGTTTTAGATTTATCATCTTCTTTTTCTTTGGTATCGTCAAATACATAGTTCCAGCGGAACTTTGCTACTTCTTTTGCAAGTTCTTTGTTAAATGCGGCAGGCTTAGCCGACGGAAACTTTTCTCTAAGTACCGGAGTTAGTAAATAATTAAGTACATCTTTATGGTTAACCTCTTTTTGTGACATTAAAAAATCAAATAGCTTTTCTAAATCTTCAATGGTTTTTAAAAATAAAGGCGTTACATCGGTATCATTATCTTTATTGATAATTTTCAGGTTAAAAAGCCATTGCCATACTCTAAATTCCTGATACAGCGGGTTCGATTTAGGTATAACCTTAAGGTATTCTTTTTTATCAACTGTATTTCCTTCATTATCTTTTGTTTTAAATATACGGTACTCTAAGGTACAGTTGCTCACAGACGATTTTTGGCTGCGTAGCGGGCGTTGGTAAAACAATATGTCATCTACAAAAAGATGTACAAAATCTCTTTTACTAAGATTAAGCCTGTGTGCTTCATTATTACGATACAGCTCACGTACACAATCGTTATAAAGTTCATCTGTAAAAAGCTCTGGCTGTAAGGCTATTTGTTTGATAAGAATAGCTATAAGTTCATCCTTGTAAAATTTACGCTCTATGGTGCGTACTAGTTTACCTTTAATTTTTTGGTTAGGTTTTTGCAGAAGTGCATCATAAATGTAAGCACCAACACTTTTTTGAGAATCTTTTATTTCCTTCTCAGTTTTTATTTTTACTAATTTCCATTTCTTATCCCAATCTTCTTCGGAAGGAATGGAGAATTTTCTTTTTAAAGTGCCATCGTCTTCATATCTATCATTTCCTTCCTTATCTAAATCTATAGTGGCAATAATATTTTTTTTATTACCAACCCAATTTGGTATTTCTTTCGAAAAAAACTTACCTGAATCGCCGTTCTCAAGTTGTATTTGAATAACTTTTGAGCCTTTATAAACTATACCTGTATCAGTGATCTCTTTAATGATTTGGGTGTCAAAATATATTCTTGTTTGGGCAGTTCTTGTCGCATCCTCATCTTCTTCACCACGTAACTGATAGTAACCGCGTTTTTGGTTAAAGTTTAATAGTATCCAGGCAAGCTCTTCTCTACTTATTTTTTGAGTCAGCGCCTTTTTACGCAAATAAAAAATAGTCCAGTCATACGGTACCTTTTTGCCTTTGATAACCAGTTCGGGCTGATGCATTTTAAAATCCTCAAGCATTTCTTCAAAGGCCTTCTTAAAGATAAATTCTTTATTATTGTAAGCCAGCTTAGGTTCAGTATCTTCATAGAACTGCCCTAATTTCTTTTCAAAATCAATTTGCGCGGCAAAGTGCCGGGGTAAAAAACCTAAGATGTTTAAAACCCTGTGCAAGCGTTCTCGACGGAGTAAACCTCTCTCTCTAAGGTGGCGTGTACTCCTGAAACCGGTAAGATCGGCAGTTTGTGATTTTGAATTACCTTTACCAAATTCATCTTTAATATCCTGACTCATTGGGATGATACGGCTACCCATGCCTAGTATTTTTCCTTGCCTTTTTTTAAAATCCTGCTGTACTAAGGCCCAGCCTATACTGTTTGTGCCCAAGTCTAATCCTAAGACAATATTCATATGTGGTTGATTTATTTTTAAATAAAAATATTATAATTGAATATTCAATTATAACATTTTTTTGGTAACAACGCATTACCTATTAATAGGTATTTTACTACTTTGGTGTTGTAGATAAAAGATATTTAATTATATTGCACTACAATTTTAAAGCAATTCACAATAAGGATTATTCCGTTGTGTAAACATCTGGGTTGCCTCTTGTCCATAATCAGGAGGCTTTTTTTATGGATTTTAGTGGAAGATGTATGTCTTCAAACAAATTTGGACACTTGTTTTCAAAAACTAAGCTAGT
>JAAXJD010000141.1 GCA_012270005.1 Flavobacterium sp. | reverse complement strand
ACTTTTACCTCATTGGCTTTCTCTACAACGTTGCCTGCAATCCAACGTTCTGCTATTTCGTATTCCTGTTGTAACGGATTGTAGAACAACCGCCCGTGCAAGGCTTCTTTCAGGGTATCGGCAGGCAGGCTGCTGATTTCGGACATAAAATCCAAATCAACGCTTCCGTATTTGTTCAGCGATGCGGCTAAAGCCTCTTCAGGATTATCAGTTGCTAACGTGGTAATAGAAAAACTAACCGGACGGCTGAATATATCCGCTTTGTGTATGACACCGCCGATGATGCGCTCCAGATAAGGAATTTCTTTACTTGCACTGTCTGTCTTTATCAACTTGGCATTGTCGGCAGCATTAAGATTGCCGTATTTTTTGGTAAAGGCATCGTATAGGAGGTTCAGCGTTTCCCGTTCAGCTTTATGCTCGGTCTGCTTTTCAGCTTCTTTTTGATAAAGGTTGATATAGCTATCTCTTACGGTTATGTACGCTTCGGCTCTTGCTTTCTGTGAGGTCGGCAACTGCAACGGATGAAAGATTGCTGTTGCCTTTTCGTCGTTCCTTTGCACATCTTGCAGATAACCCACCCAACCGTTATCCATTACAAGGCAATCGTTACGGTGGAACGATTGCAGTTCGCCACTGTACGAAGCAGGTTCAGGAACAGCATTAATATTGATAGCGGGAATGGCTGTCTTATCAGACTGGCCATTCCCGTTTATTTGTGAAAACAGGTCGCCGATAGCTTCCTGTTTTTTGCCATTGGTAGATGGGCTTCCGTTGGCAGTTCTATTGGTAATCGGAGGCGTATAAGGTTGCTGCATCGCACTGCTGAACAGGTCAGGTTGGCGACCTATTGCACCTCTTCTTTTGTTGGTGCTTTGCCTTTTAACTTGTGTCGTTTTTTTGGATGGAGCAGCAACCATTACAGGCTCGTCCACATTTTCAAACAAGTCGAAAATGCTTAGTTGCTTTAATTCCTGCGGACTTTCCCGATTGATTATAGGAACAGATAAAGATTGTATTTCCGGCTGAATGGTTACAGGTTCGATAACCGGAGGTGTAACCGTTGGTGTTGGTGTAACAGGAATTTGTAATGCAGGCTCATCGTTCCGTTCGCCTTTGTATAAATTCAAATTCAGGTGCTTACCAAAATCATCCGTAAGCATTTGTTTGAGGTCTTGGGCAATTCCGTTAACACCGTCTTTATGAGTATAGATGAGTGCAGGTTGTCCGTAAGGGTCGGTATCTAATTTGCGGTCGGTATGCACAATCCTTGTGCTGTCCTGAAAGAGCGCATTGCCCGGAGTGTTGTATTCCGTTTGCCTGCTTTGGCAAAACAGTTCTTCGGCTTCGGTCAAGTTTTGTTTTCCCGTATTCTTTTGCAGGATAATCAAATCACTTCCGACTTCCGTACCTTCATATTCCGTAAACAGGTTGTTGGGTAAGCGGACAGCCGAAACCAAATTATTATCCTGCATCAACGCCCTGCGTATCGGCTCGTTCTTCGGACTATTCAGAATGCCCTGTGAAGTAATGTAAGCCAGCAAACCGCCCTCACGGAGCATATCACCACCTTTCAGAAAGAAGTAATTGTGTATGCTTCGGGCTGCCTGTACTTTTGCACTGTCCCTGCTTCGGGAATAGGAAAGGTCGAAAACGGAAGTATCGCCAAATGGAATATTACTGGCGATTACATCAAAGCTGTTTTGTCCCTTTTCGGGGATTTCCTCAAAACCGCTTATACGGATTATGCTTTCGGGATAAAGCTGTTTTAAAATCTTGCCTGTGAGCAAATCCTTTTCATAAGCAGTAACACTGGCTTTTTTATTTTCTGAAAAGGATTGTATGAAAGACCCGATACCTGCGGAGGGTTCGAGGAATTTATCAATGTTCAGACCGCTTTCACGCAAAGTTGCGGAAATCGCATCTATGACCTGTGGCGGTGTATAAAAAGCCGTCAGTACGGAGCTTTTCATACTGTCCACATACCTGCGGTATTGCTTTTCGTCTTCTGAATTTTCTTTGAGTAGTTGGTGGAGTTCCTGCGTAATCGGGAAAAGGTCGTGTTCTGTTTTTCTCCAATTATTGATGTCTATTTCGTTCGCTATGGGGTTCAACACGAATTTAAGACCGCCAAATCCGCTGTATTGCATCATTAGCAGTCTTTCGCCTACGGTGGCTTGTCGTTTCTCCTTTTCCAGTTTAAAAGCAATTCGCAGGGCATCAATGTTCTGTTGGAGATGTTGCTTTTTACTGAAGCCCATTTTCCTCTATCCATATTGCGATGGTTCCGGTTATTTCGGTATAGAGCAGGTCGTACTCTGTGTTATAAGCGAAATCATCGGTTAGCTGGTAGCCGGAGAAAACAGGCTCACAAACCGCGAACATTTTCAGGGCGAACGGTCGCAGTTCCTCATCTGCCATTATGGTATCAAACTCATTGCATACCACCTGAAAAACGGTGTCGAATTTGGAGAAGTGCAAGCCCTCAAAAAGTATGTAATTGGCTATTTCGTTGCATTGCTCAATAGCGTTTCCCGAACTAAAAGCCCCCTCGTAAGCATTGGCAGCCCACGAAGAACGTTGCTCAATAAATTTTTGGTCATTTGCTTTTTCGGGAAAGCTGGTATTTAATAATTCTTGTAATCGTAACCTGAAATACGATAGGTCTTTTTGCTGTGTATCCATACTATAATTTTGCTTAGAATTTTACTTGAAGCCTAAAATTATAGCAGTAGATGAGCCCCTTTGCAGAAGTGGCAGGGTTTGGCTTTGAGAGGTAGGGTTTTACCACTTAGTAAATTGAAATAGAAACTTGAAAAGAATTAAGATTTGAATATTTTTTCATAAACTACTTTTGTGTTTAAACTTATTATCGTAATATTGCGATGTAAAAGTGTAAACTATGGGACTTACCAAATCAGAAATATTTACAGACCAACAGAATAAGCTGGCTTCTCGATTTAAGGTTTTGGCGCATCCTGCAAGGATTGCTATACTTCAATATATCATCAATCAAGATGCCTGCATCTGTAACGATTTGGTTGAGGAATTAGGGTTGGCACAGGCAACCATTTCACAACATCTAAAGGAATTAAAAAACATCGGTATCGTTCAGGGAACGATTGAGGGAAAATCTGTTTGCTATTGTATTGATGAAAAAGTATGGAATGAAATTCAAGAGGAATTTAATGCGTTTTTCAATCAGGAGGTAAAAGTAACCAAGTGCTGCCCATAGCATTTTTTTAATATTTAACATCGTTATATTGCAATATAACATTTATTGTGCTACTTAAAATTCAGTTAATATGAAACTATCAAAAATCAAAGAAATGTTACCAACATTAGAGAATGTTGAATTTCAGTTAGAGAACGGAACGCCTGTTCCCGAACATTTCCACGTTACCGAAGTGGGACAAATCAATAAAAATTTTATTGATTGCGGCGGTGTAATCCGCAATGAAAAAGTAGTAAACTTTCAGCTATGGAATGCCAACGATTATGAACATAGATTGAAACCAGGAAAACTATTGAATATCATCAAACTGTCTGAAGAAAAATTGGGTATTGAAGATGCTGAAATAGAAGTAGAATACCAAAGCGAAACGATTGGTAAATACGATTTAGACTTTAACGGAAAATATTTTGTATTGAAGAATAAACAAACCGCTTGTCTTGCTCAGGATGCTTGCGGTATTCCAACAGAGAAACAAAAGGTAAAACTATCAGAGCTAAACAGTACCACTTGTTGCACACCAAATTCAGGATGTTGTTAATAGTATAATCATAAAAATAAATAAAAATGAAAATTGCATTATTCAGTGACATTCACGCCAATCTACCTGCATTAGAAGCATTTTTTGAAGATGTAGAAAAAAGAAATCCCGACAGTATTTATTGCTTAGGCGATTTGGTAGGCTATAACATTTGGGCAAATGAAGTAGTGAACGAAATCCGTAAAAGGAAAATACCAACCATTGCAGGGAATTATGATTTTGGCATCGGGCGGATGAGTAATGATTTCGGATGTGCTTATAACAACGATAGTGAAAAAGGCAATGGCAGCGTATCTATTTCCTTTACCAACTCTATTATGAAAGATGAAGAAAGAGCCTATTTGCGTACACTTCCGGCACATATCAAAGTAGAATTTCAGTTGAACGAGGACAAGCTCAATTTACTATTGGTACACGGTAGCCCAAGAAAGATAAACGAATACTTATTTGAAGACAGGGAAGAAAAAAGTATGCTTAGAATTATGGAACAGGCAGACGCAGACATTATGTGTTTCGGGCATACGCATAAGCCATACCACCGTATTTTAAATTCGGGAATTGACGGACAAGACCATTTCAGACACGCCATCAATATAGGTTCGGTAGGAAAGCCGAAAGACAGCGATGTAAGAGGCGGTTACGTAATACTTACTATCAACGAGCAAAGTTCTGTATTGGATAAAGACAGTATCAGTGTGGAATTTATACGCTTTGATTATGATATTGAACGAGCAGCAAAAGCAGTAGAGGAAAGCATTTTACCAAACGAATACGCAGAAAATTTAAGGAGAGGTTACTAATCTAAAAATTTATAAAAATGGAATTTCCAACCGATAGAAAGTATTCAAAAGAACATACGTGGATAAGCGTACACGACAACACAGGTACAATAGGCATTACAGAATTTGCACAAAGCGAATTGGGCGAAATCGTATATGCAGATTTACCCAATGTTGGATATAGTTTTCAGCAGGATGAAGTATTCGGCTCTGTTGAAGCGGTTAAAACGGTCAGTGATTTATTTATGCCTGTATCGGGTAAAATCATTGAAACGAACCAACGCTTATTAAAAGAACCAACACTAATCAATTCAGAACCTTTTGGAAATGGTTGGCTGATAAAAATTGAAATAAAAGATATTGCAGAATTAGAAAAATTATTGACATCAAACCAATATAAAGAACTTACAAATTAGCCACGCAATGCAACCAAAACTAAAATTCTTAGACAGATACCTTACCTTATGGATATTCCTTGCAATGGCAGTAGGTATAGGATTGGGATATATCTTTCCCGGTATTTCAAAAATTACAAATGCCCTATCCGTAGGCACTACAAACATTCCGTTGGCAATAGGTTTAATATTGATGATGTACCCGCCATTGGCAAAGGTTGATTATTCATTGTTACCTATGGCATTTAAGGATAAAAAAGTAATCGGTATATCCTTATTGCTGAATTGGGTTATCGGCACGGTACTGATGTTCGGTTTAGCAGTTTTGTTTTTACGGAACGAACCCGATTATATGACAGGCTTGATATTGATAGGTTTGGCAAGGTGCATCGCAATGGTAATCGTTTGGAGTGACTTAGCTAAAGCAAACAGAGAATATACAGCTATGTTAGTTGCATTAAACAGTATCTTCCAGATACTTTCTTATAGCTTCTTAGTTTGGCTGTTCATCAACGTATTACCTTCAAAATTAGGATTAGCCAACTTCAATGTAAGCGTATCAATGAAAGACGTAACCGAAAGCGTATTGATATACTTAGGCATTCCATTTTTAGCAGGTTTTTTAAGTCGTTACTTCCTTATCAAATCAAAAGGTACAGAATGGTATAACAGGAAATTTGTACCCCGAATATCGCCCATTACATTATATGCTTTACTGTTTACAATCGTATTAATGTTCAGTCTGAAAGGCGATAAAATATTGGAATTGCCAATGGATGTAGTAAAAGTGGCAATACCGTTAGTAATCTATTTTGTACTGATGTTTTTCGTGAGCTTCTTTATCAATAAATCCCTTAAAGTTCCTTACGATAAAAACGCATCCATCGCATTTACAGCCACAGGAAACAATTTTGAATTGGCAATAGCCGTAGCAATAGCGGTTTTCGGTATTCATTCGCCACAGGCATTTGTGGGCGTTATCGGCCCACTGGTAGAAGTTCCGGTACTCATATTATTGGTAAGGGCAAGTTTATGGCTAAAGAAAAAATATTATTGAAGTTAATTTAAGAACGTACAAGAGCATTTTGAAGCATCAAAAAACTAAAGAAAACCCTCTGAATTAGAGGGTTTATTGTTGGTTTAAGATTTTGAGCATTCTGCCCACCTCAATATCCATTCTCGAAAAGGCAAACCATTTTTTGCCCAGGTCTTTTAGTGATGCCCCGATGTGGTAAAGCTCCGTACCGTCAATAATCAAAAATCGGTCGTGGGCATCGGAAAAAAGCTTAATATCTACTGGAGGATATTGGCTATTGTAGCGTTGTAAGTCTAACCGTAATTGACTGCTGATGCTTTTGGTGTAGATAGTAGCGGTTACACTGCTGTTTCGCTTGCCTAATATGGTTAGTACCGTATCATCCACATAATTATCAAGCAGGATAATAGAACTTTTGGCATTGCGAATAATATCAGAAACAAAGGTATAGGCATCAAAAATCTGCCCGTTGTAGAAAATGCCTTTTTCGCTGTG
>JAAXJD010000192.1:1893-6543 GCA_012270005.1 Flavobacterium sp. | reverse complement strand
ATAAGGCTTCATTAGAATCTCCTTTACCTTCTTCTGTAGCAGGCGGAGTTTGCGCAGGCAGTGTGGTCACACGGAACCTTTCGCCCGCGCCCTCTGCAGCGCTTCCTGTTTTTACCGGAGTGTTTACTTATACAAAGCCCCTGTCCTGAAAGTAATGATGCACTGCAAAAGACAGTACGGAACGCACGCGCATTACTGCTCCAAAAACATTGGTGCGGACACGCAGGTGGGCGTTTTCCCTTAAAAATTCAAGAGAATGCTTTTTAGGCTGAATCGGGTATTCTTCCGGGTCGCTGTCGCCCAGTATTTCAAGCTGCTTTACCTGAATTTCATATTTCTGCCCGCTGCCCTTGCTTTTGGTAAGGTCGCCCTTAACCGATACGGCGGCACCGGTAGTAATTCTTCTCAGGGTTTCGGCAGGAGTATTTTCAAAGTCAACTACACACTGAATGTTGTGTATAACAGAACCGTCATTAAGCGCCAAAAACTGATTATTACGGAAAGTTCTTACCCATCCTTTTACAGATACATCATCAATCGGCTTCGTGCTGTTCAGCAGGTCTTTAATCTTTGTCAGTTTCATTTTGTTGTAAATTAATCCTCTTTTGTTTAGAATTATGTGTTGCAAATGCCTGCAAATGTACTAAAAAGCAGAAAATTTTTTAATGTAGCAATGTGGTAATTTATCAATTTACCGGTTATGTTTTTGCTTTAACATACGGTAACTTTTAAAAAAAGTACCTTTGCACCCTAAACACGTATACTATGAACTGGATATTGCTGGTTATAGCCGGCCTGTTTGAGGTAGGTTTTGCATCGTGCCTGGGTAAGGCCAATGAAAATACGGGCATGGTAGCCAAGTACTGGATGGGTGGGTTTTTCCTGTGCCTTACCATAAGTATGGTGTTGCTGTACAAAGCCACGCAAACACTGCCCATAGGCACGGCTTATGCGGTATGGACGGGCGTAGGTGCCGTAGGCACGGTGCTGGTGGGTATTTTTGTTTTTAAAGAGCCCGCCGACTTTTGGCGTTTATTTTTCCTTACTACGCTGATTGTTTCAATAGTGGGGCTTAAGTTTGTGTCGCATTAGGGGAGGTTTTACTTGTGAAACTCTTTAGTAACTTCAATTTTTCCAATAATATTGTTGTTGAATTCTTCAAGGTCTTCGGCAGGAACTCAAAGTTCATTGTGTTCTATGTTACCCACGTTTTCAACCTTATATTTCTTTAGATACTCTGTGTTTACAGCAAACCTTAGTACATAGCCGCTGCCGTAGTGGGTACGTTCCAATCTCTTGAAATCTGAATGGCATGGTCTTCATTCAGCACAGGGTAAAATATAGGCTGCTCGGGTAGCCTCGGAGGAAATTTTTCCCAACCGGATTGTTCAATCAGGTTCAGTTCAGCTTTATTAACGGGTCGGTATAGGTAGGTGGTTGATTCGGTTTTTAAATTACTCATGGTTGATTATTGTTTGTGTTCTGTTGATTGCTTCAATTGTAGAGCTGAAGTTTTGTGTCGCATTAGGTAAGCGAAAAGGAATATAGTTTGTTGGATTAATTACCAAAATTTCCACCACTGTTTTTTTGTGCTGTTTGGTTTAACTTGATTGTTTTTGATATTTGTTTTTCCGTACTCAAACCCCGATAATAGTGTCTCAAAAAGCAAATCATCGGCGTGGTCCAGCTTTTCTCCAAAATAGCGGGAACAAATTTCAAAAACAAAGTTCTCGCCAACCTGGTCTTCAGACAATTCTTCATCAGGAAATTCTTCAAAAGAATATACCCTATTCCCGTTTTCGTCGAGTCTGGATTTGCTTAACAATTCTTTTTCTTCTTCAACTGGGTTACCTAAGTCAACAAATGTGCCGTCATCTGCGCTTCCCGCACGAGCCCTTATTTTTTTACCAGATCTACTTATGGAATATCCCCATAAGTTTACAACGCTATGAAGTACGATTGAGCAAATTTCGGAATCGGGAAAAAAATTGTTCAGTATTTTTTCGGCGTATGATTCACCGCCCTCAAAGAAAGACATTGGAAGGTCGGGTGTGCAAATCAGTAAGTTGTCCTTGTAGTTACCTACATAAACAGTATTTTCTTTAGGATTAATTGTGAATTCAAAATGGGCATCATCTATTTTTGTCAAATTTTGAAAGCCTAACTCATTTAGTAGTGTTTTAACATCAACCGTTTCGGGCTTGTTAACGATTATAAATGAAGCTTTCCATCCCATAGTTTCTTCTTTTTGTATAAACCTACAGAAATTAAAACAAATTCAGCACATACGATACCTTAACCGATACGTTTTTATCAAAATGCGGTAATTGATAAGGGCCATAGCGGTAAAAGCCCGTAATGCCCAGGCCTTTAAAAATTTCGTTTAGCTCAATGCCGCTTTCGTAGTAGCCCCTGTCCAGTGTGTTATAGGCAAAGCCCAGGTGGGCATCCTTGTTAGACAGGTTACCCCAGGCAAAGCGCGTAACCAGCATGGGCGAAAGTTTCAGGCTTTTGTATAGCGTAAATCGCGTAAAGCCATGCTTCAGTTGCAGGGTAACGTACTCACTGCTAAAGAACTCGTTAAAGTACATGGTTTCAAAACTGTTGCGCCCCGATATGGTTATGCGTTGCAGTATGCCGTCTTTAAGCAGGCTGTTTGGCGAGGTGCTGTACAGGTGCGTTATGGGTACATCGCCGCTGGCTATACCCGTTTGCAGCAACCCGGAGGTTATTTGCCCGTTAAGGAACTTATGCTGAAACTCTGCCCTGAAATCAAACTTGCCAAAATTAAAATCGCTGCCCAAAACTCCGGATACTGCCTGTGTGTACTGAAACGCAAACCTCGGGAAACGTTTTTCGCTCTCTACACGTCCGTCAGGGGTTTGCATAAAATCGCTAAACGGGTTCCACTGTATTGATACCGATGCCATAACCAGGTCGAATACCGTGTATGGTTTTTGCCCCTGCATAAAAACGTAGTTAAACTTAGGGTCTATACGGCTGCGCGTAAGCTGCCAGTAGCTGTCGGTTTTAGGTATAATCCGGGTTTCTATGTATCCCTGCCAGGTTTGGTAGTTGTAAAACGTGGTAAGGTTAAACGGGCGCGGATCGTATATTTTAAACGTACGCTTATCTGTAGCGAAAGACGTGCTGCCTATCTCCCGGATGTCGTCTGTAAACGAGGCGCCTACCCATGAGTTAGAAAACCTGCCCAGCCTTAGCGCCATGCCGCCGCTGTACTTAAACGCGCCGTCTTTAGTTCCATACGCCCCATAACCGCTCACCCTGAAAATTTGGCTCATCTTGTTGTTTGTTATACCGCCAAACCCCACACGGAAACCCTCGTAGTTGTTGTATTTAAAAATCTGCCTCAGGTCTATATCTATTGCCCCGGCGGGTATGTAACCGTTGATTACACGGCGCCCCCATATAATGCGCTGCTCCCAGTTGTCTTTTGCCACAAGGCTGTCCAGCGCCATGTAAGTGGTAAGGCTGCGGGTATCCAGTGAATCAGGCCGAAAGCGCTGCCAGTATTCATCGGGGCGGTTTACGGCGTTGTCTTTAATTTCTATGTCTACACCGCGGCGGTATATGGTTACCGGGGTGTTAAACTCCATGTCGAAATTATGCGCCTCAGAGTACAGGTACACATAGTCAGACGGTTCTTTTTTACGGTTAGGGTCTTTACTGTCTACGGCATCAAACTTTATGGTTTCGCCCAGTATGCGTATGTCTTCCTTGTTGTTGCCCTTGGTTATTTTAAGCGTCTTTTTTATGGGGAACCACAGTTTTTGCTCTTGCTCGTATTCAAAGTAATGTATAGATGTTATGTCTATAACATTCTTTACCCGCAGTATGGCTTTAGCAATACCGTAGGTTTCGCAGTCTATGTACAATACCCCGCGCAGCTTGCGTTTCAGGCGGCGCTTCGCATCAAAATAAATCATGTAGGTGGGGCGGTTGTTAATGCTTATGGTATCGAGCAACTTGTAGTTGTACTCAAAAAAGGCATCGCGCGCCAGTGGCCCTGCATATTTGTTTTCAAACAGGTCTATATCATCGGTGTAAATACTATACGATTGCAGCTTAAGGCCAATGAACTCGTACAACGGTTTTTTAAACCCTGCCATGCGGGTAGCCAGTACGTTTTCTTTAAGCCCCTGTTTTTTATCGTATAAAAATTCTGAAATCTTTTCGGTTTGGTACAGGTGCTGGCGGCTTACAATTTTTTTAAATTTAAATACGGCCGAATCTATCTTTTCGATAAAGCGCCCTGCTTTTTCGTAAGCTAGAATAGTATCTATGCGGCTCTGTACCGTATCAGGGTCGGCAGTAAACACAAGTCGGTCGTAAGACTTATATCTGTAGCTGTTAAGGTGCTGTTGCGGATCGTTTACAGGCCTGCGGCGTATGGCCTTGCCAATAATTTCGGTTGCCGGGTTTTGCCGTGAGATGATTATCTCTCCAAGCAGTTCCGGTTTTATTTTCAGCAAAATGGCATAGTGGGTAGTATGGTGCTTTATGCTTATGGTTTGCGCATCGTAGCCCGTGTAGGTAACCGTAAACGATGTGGCGTAATCAGTAAGGGAAAGTTTGCCATCTATATCGGCTACATAGTTTTTACCGTTGCTTTTTACGGTAGCGTAGGGC
>JAAXJD010000192.1:0-1883 GCA_012270005.1 Flavobacterium sp. | reverse complement strand
GCGGTGCATAGCGTAAATAAAAACAATAGTAACCGGATGATGTGCATCTGGAAGGTTTTTATAAAACAGAAACGCAAAAGGGCGCTGTTTGTTACGGCAAAGATAGTAATAAAAAAATCCGCCACAGCCGGGCGGATTTTTTAACATATTTTTATCTCAGGAGGTTATACCTTCATAATTTCTGCTTCTTTTGCTACAAGCAGCTCGTCTATCTTTTTAATAAACGCGTTAGTAAGTTCCTGTACACTTTCTTCTGCACCTTTACATACGTCTTCGCTCATGCCGTCTTTTTCCAGCTTTTTAATGTCGGTATTAGCATCTTTACGAGAGTTACGTATGCCTATTTTAGCATCTTCCGCCTCAGACTTTGCTTGTTTTACAAGATCCCTGCGGCGCTCCTCTGTAAGTGGTGGTACGTTTATTATAATGCTTTCACCGTTGTTCATTGGGTTAAACCCAATGTTTGCAATAAGGATGGCCTTTTCTATGTCTTTAATCAGGTTGCGTTCCCATGGCGTTATGGTAAGCGTACGGGCATCTGGCGTATTAATATTTGCTACCTGCGAAAGTGGCGTAGCAGCGCCATAATAATCTACCCTTACACCACCCAGCATAGCAGGGCTTGCCTTACCGGCACGTATGTTTAAAAATTCTTTTTCAAGGTGGGCTATGGTATTTTCCATGCTTTCCTTGGTGCTATCCAGTATAAAATCTATTTCTTCCATAGCTTTTACGTTCGTGTTTTCTGTTCTTTATTATTAAACGGTTACCGTTGTGCCTACTTCCACATCGCCTAAGCACACCTTTTGCAGGTTGCCGGGCTTGTTCATGTCAAACACTATAATAGGAAGCGCGTTTTCCTGGCTAAGCGTAAAGGCTGTAGTGTCCATTACGTTAAGGCCTTTGGCAAGCACTTCTTCAAAAGTCAGCGTTTCATATTTTGTAGCCGAAGGATCTTTCTCAGGGTCGGCAGTGTATATACCATCTACGCGTGTGCCTTTAAGTATAACATCGGCATCTACCTCTACGCCCCTAAGTACGGCAGCAGTATCTGTAGTAAAGTACGGGTTACCGGTACCGGCGCCAAATATTACAATACGGCCTTTTTCAAGGTGGCGTACAGCTCTTCTTTTTATGTACGGCTCTGCAATGGCTTTAATTTCAAGTGCGGTTTGCAGGCGGGTTTGCATACCGGCATCTTCCAGTGCGCCTTGTAGTGCCATACCGTTTATTACGGTAGCCAGCATACCCATATAATCACCCTGAACCCTGTCCATACCGTTTGCAGCACCTGCCACACCCCTAAATATGTTACCACCGCCAATAACTATGGCTATCTGTACGCCTTTGTCATGAATTTGTTTAATCTCGGCAGCATATTCGGCAAGCCTTTTAGGGTCTATACCATATTGCTTTTCGCCCATAAGCGCTTCACCGCTTAGTTTTAACAGGATTCGGTTGTATTTCATAGGGTGTTGTTTTTTGATGGTGCAAATATAGCAATATTTGTTTCCAACTAAACAATTTTTGCCTCGCTGCCCTGCTACAAAATAATCACATCGTTATAGGATTTCTTCGCTGCTTCGTAGCCTATATTAAAAATTTCCTGCATTTTTTGCTTGTTGGTCTCAAAGGTGCTGTACAGTGCCAGCTCCTCCGGGCTTATAACCCAGTCACACAGGGTAAACTTTTGCATGTTGCTGTTTGCCGAAAGCAAATCGTAAGCGCGGGCGGTTACCGCTTTTATGTTACTAAGGTCTTCGTGTTGTATTTTTTGTTTGGGGTTTTCTTTTCTTTGTGGGGTTTATGTTCCTTGTGTTGATTGCCTCCCCTTGTGTGGTTAATGTGGCTTGTGGGGTTTGACTTCCCTTGTGGGGTTTATG
>JAAXJD010000108.1 GCA_012270005.1 Flavobacterium sp. | reverse complement strand
ATTAAAAGATAGTATAAATATCAAATTCGGCGACTTAAAGAATGAAATAAGAAATTCTCAAAATCAAACTTTCAATGCAACATTTCAAGGTTTCGGACCGCCGCCTCCCGACAATAAAATTCCTGAACTAGAAAGCGAAATTGAAAGAATAATCAAGGATAAAATAGGAAATTTAACTTCCGAAAATTCGGACTCAATAAATAACACCGATGTACCCCAAAATAATATTGAAATGTTCAAAGTACGATTCAATATTGAAAAAGAGCTAAGAAGGATTTGGGAAGACCGTTTTTTTGCAACAGACAGCAGCCTAAGACATCTCCCAGTAACTCGTATAATGAGTGAATTAGAAAAACGCAACATAATTGAAAATAATTTGACAGGTATATTACGTGAAATACTTTCGATATGTAATTATGCAATACATGGGGAAAAAGTAAGCCCAAATCAATTAGAGTTTGTAAAGAGTAATGGTGGAGAGATAATTGAAATACTGAAAAACACCCGGTAATAACAAGCGCACTAAGATATTAATGTTTTTACCCTATAAAAGAATGCATTATGAGTTTAATAAAAGAAATACTCGCTAATTCAGGAAAGCAAACCACAGTTCACTTTGAAGGCAAAGAGAAAAGAGTTGCTTTTGATGAGAGTTATGAAAAAGTAAAAATGGATATCGCCGCAAAGTTTATTGGCAATGAGGAAAACTCAAGAGCTTTGGGAGCCAAACTTGCGGAAAAATAAAATCCGATACACATAACCCACCAACCTGCAACCAAAATTGCAGGTTTTTCTTTTTAAAAAGTTTTCAGGCATAAAAGTTTTGTTTGGGTAACAAACCAAAAATCAACATTTATGAAAAAACTTTTTTACTCCCTTTGTTTTAGTTTGGTAAGTATGGGTATGGCGGTAGCGCAAAATGCTATTGCGGTTAAAAACAACCAGGTGTGGCTAAACGGTAAAAACATACTGCGCTACAGCAAGGTAGAGGCAAACGAATTGTCTTTTTACAATCCGCAAGGCGAAGAAGTTATAGTGTATTTTATAAAAGATAAAAGCACTAAGGCAGACCCTTACAACAGTTATGTAATCATCAACTTTTTACAGGAACGCATTAAAGTTACCTATGATTTTACCGAAAGGCTTATGACTACACTGGGGCTAAACCGGGAAAAGAGTGCCGAAAAATTACTTAACTGGCTGTATACCGAAAAGGTGATTAACCCCGATGGTACCATAAACCGGGAAAAAGCTGAAGCTTTTCAGTGGAAGTATAACGATGATGCGCTTACGCAGCGCAGAAGCCAAAACCCGCAAGCCCCTACCGATTAAAGTGCTAATGCAGGATTT
Organism: Flavobacterium sp.; assembly: GCA_012270005.1. Taxonomy (GTDB): domain Bacteria; phylum Bacteroidota; class Bacteroidia; order Flavobacteriales; family Flavobacteriaceae; genus Flavobacterium. The sequence goes on along the minus strand of JAAXJD010000108.1, from coordinate 5,213 downwards.
ACAAAAGTAATCTTATTTGTATCTTTGCCCTAAACACACTCCATGCCTTATTTTATTGAAGTAATACTGCCGCTATCGGTACCCCGAACCTTTACGTATGCCGTTAACGCGGCAGAGTATACGTTTTTGCAGCCGGGTATGCGTGTGGCGGTGCCCTTTGGTAAAAACAAGCTGTACACAGGACTGATACATTCGCTTCACCAAAATCCACCCCAACTTTATCAGGCTAAGGACATTGACCAAATACTGGACGATGCGCCTATTGTTACCTCTAACCAGCTTAAACACTGGGAGTGGATAGCATCGTACTATATGTGTACCGTGGGCGAGGTATACAGGTCGGCTTTACCCAGCGGGCTGCTGCTGGAAAGCGAAACCATAATAACCCCTACAAAAGACTTCCGCCCGGAAACAGGCTCTCTTACCGATGATGAATACCTGATTTATGAGGCGCTGCAAAAACAGAGCGCCATAAAGGTGCAGGAAGTAGCTGCCATACTCAATAAAAAAACGGTACTCCCCACCCTTAACCGACTGCTAAAAAAGAACGTGGTGGTGCTTCAGGAAGAAATTACTGAAAAGTACAAGCCAAAAGTTATCCGCTACATCCGCCTGCAAGAGGAATTTTTACAGGAGGAACAACTCAGCGGATTGCTGGAACTGCTAAGCCGCGCACAAAAACAACGCGAACTGGTGCTGCATTACTTTCAGCTACAGGCACGCGAACGCAAACCCATAACGGTAAAAGCACTTATAGAGTCGGCAGGCAGTACAGCGGCAGTAGTAAAATCATTGGTAGACAAAAATATCTTTGAAGAATACTTTTTGCAGGAAGACCGCGTAAGCTTTTCCGGAAGCGACGAGGCCGGTTTTACCCTTAGCGAACGCCAGCAAATAGCCTTTAACACCATAAAAGCCGGTTTCGGGCTGCTGCCCGTTACCCTGCTGCACGGCATTACCAGCAGCGGAAAGACTGAGGTGTACATAAAACTAATTGAAGAATATATTAATTCGGGCAAGCAGGTGTTATACCTGTTACCTGAAATTGCACTTACAACCCAACTGGTACACCGGCTTTCGGCGTATTTTGGTAATAAAGTTGCGGTATTTCACAGCAAATACACCAACAACGAACGCATAGAGGTTTGGAACCAGGTACTCAGCCAAAGCGAAAAGGCACAGGTAGTAATCGGGGCACGGTCGGCTTTGTTCCTGCCTTTTCAAAACGTGGGCCTTATTGTAATAGACGAGGAGCATGAGCAAACCTTTAAGCAACAAGACCCTGCGCCGCGCTATCATGCCCGGGATGCCGCCATTGTACTGGCTAATTATTTCGGGGCAAAAGTGCTGCTGGGATCGGCTACGCCAAGTATAGAAAGCTACATGAACGTACAAAGCGGCAAGTATGCCTTTGCTGAGTTAAAGGAGCGTTTTGGCAAAGTGCTTCCCCCGGAAATTATTTTGGTCGACCTGAAGGACAAGTACAAGCGCAAGCAAATGACCGGCCACTTTAGCGATACGCTTACCGAAGCCATGGCCGAAACTATGGCGCTGGGCAAACAGGTTATTTTGTTCCAAAACCGCAGGGGGTACTCGCCCTGGGTAGAGTGCATGAATTGCGGACACGTGCCGCAATGCCCGCAATGCGATGTAAGCCTTACGTATTATAAGTTTAAAAACCAGTTGCGCTGCCACTACTGTGCCTACCACATAGCCATGCCCACGCACTGCCATCATTGCCATAGCGTAGACATAAGTACAAAAGGCTTTGGCACAGAACAGATAGAACAGGAACTTAAAACCCTGTTCCCTACCAAAAATGCCTGGCGTATGGACCAGGATACTACCAGGGGCAAGCACGGTTATGAGAAGATAATAGATGCTTTTAAAAACCATGAAATAGATATACTTGTGGGCACCCAAATGCTGGCCAAGGGCCTTCATTTTGATAACGTGGGCCTTGTAGGGATACTTAATGCTGATAATATGCTTTTTCAGCCCGACTTCCGTGCGTTTGAGCGCGCGTATCAAATGATGGTACAGGTAGCGGGGCGTGCGGGGCGTAAGGATGATAGAGGCAAGGTATACATACAAACCTATAATGTAATGCACAATATCATCCGCCAGGTTACCGAAGGCGACTACGAAGGCATGTTTAAGGAGCAGCTGTACGAACGAAAGAATTTTAAATATCCGCCGTACTTCCGCTTGGTGCGGCTTACCTTAAAGCACAAAGATTACGAAAAGCTGAAAGAAGCAGCGTTTTGGTTATACAACGTAATGAATCAGCAGCTGCAAATGCCCATATTAGGCCCTGAAGAACCCGCAATAAGCAGAATCAGGAACGAGTACATACGTACTATTATAGTAAAAATACCACTGGGTGCAGCCATAGGCACCACTAAGCGCAGTATACTCCGAATATTAGAAAGCATGGAGGCCATACCACAATACCGTTCGGTTAAGGTTACCGCCAATGCCGACCCGTATTAAACAACTAAGAGCTGCACAGGGCAGCTCTTATTGTATATTATAAGTAAAGTGTGATTTGGTTAAGCTAAATTATTGCGGCCTGTTAAGCACATTTACAAGATCTTCCTTTTTATTACGGCTCAGCGGGATTTTAGTGTCGCCTATTTCGGCAAACTTGCTGTTAAAGCGGTCAACTTTATCAAGGTTTATAATAAATGATTTATGCACAAGCATAAATTTTTCTGCGGGAAGTTCGTTTTCAAAAGACTTCATGGTGGAAAGTACCAGGTGTGATTCGTCTTCGGTAATAATCTTAATGTAATCGCCAAGTGCCTCTACCCAGCGGATTTTAGCAATGTATACCTTTAAATTTTTAAGGTTACTTTTTACAAAAATAAATTCGCCCTCTTCCTCTACCCCGTCTTTTTGCAGGGACTTCATATCCAGGGCTTTTTGTACCGCCTTATTAAAGCGCTCTTTTGTAACCGGTTTATGCAGGTAATCCAGTGCTGCATAGTCAAATGCCTTAAGTGCGTAGTCGCTTTTAGAAGAAATAAAAATAATTTGCGGCCTTACCTTAAGGCCATCGAGCAAATCAAAACCTGTTTGTACAGGCATCTCAATATCAAGAAATAACAAGTCTACATCCTTATTTATAATACAGTTACGGGTTTCAGACGCATTAGAAAAATCCCCTACTAAAACAAGGTTAGGATGCTCGTTAACGAGCTTCGCTATAGTTATTCTTTGTATCGTGCTATCGTCAACAACAACACAGTTAAGCTTCATCTGTCATTCGTTTTTTTAAAGGTTTAGTAATCTTTAAACGCGTTTTGAGTTGGATTCTTTACAAATATAAATAAAAAATTCAGTTTTAAATAATAGGTTAAAAATTAAAAATGGGGGTTGCAGGTTAAATAAAAAGCACTAAATTTGCACCCAATTTTGTAACAAAATAAATATAGTATTATGAATCACTATGAAACTGTTTTCATCTTGAATCCCGTTTTATCTGAAACACAGGTAAAGGAAACAGTAAGTAAGTTTGAAGACTACCTTACTTCTAAGGGTGCAGAGTTCGTATCAAAAGAGGATTGGGGCCTTAAGAAACTGGCTTATGAAATCCAGAACAAAAAAAGTGGGTTTTACCACCTGTTTGAATTCAAAGCACCTTCTGCTCCACTAAGACGCTTTCAACATGAATTCCGTCGTGTCGAAAGAGATATGCGTTTCTTAACCGTAGCACTAGACAAGCACGCTATATCTTGGGCAGAAAGAAGAAGGGAAAAACTAAAAGCTAAAGCGAACTAATCATGTCAACAATAGAACAGTCGGCTAAAGGAAAAAAAGACGGAGATATCAGGTATCTTACGCCTTTAAACATAGAAACTAACAAAACTAAAAAGTATTGTCGTTTCAAGAAATCAGGTATCAAATATGTAGATTACAAAGATGCTGATTTCCTACTTAAATTTGTAAACGAGCAGGGTAAAATACTTCCTCGTCGCCTTACCGGTACATCTCTTAAATACCAGAGAAAAGTATCTGTAGCCGTTAAAAGGGCTCGTCACCTAGCGTTAATGCCATATGTGGCTGATTTACTAAAATAATAAAGAGGCAAGATTATGGAACTTATACTTAAACAAGACGTACAAAACGTAGGTTTTAAAGATGATATAGTTACAGTAAAGCCAGGATACGGCCGTAACTATCTTATACCACAAGGATTTGCAGTTGTTGCAACGCCTTCTGCAAGGAAAGTACTTGCTGAAAACCTTAAGCAAAGGGCTTTTAAAGAGCAAAAAATAGTTAACGATGCTAAAGCTATCGCAGAAGCTATCAAAGCTCTTGAAATAAAAATTACAGCTAAAGCTGGTGGCGATAAACTATTTGGTTCTGTAACCAATGCTGATATTGCTGCTGCCCTTGAAGCTAACGGTCAGTCTATCGACAAAAAATTCATTACAAGCGGTATCGTTAAGCGTACTGGTAAGTACTCTGCTTCAATCCGTCTTCACCGTGAAGTAATCGTAGACCTTCCTTACGAAATCGTTGCTGAGCAACCTGCTGCTAACTAATTAGCACCGTTAAACATACTAAAGCCTTCCTTTCGGAAGGCTTTTTTTATGGCTCTGCATCGTAAATATCAACATTACTATAATTCACATCAAGTCTCGGCATAGCAAAGCCGCCCGCAGTTATTTCTTTTACAACTGCTTTAAGACGCATTTCCTTACCTTCAAGCCTGGAATAGACAGGTTCTTTTAAAAGCTCCTTATCATCCATATCATAATGTTCAAACATATAGATGGTAGTAGCACTGTTGTTTGAAAAACACTTATTCCATCCTTTATTTTCCTCAGAAATGCTAAACAGGTTAAACATGCCTTTTGGTTTAAAAACACAATATGCTGTAACAACCGTTTTACCTTTAATTAAGTTAGCCCTTTTTACACCCTCCTCTTTTGTAATAACTTTATCACCTACCTGCCCGGCTACGGCACACAAATAAATATATCGCATAGCCTGGGCATCTACCGACTCATCTGTTTCTTTGGTAAATTTTTTAAACAGCTCTTTTGCTATTTTCTCGGCACCTGCCCACTCTTCCTTTTCAAGATGTGGCACAATACGCCCCCAGTCTGCTTCGGTTAATACCGGTTTTTCATCCTGGGCAAATAACGGAATGACTAGTCCTAAAATAACGATACAGGATTAATACTAGTAAAAATACATTTTTT
>JAAXJD010000057.1 GCA_012270005.1 Flavobacterium sp. | reverse complement strand
AAAAGGATAAAGTTCTACATTTACCATGTCTATTTGCGGACTATTAAATTCCTGCATTTGTGCTACGTCCTGGGCGTTGTCCTGACGGTTAAGTATTCCTCCAAATACTTTAGGGTGCAGGGTTTTTACGCGTCCGCCCAGTATAGACGGGTAAGAGGTTACATCTTCTACGGCTACTACCGGTATGCCCAGTTCTTTAATAAACTGCTCAGTACCTCCGGTAGAATATAGGGTTACATTATTTTCGTGCAGCTTGCGCACTACAGGCTCTAAGCCGTCTTTATAAAATACCGAAATAAGGGCCGAAGAAATTGTTTTAACAGTACTCATTTGTTGTGTGTTTAGTTGTGTGTTTATTGCGGCGCAAAGGTAGTATTTGTACCTGTAACATTCAATATGTAATTTCACTTAATTTTAATTACTTCTAAATAAATATTGTGTTTTGGTTTTTTGCTGTTAATCAGTGGCTTTGTTTATAAAAAAATTGATGCACTGTATAATTTTTTAACGCTAAGCGGGGCAGGGTAGGTGTAACTTTTTTTGGTTCTTTGCTACTAATGTTATAAAGTTGTTTGCGCCTGTGCCGCGCGGCTTAAATACGGCCGGTTTTTACCGGGCCACAATATCTTACATTGTATTATGCTGTTATACCTGCGCCTGCTTAGAGAGAGTTTCTCTTTTGCCATGAATTCGCTTACCAATAACAGGTTGCGTACTTTTTTGTCGCTGCTTGGTGTTACCATTGGTATATTTTCTATCATAGCTGTACTGGCTGCGGTAGACTCGCTGGATCATAAAATTAAAAAAGACCTTAGCAGCGTAGATAAAAATACCATGTACCTTAAGCGCTTTTCGTTTGGGCCTTCTAACATACCGCGCTGGAAAATGGACTATTTTCCGGATGTAACCTATGAGGAGTACCAATATCTTAAAGATAACCTTACCACAGTAAAAACCCTGGCGTACCAAATTTTTACCAAAAACGAAACGCTACGCTACGAAGAAAAATCGGCTACGGGGGTAAATGTGCAGCCTGTATCTCAGGAAATTGCCGACATTGAGGCACTTAAAATAGAAAAGGGAAGGTTTTATAACGAAGCTGAAGCCAACTCCGGTACCAGTGTGGTGGTGCTGGGGCAGGGCATTGCTGAAACGCTTTTTGGTGATGAAGATCCTATAGATAAAAAGATAAAAATGTACGGTAAGCGCTTTACCGTTATAGGTGTGCTTGAAAAACAAGGTAGTAGTACCTTTGGCCCCAGTAACGATATTTCGGTATACATACCTGTAAACGCTCTACGTAATATGTATGGCGACCATAATGATTTTATGACGCCCATTATTATACTTAAACCCCTGCAAGGCATGGATTCTGAGCAGTGTAAGGCAGAGATTACCCAAAAAATGCGTGCTGTGCGCGGGCTTAAGGCAGGTCAGGATGATAACTTTATGATTGACGTACTTTCGGCATTTACTGATTTTATAGATGGTATAATAAGCATGCTGAACCTTGTGGGGTGGATTATAGCCGGGTTTTCGCTGCTCGTTGGTGGTTTTGGTATTGCTAATATTATGTTTGTTTCGGTAAAAGAGCGTACTAATATTATAGGTATACAAAAATCCCTGGGTGCCAAAAGCCGTTTTATACTAATGCAGTTTTTGTTTGAAGCTGTAATCCTTTCGCTTTTTGGGGGGGTTCTAGGCATCCTTTTGGTATGGGGGCTTGCCACAGTGGCTGCTTAAATCCTTGATTTTGAATTTATATTGAGCTTTACCAATATTATTATCGGTTCCGGGCTTTCGATTATAATCGGGCTTATTTCGGGTATTTTGCCCGCTATCTCTGCTGCGAGGTTAGATCCTGTTGAAGCAATCAGGACGGGGATGTAGGGTTTAACGGTTGTTTGAGGCTGTATTTTTTATTACAAACACCGCAATAAAAAAACTTGCTGTATCTTTGTTTCGTAAATACACACAATGAGCAGTCAAATAACCCCTTATAAAGATTCCGAACTCGGGAAAAAAGAACAGGTAGCCCAGATGTTTGATAACATCAGCGGCAACTACGATGGCCTTAACCGCGTTATTACCTTTGGTATAGATGTAAAGTGGCGTAAGAAGGTGCTAAAACTGGTGTCTGATAAAAACCCGCAAACCATATTGGATATTGCTACCGGTACCGGAGACCTTGCTATACTTATGTCTGAAACCAAGGCGCCTAAAATCATTGGTGCAGATATTAGCGAAGGCATGATGGAGGTAGGCCGTAAAAAAATAGCCGACAAAAACCTGCAAAGCCTCGTTACATTCAAGTATGGCGATAGCGAAAACCTTCCGTTTGAAGATAATACGTTTGATGCTATTACCGTAGCCTTTGGTATCCGAAACTTTGAAAATCTTGAAAAAGGCTTTGCCGAAATACTGCGTGTGCTAAAGCCGGGCGGAATTTTTGTAATCCTGGAAACCTCAGTGCCTACTAAGTTTCCGTTTAAACAGGGGTATGCTTTTCATATGAAAGTAATTCTGCCGCTGGTAGGCAGGCTGTTTAGTAAAGAGGGCCGGGCCTACTCGTACCTTGCCGAATCGGCATCGGTTTTTCCTTTTGGCGAAAAGCTAAACAATATTTTGCGCAAAATTGGGTTTATAGAGGTGAAGCATTTGCCGCAAACTATGGGTGTGGCTACTATTTATACGGCCTCAAAACAATAAAATGAAGAAGTTTTTAGTCTATATATTCCTCTTAGCGGGCGTGTTGACGCATGCGCAGTTAGGTACCCGTATTTTTGGGCGCGACCCTATTATCCACCTGGAAAACTTTGACAAGCAGCGTGTACACTGGGGCTATTACCTGGGGTTTAACAGTTACGATTTTAAATTTGATTATAAAACACCGCCTGCCAAAGATATTAAGGTGCAAAGCACCACGGGTTTTAACGTAGGCCTTATTGGTAACCTTAGGCTAAATGAGCATTTCGACCTTAGGTTTGAGCCGGGGCTTGCTTACACGCAGCGTAACCTTACCTGGACAGATGAACGCCTTACCACATCGTATGACCGCCTGCGTGAGGTTAAATCTACATACATACACTTTCCGTTGTTGCTTAAATTTTCGGCAACACGTACCGGAAATATAAAGCCTTTCCTTATAGGTGGGGTATCGCGTACGCTAAATTTTGATGCACAGGAAAAGGTGAAGGACGATAACCTTACTGGCGACCGTTTCCGTATGAAAACCTGGACTAATAACTGGGAGTTTGGAGCGGGTATAGATATTTATTTTGAGTACTTTAAGTTTTCGCCTTCTATACGCGGTGTGTTTAGCTTTGATGATGAACTAATACGCGATAACGACCCTAACAGCCCGTATACAGGTAACGTAGCAAGCATGAAAACACGGGGCGTTTTTGTAAACTTTGCGTTCCATTAAATTTTTGCCACGCATTACACAAATTACCTCTAATTTGATACACGCCTTTGCTATTAGTAGTTCGGGTAAATAGTGAGCTGCTTTAACTGCGCCTGAATTCGCTTAGTATAATAGCTGTAGCCGTAGCTACGTTAAGGCTTTCGGTTTGTTGCAGGTCGCCAAAACGTGGTATGGCTATTCGTTCGTTACAAAGTGTTTCTATACGTTCAGATATTCCGTTAGCTTCATTGCCCATTACTATAATGCCTTCCGCCGGAAGGCTTTTTTTATAAATATTCTCCCCGTCCATAAACGTGCCAAAAACAGGTAGCGTTGTTTGCTGCAGGTAATGGTCAAGGTCTGCGTACACCACATTTACGCGGGTTAGGCTGCCCATTGTAGCCTGCACTACTTTAGGATTGTACACATCTACGCACGCGGCAGAACACACAAGGGTTTCAATGCCAAACCAGTCGCACAGGCGTATTATAGTGCCCAGGTTTCCCGGATCGCGCACGTCGTCTAGGGCTACACTTAGCCCGGTTAGAGGTGTGGGTTTTTCGTCTGGAATTTCAAATAAGGCCAGGCAGTGCTGTGCAGTGGTAAGCGCACTCACCTTCTTTAATTCGGATTCAGTTACCTCGCTATATTTGGTAGGTGGTACGTTTTTAAAGTAGCCCGGTTCGCTATACAGGTGTACCAGGGTAAGCGAAGAATCAAGGAGTTCATGTACCACCTTTAATCCTTCGGCAAAAAACATTTTATGCTGTTTTCGGTATTTTTTTTGTTGTAATCCCGTTATTAACTTTATTTGGCTTTTACTTAGCATAAAAAACGTATTTTTGACTTTAGTTTCGGCAGTACCGTTTTGAAGAATATAACCACAAAAATAACACTATTTATATTACTGGCAGTAATTGTTGCATCGTGCAACCTTACGAGCAGGGTTCCGGAGGGTAAGCACCTTTTGGAAAAGAATGTTATTACCGTAAACAAAGAGAAAAAAAACGACGAGGAGCATTACCTACAGCTCTTTCAGCAGGAAAATTCTAATATACTGGGCTTCCATTTAAGGCTACACATGTATAACCTTGCCAAGCCAAACCCAGATTCATTATATCACCTTTGGCTGGACCGAAAACCCGGCAGGCACAAAACCCTTACGTTTTTACTGAGTGAGAAGCAGGTAAACCGCCTGGGGCATTCGTTTGTGGTTTCGGGTATCAGTAATTTTTTAAAGAAAACCGGTGAGCCCCCTGTAATTGTAGACCTTGCCCGTGTAAAGAAGTCGAAGAACAGGCTCTATGCTTATTATTATAAGCAAGGTTATTTCAGGGCGAAAGCTAGCTATACTATAGATACTGTAAGCAGTAAAAAAGCCATTATTAAATATGAAGTGGTTACCGGCAAGCCGTACATTGTAGACTCTATAGATGTGAAAATACAAACCCCGGCATTAGATAGCCTCTACAGGCGCAGTAAGGCCGATGCGGTTTTAAAAAATGGCAGGCAGTACCGCGAGGCTGATTTTGCAGCGGAGCGCGAGCGGATATCAAACTATTTTAAAAACCATGGCGTTTGGAAGTTTGACCCTACCTACATCCGTTACTCTGTAGATACGGTAAATACCAACTACAGGGCTAATGTAGATATGTTTATAGATAATGAAAATGTGCGAACAGAAGACTCGGTATACGTTCGCCCGTTTAAAATATACAAAATAAGCAAGGTAGAAATCCAGGTAAACAACCCTTACGAGCCAAATGCTGAGGTAAACACCACCGTGTATAATGGTTTTACCATATTAACTAACGGTAAATTACGTTATAAGCCCCGTGCCCTTACAGATCCTATATTTATTACGCCGGGCAGTACCTATTCAGATATCAGGCGTACCCGTACCTCACGCTACCTTAGCAACCTAAAGATATTTGCATCGCCCATACTTATAAATTATGAGGAAGATAAGGCAGACAGTACCGGTACATCGCTCATTGCTAAAGTAAGGCTGAACCCAAAAAAGAACTACAGGTTTAATATTGCTGCCGACCTTAACCACAACAGTATTCAGGATTTTGGTGTGCAGGGTACTATGGGGGTAACCTTTTTAAATGTGTTTAGGGGTGCCGAAACCCTAACACTCAGTACCCGCGGAAACATAGGTTCGTCTAAAGACAGCTCTATAAAAGATAAAGCGTTTTTTAATATCCTGGAGTATGGTGCCGATGCCAAGCTCTCTATCCCCAGGGTGTGGTTCCCTGTAAATACAGAACGCATTATACCGAAAGAGATGCTGCCCAGTACATTGGTAAGTTTAGGCGTGGGCAGGCAGAAGAATATCGGGCTCGATAAAGAAAACCTTACAGGTGTACTGAGCTATAACTGGACACCCGACAGAAGGCGTACCGCTAAATTTGATTTATGGAACCTGCAGTATATTCGTAATGTAAATGCAGGTAACTACTTTAATGTATACCGTTCGTCTTACGCGCGCTTAAACACCATTGCAAACTCGTATACAGGTATTAACCAAGAGTATTTTGATGAGTTTCATAACCTTTCCGGCTCAGGTGTTTATAGCTTTATAAACGATGTGCTGGCTACTAACACCGGAACCAGTATTACCGATGCAGATTTTCTTGAGGTGCGCAGGCTGGAAGAAAGGCGTAGGCGCCTTACCGAAAATAACCTTATCTGGGCCAGTAACTTTACCTACACACTAAGCACGCAGGAAGGTATTACAGATAACAACTTTTATAACTTTAAGGTAAAGGGTGAAAGTGCCGGTGGGCTGCTGAGCCTTGTGGCGCCGTTAATTAAAGAAAATAAAAACGTACCTGTGGGGCAGCGCACCTTGTTTGACGTGCAGTACTCTCAGTACCTTAAAGGTGAAGTAGACTTTATAAAGCACTGGGATTTGCGCCATCGCAGGGTGCTGGCCATGAGAGCGTTTTTTGGGTTAGCGGTGCCTTATGGCAACTCTAACTCTATCCCGTTTACCCGCAGTTATTTTGCCGGTGGTAGTAATGACAACCGTGCGTGGCAAAGCTACGGCCTGGGCCCCGGTCGCAGCGGCAGTATTAACGACTTCAATGAAGCCAACATGAAAATATCATTTAGTACAGAGCTTCGTTACAATATTTTTGGAAAACTAAACGGCGCCGTGTTTGGTGACTTGGGTAATATTTGGAATATTTTTGATGACGAAACAGACCCCGCCTACACCTTTAACGGAATCAGTTCGCTGCGCGACCTGGCTTTAGGTACAGGTACAGGTTTCAGGTACGATTTCAACTTTTTTGTATTCCGGTTCGATGTAGGCTTTAAAACCTATGACCCCGCCCGATTAACAGGCGACCGCTGGTTTAAAGGATATAATTTTGGTAGTTCGGTTTTAAATTTTGGTATTAATTATCCGTTCTAAACTAAATATACTATTTTTGTGAAAGTAATTTTAAAAACCCAATAACTGATGGCTCACAATATTAAGCCCGGTGTTGCTACCGGAGACCAGGTACAGGAGATATTTAAACTTGCCAAAGAAAAAGGCTTTGCACTTCCTGCGGTAAACGTAACAGGTTCTGACACTATTAACGGTGTGCTGGAAACAGCTGCTAAGCTAAATGCCCCTGTAATAATCCAGTTCTCTAACGGCGGTGCCGCATTTAATGCTGGTAAAGGCCTTAGCAACGACGGACAAAAAGCTTCTATACTGGGAGCTATAGCCGGTGCAAAACACATACATACCCTTGCCGAAGCTTACGGTGCTACCGTAATCCTACATACAGACCACTGTGCTAAAAACCTGCTGCCTTGGGTAGACGGACTTCTTGATGCCAGCGAAAAACACTTTGCCGAAACCGGTAAGCCGCTTTTCAGCTCGCACATGCTGGACCTTAGCGAAGAGCCTCTTGAAGAGAACATCGAGATTTCTGCCAAATACCTTGAAAGGATGGCTAAAATGGGTATGACCCTTGAAATAGAACTTGGTATTACAGGTGGAGAAGAAGATGGTGTAGATAACAGCCATGTAGATACTTCTAAACTATATACACAACCTGAAGAAGTAGCACACGTATACGAAGAGCTTAGCAAAGTATCGCCTAAGTTTACTGTAGCGGCTGCTTTTGGTAACGTACACGGCGTATACAAGCCAGGTAACGTAAAACTTACTCCAACTATCCTTAGGGATTCTCAGGCGTATGTAGAGCAGAAATTCGGTACAGAGAAAAACCCTGTAGATTTTGTTTTCCATGGTGGTTCAGGTTCATCTCTTGAGGAAATAAGGGAAGCCATTTCTTACGGTGTTGTAAAAATGAACATTGATACAGACCTTCAGTTTGCCTTTACAGAAGGTATCCGTGATTATATGGTAGGTAAAGTAGACTACCTTAAAACACAAATAGGCAGCCCTGACGGCCCTGAGTCTCCTAACAAAAAACACTACGATCCGCGTAAGTGGCTTCGTGAAGGTGAAGTTACCTTTAACAAAAGGCTGGAGCAAGCTTTTGCCGACCTTAATAACGTAAATACACTTTAGTATAATACCCAATACCGGTTATCAGTCGCTTACCTATAGCGATTGATAACCGGTACTTTTTTTAACTTAAAACTACACTATGGCTTGGTTTAAAAGAACGGAAAAAGGAATACAAACCCCTACTGAAAATAAGAGGGATGTGCCTAAAGGGCTTTGGTACAAATCGCCCACCGGAAAGATTGTAGATGCCGATGAGCTGGCCAGGAATTTTTATGTTAGCCCCGAAGATGGCTACCATGTAAGGATAGGAAGTAAAGAATACTTCGAAATCCTTTTTGATGATAATGAATTTACAGAGCTGGATAAAGACATTACCAGTAAAGACAGCCTGAAGTTTGTAGATACTAAAAAATACAGCGACAGGCTAAAAGAGGCTATGGATAAAACCAGGCTAAAAGACGCTGTACGTACCGCTGTGGGTAAGAGTAAAGGCAGGGATTTAGTAATAGCCTGTATGGATTTTGCTTTTATTGGCGGTTCTATGGGTGCTGTTGTGGGCGAAAAAATAGCCCGTGCGGTAGACTACGCCATAAAGAACAAACTGCCATTTATGATGATTTCTAAATCAGGTGGTGCGCGTATGATGGAAGCAGCAGCTTCGTTAATGCAGCTTGCCAAAACCAGTGCTAAACTGGCTCAGCTTGCCGAAGCAGGTTTACCATACATATCACTTTGTACAGATCCTACAACGGGTGGTACTACGGCATCATACGCTATGCTGGGCGATGTAAACATTGCAGAGCCCGGAGCGCTTATTGGTTTTGCCGGCCCACGTGTGGTTAAAGATACTACCGGTAAAGAACTACCTGAAGGTTTTCAAACGGCGGAGTTCTTACTTGAGCACGGTTTTCTTGATTTCATTGTACCAAGAAAAGAACTTAAAGACAAAGTAAACCTTTACCTTGATCTTATTCAGAATAACGAATTAAGGTAATTATCTCTTAGCTATTATAAAAAATGCCCGAATGTAAGTTTGGGCATTTTTTATTTCGGGTTGTTAATCATCATCAAACGACGGGTCTATATATTCCATGGCAAAAACCTGGTAGTGAAAATGCGTTTCAAGCGGGCGGGCATGATTAGCCTGTTTTAGCTGTATTAAAAGCGCATTACGGAATGATTCACTGTCCTGAGTACCTTCGGCAGTATCTGCACCTACAGAGGCGTAGCTCGTAAATTTTTCGGGTATGTTCAGCTTTTCATGTAGGGCGCTGGTCAGTACAAAACCACCTTCGTACATCAGTACAATATCGTTAGTCGTAGTATTTTGTGCAGCGGTAAAAAAAGCATCAGGTACGTAGCCATGGTGCGCTTCTAATTCTTTATCTCCGGGTATGCGGAACAGGGCTTTATAGTGTGGCATTTTTTAAATTTTCTGTACAGCAATTTACATATTATGCCCAGCAATGTAAAACGTTTTGTATCAAAATTATTTATATAGATATTGGCTCAGTCTAAATTTCTTAAATCCGCTAAGGTCATTATGTGGTTAAATTTAATTTCATAATAAAACGGCTTGATGGTTTTACTTTCAAAATGAATACTTTCTTTGCCAATTGTAGCCTTATCGTATTTTTCAGGGACAATTACAGTGCCCCTTGCGTCAATAATTCCATATTTTTCGTTGTTGTTTACAATAAACTCATCAGAGTCGTATATGTAGTTAATTTCTTTATAGCACGTTTTAAGCACGATGTTGCCTTCCATGGAAATTAAACCTGTTTCTGCATTGTTTTGATAAATCAAAGCGCCGGTCCATTCATAATTATCTCCGGGCTGTTTGATGTTTTGTACACCGTCAATTTTTTTGTCTTCTACGTTACCATATAGGTTTGTACAATAAAATGAGTCGCCCTTTTTTGCAATTGCTTTTCCTGAATCATTATATGCAATCAGCTTATATACTACAGGAAGTAACGGTGTTCCTGTAAAGGTAAAAGTGCCCGATAGGCCATTCTTTGTAGTAGCAATTAAACATTGTTTATTATGGCTAATGCTTTTGTACTCCCCTTTTAGTAATGATTCGTTTTTAGAGTTAAGAACCTTTGTTTGATTTTTCCCCATAGCCAGGTAGAAATCCTGTTGAGCAGGGACGCAGATGTAAGTATAAATAAAAGGTACTATTACAGTGTTGTCATAAGCAATAACACCGTAAAGTTTGTTTTTAGAGGCTATGAACTGATTGTTAGCGAAAACAAGTGAGCTGTAATAGTCAGTCATTTTTTTACCCTCGGTAGTTATGGCGCAAAACTTGTGCGTTGTATTACTGCGGATTATTGCAAAAGGTTTCTTTATATCTATTACGGTATGGCTTTTTTGAGGTTTTAGTATTGGGTTTCCCGTGCTGTCTATGGCACTGCATGAATTATCGGGTAGGATTACCGCAAAGTTTCCCTCTTTTAATCGGCGAATGCTTTTATAAAGAAATCCAGTTATAGCAAGTTCTCTCCGATATAAGGCTTGCAATGCTCCATTTCTTACAGAAAATAAGCCGTCGCCAAGATGTTGTATGTGGTCGTATTTTAATTCAAGGAGTATTTTTCCGTCGTTATCAGCAATGCCATACTTCTTGTTTTTATTGATGATTAAACCATCTTCAATGGCAAATACATCGTCGTATTCTAGTGGCAAAAGCACTTTTCCGGACGTATCTATAACACCTTGGTTACTCTTATTGCCTTCGCTTTTGCTGGCTATAATTGTTCCGTATGGAGATAGGTATATGTAGCTAAAAGTTGCCGGAAATAAAGATTGCCCTTTTGTGTTTAGCAAAGTGTATTTCTGTTGCTTAGTGCGCGCTTCAGTAATGCCGTTTTTAAAAAAGCCAACATATTCATAATGGGCTTTAAGGCTATCCCGTAGTTTATCTGAGTCTTGAGCAAATGAATAGCTAAATATAAATAAGAAGATGATAAGTGACCGTTTCATACTGCAAAGGATTGGTTGTACTAAGGTAACGCAATATGCAAGGATACAGTATCACTTCCTCACCCACGTTTCAAACACAAAATCAAGTTTATGTTTCTCGTCTTTGTCATGATACACACTTTCCGTAAGCGTCCATTCGTTTTTGTCAATTTCCGGGAAAAAGGCATCGGCCTCTACTGTGGTGTGTACACGTGTCAGTTCTATTTTATCGGCCTTACTGATACTCTGTTTGTAAATTTCCCCACCGCCTATTACAAACACCTCTTCGTGCTGCGGGCTTGCCGCCAAGGCTTCTTCCAGGCTGTTTACAACCGTACAGCCCGGGTAGGTGTAATCTTCCTGTCTTGTAATAACTATATTGGTACGGTTAGGCAAAGGTCCGTTCATGCTTTCAAGCGTTTTTCGGCCCATGATAATGTAGTGCCCGGATGTAAGCTTTTTAAACCGCTTAAAATCGTTTGGCAGGTGCCAAACCAGCTGGTTATCTTTGCCCAGGGCATTGTTTTCTGCGGCGGCAGCTTTAAGTGTAATAATCATTACAGGGTAGGGGTGTTAGTGTCGTTATCCAGTTTTTTTTGTAGTTCTTCTATACGGCGTTGCTGCCGGGCTACCAGTTTTTCTATTTGCTCCCGCTCCCAGGTTTTGTTTATAAAGGTTTCGGTAACAAATATTTTAATAAAGTGTAGTATAAATACAAAAGCCCACGCTGTTATGCCCCACAGGTACCAGTTGTACTCTGGGTATACTTCCAGCCAGCGGTTTATAATATACAGAAATATACTGCCCACAAAAAACAGCACAAAATGCAGATAAACCAGTTTTTTCTGCTTTACGCGTTTACGCGCATACTCGTATAATTCGTGTTGCGTTTTTTCCATTTTCTTAAAATCATGTCATTAAAGATAGGAAAAATACTAAATTAAAATGTTATAGAAATGGTAAACCTGTTTACACAGCTACCGCACCTTTAATGTGCGGATGCGGGTCGTAGCCCACCAGGGTAAAGTCTTCAAATGTAAAATCAAAGATGTTTTTAATTTCAGGGTTCAATACCATTTTAGGTAGTGGTCGCGGCTCGCGTGTAAGCTGCAGTTGCAGTTGCTCTATGTGGTTATTGTAAATGTGTGCATCGCCAAAAGTGTGTATAAAATCACCTGCTTCAAGTCCGCATACCTGTGCAATCATCATGGTTAGTAAGGCATACGAGGCAATGTTAAACGGTACCCCAAGGAAAATATCGGCGCTGCGCTGGTACAGCTGGCAGCTCAGTTTTCCGTTTGCTACATAAAACTGGAAAAACGCATGGCACGGAGGCAGTGCCACCTTACCGTTGGCTACGTTTTCGCCAAATGATTTTCCATTTTCCGGCAATACGCCAGGGTTCCATGCGGTAACCAGCATACGGCGGCTGTTTGGGTTGTTTTTAAGGGTGTCTATAAGCTCGGTAATCTGGTCAATATCCTGTCCGTTCCAGTTACGCCATTGCGCACCGTAAACCGGACCCAGGTTGCCATTTTCATCGGCCCATTCGTCCCAAATACGCACACCGTTTTCATTAAGGTAATAAATGTTGGTGTCGCCCTTTAGGAACCACAACAATTCATATATAATCGACTTTAGGTGAAGTTTTTTTGTAGTAACCAACGGAAAACCTTCACTCAGGTCAAAACGCATCTGGTAGCCAAAAACGCTTATGGTTCCGGTTCCGGTACGGTCGCCTTTCTGGTGGCCGGTTTCCATTACATGCTTCACAAGGTCGTGGTATTGTTTCATCTGTAGGTTATTCGTTAATGGGGTTATTTGGTAATTCGGGTCTTTAAAAATTTCAAATTACCGTTACAAAGTAATAAAATTATGCGCAACCAAAAATGGTAGTGTAAATAGTTTTATACGCCAAGTTATCCACAAAAAAAACAGCCCGAAAGCTGTTTGTATATTGTTTGCTGAAAGTACACTCATTGTTACATTGCTACATTCGCATTGATTAACTTTCCCTCTTTGATATTTCGTCGCGTATTTTAGCCGCTTTTTCATAATCTTCGTTTTGCACAGCAGCATCCAGCTGTTCGTAAAGTTCCTGTACGCTGTATTGCGAAAGGCTATCGATAGGGGCAGGGTTTTCTGCGGCTCCAAAGGTTTCCGGTGTGCTTAGTACATCATCATGATGTTCTTCTCCGGGTTCGGGATTTATTTTTAGGTAAATGCCTGCCTTGTCCAGTATGTTTTTATAGGTAAAAATAGGCGCGCTAAATCGTAACGCCAGTGCTATGGCATCGCTGGTACGGGCATCAATGATTTCTTCAATACCATCGCGTTCGCAAATGATACTGCTAAAAAACACACCGTCTACAAGTTTGTGTATAATAACCTGCTTCACCACTATGTCAAAACGGTCTGCAAAATTTTTAAACAAGTCGTGCGTAAGAGGCCTTGGCGGTTTTATTTCTTTTTCAAGGGCAATAGCAATAGACTGGGCTTCAAAAGCACCAATAACAATAGGTAATTTGCGTTCACCGTCTACTTCATTTAATATCAGGGCGTATGCGCCGTTTTGCGTTTGGCTGTACGAAATGCCCTTAATCGTCAGTTTTACTAAGCTCATCTTGGTTTTTTAAACAAAAAAATAGGCTATCGGGCAAAGATAATAACTATCCTGTACCTGATAGCCCATTTAGGGGCACAAGTTAAAATAAAATTATGAGTTTTGTGCCTTGAAAGCTTTTATTTTTTCGGTTAGCTTAGGTACAATGTCAAACGCATCGCCCACTACGCCGTAATCTGCTACTTTAAAGAAAGGTGCTTCCGGGTCTGCATTTATAACCACTTTTACTTTGCTTGAGTTAATACCTGCAATGTGTTGTATAGCGCCCGAAATACCTACTGCAATGTACAGGTTGCTGGCTACCGGCTTACCGGTTTGACCCACGTGCTCACTGTGAGGCCTCCAGCCAAGGTCTGATACTGGTTTAGAACACGCAGTCGCCGCACCAAGTGCAGCAGCAAGGTCTTCTATTAATCCCCAGTTTTCAGGGCCTTTAAGTCCGCGTCCGCCAGATACCACAATCTCGGCATCAGCTATGGATACTTTACCGCTTACTTTCTCTGATGAATCTACTGTTACAGTAAAGTCGCCATCGTTTAATGAAGGTGCAAACGCTTCTTCTGTTAACGAAGCAGGTGATTCTACAAGGCCGAAAGAGTTTTTGGCTACAGCCAATACTTTCACATCAGTGCTAATTTCGGTAACATTAAACGCTTTGTTAGAGAAAGCGTTTCTCTTAACCTGGAATGGCGACAGGCTTGTAGGTAGTGCTACCACGTTGCTGGCGTAACCTGCTTCAAGGCCTACGGCTACAAGCGGCGCTACATAAAGGCTGTCTGTGTTGCTTGAAAAAAGTACAATTTTAGCACTTTCTTTTTGTGCTGCTTGCTTTACCGCATCGGCATAGGCTTTTGCGTTAAAGGCTTTTAGTTTATCTGAAGTTACTTTAAGCACCTTGTCTACGCCATATTTTGCAAGCGCCTGGCTGTCATCTGCGTTGATTGTAATTGCAGTAACGGTGGTGCCGGTTTCTCCGGCTATTTTTTTAGCGTAAGAAGCAAGCTCAAACGCTGTCTTTTTAAATTTTCCTTCTGCCGATTCGGCATATATAAGTATTGACATTTTTCTAATTTTTTAATTGTTTAATGTATCGATGTACCAATTTTGCTTTCGCAATGTAAATTGCTACATTACCTCATTGAATAATTGTTACATTAAATAACCTTAGCCTCGGTGTGAAGTAAGTTTACAAGCTCATCAAGGTTGTCAGGGCTTATCAGCTTCACGGCTGATTTTGGTGCAGGTTTTTCAAACTTAACCGCTTTTGTTTTAGCATCGGCACCTACCGGCTCAAGTATGGTAAGGGCTTTTGTACGGGCTGCCATAATACCGCGCATGTTAGGTATTTTCAGGTCTTTTTCTTCCACAAGTCCTTTTTGCCCGGCTATTACAAGCGGAAGCTTGGCGCTAAGGGTTTCTTTACCGCCATCTATTTCGCGTATCGCTTTAACATCGCTTCCGGTTACTTCAAGGTTAATACATCCGTTTACAAAATCGCAACCCAGTAGCCCGGCAAGCATGCCCGGTACCATGCCGCCGTTATAGTCCAGCGACTCTTTTCCGGCAATTACAAGATCGTATCCGCCGTTTTTTACTACTTCTGCAAGTTGTTTTGCAACAAAGAAACCGTCTGTAGGGGCTGCGTTTACACGAATGGCCTCGTCAGCACCTATGGCAAGTGCTTTACGTAGTGTGGCTTCTGCGTCTGCACCACCCACATTTACCACGGTTACATTAGCACCCGCTTGTTCTTTAAACCAAATGGCACGTGTAAGGCCAAACTCGTCGTTAGGGTTTATTACAAACTGAACACCGGCTGTGTCAAACTCGCTGTCGCCGTTTGTAAAGTTGATTTTTGCAGTAGTATCAGGCACGTGGCTGATGCAAACTAATATTTTCATTATGTATTGGAATTATAACGTTTGAAATTTTTGCTTAACACGAAGTTAAGAAAAATATCCGAATAAAACACTATTCACTCATATTAAATATGATTTTAGAGAAAATTTCATATAAAAAATGATATTGTTTTAAACTCTGTGTAGTTTTTTAGGGTTCTGTTATTTTTTGTTTATCAAATTCGGCAATCTGTTAAGTGAGGTTCAAATTAAAATACGTCTTTTTTCTCATTTTTTGTGTACCTCTATGCAGGTTGCTGTAGTTTCGTAGTAAGGGCCTGTAGTAACTTTTAGTATCAGCCCGGGCAGCCCGTGGTATTTCAGTGGGCCATCGGGCACTTTAATTTGTTTTGTAAACCAAGCGGTTATGGTTACCTCGTTATATATGCAGGTAGCTTTTAAGCAGGTGTAGCCTAAAATAGTCTGGCGTTCTTTAGTGATTTTCCATGCATAGTTGTTTAGTGTTTCCTGTTGTGCATGGCTGCCCTTACTGTTTGTAGTGGTAACATACATGATGCTTTTTTGCAGGTCTTTATAAATGCATTCTTTTGATGGAAAATCTATAACGTCTTTTATGGGCTGAGGGTCATTTTCGGTTGTTATAGTTGCGGTGGTTTTGCCTGGGCCTTTTATAAGGGTAAAGTATGATTTTTGGTTTGCGTAGCTATATGCATATAAAAATGGAGGCACACTTACACTGTAGGGTTTTGACGAAGTAAGTGTGTCGTTGTGGTGTACATTAATCTGTATGGCTTTGTAAACCGTTATATACTCGGCATGGATGTTTTGTGCAATGCAGGTGCTGTTAAAAAGCACAATGCAGTATATCAGTAAAAAATGCGAAAAGGTTTTCGTAGCCAAGGCGGTGTTTTTTTAGGGGCAGTTAGCAGGGCTAAGGTACTTTTTAATAGTATTATTACGTATGAAAAATAGCTGAAAATAATTTTAAATCTTTATTTTTGCGTTTCATTTAACACACGCGAAAAATTTTTACATGAGAACAATACAATTCAGGGAGGCAATTGCTGAGGCGATGAGCGAGGAAATGCGCCGCGACGAGGCCATCTACCTAATGGGTGAGGAAGTTGCCGAATACAACGGAGCGTACAAAGCTTCTAAAGGTATGCTTGACGAGTTTGGCCCTAAAAGGGTTATAGACACGCCGATTGCCGAGCTTGGATTTGCCGGTATAGCAGTAGGTAGTGCCATGAACGGTAACAGGCCTATTGTTGAATTCATGACATTTAACTTCGCTCTTGTTGGTATTGACCAGATTATAAATAATGCTGCCAAAATACGCCAGATGAGTGCCGGCCAGTTTAACTGCCCTATAGTGTTCCGTGGTCCTACGGCTTCTGCCGGTCAGCTTGCCGCTACACACAGCCAGGCTTTTGAAAACTGGTATGCTAATACTCCGGGTCTTAAAGTGGTAGTTCCTTCAAACGTATACGACGCTAAAGGCCTTCTTAAATCGGCAATTCGTGATAACGACCCTGTGATATTTATGGAGTCTGAGCAAATGTATGGCGATAAAGGTGAGGTGCCTGAAGGAGAATACACTATTCCGCTTGGCGTAGCCGATGTAAAACGTGAAGGTACAGATGTAACTATCGTTTCTTTTGGTAAAATACTTAAAGAGGCGTTTATAGCTGCAGATGAACTTGCAAAAGAAAACATCAGCGTAGAAATTATCGACCTTCGTACGGTGCGTCCTATGGACCATGCTACAATACTGGAGTCGGTTAAGAAAACAAACAGGCTTGTTATCCTTGAAGAGGCATGGCCATTTGGTTCTGTAGCTTCAGAGATTACTTACATTGTACAGGAACGTGCTTTTGATTATCTTGATGCGCCTATACAACGTATTACTACTGCCGATACTCCTGCGCCATACTCTCCGGTATTGCTTAAAGAGTGGTTACCAAACGCCGGTGATGTTGTAAAAGCGGTGAAAAAAGTAATGTACAAATAGAGAATTTGTTAATTTGTTGATTCCTTGATTGAGAAATCTGTAAGGTGGTGTATTTAACGGCATTTTGAGATTTTTAAATCTAATAGTTTTCAAATTATTACCCTATATTTGAACCTCATCATAATAAATGATGAGGTTTTTTGTTTTATCCCAGTATGAAAAGAAAGTTACTGTTTGCCCTAGGGTGTTTTATTATATTTTGCACGGCTGCTTTGGCACAAACCAAAGTAAGCGGAACCATTGTAGATAACGCAGACCAACCCCTGCCTTATGTAAATGTGTATTTTAAAGGAACTAACGAAGGTGTTATTACCGACGAAAACGGTAAGTTTTACCTGGAGTCGGCTAATCCTTATACCGAACTGCTCGTGTCTTTTGTAGGCTTTGCATCTAAACAGGTGCACCTTACTGCAGCGGTTACCTATAATCTTAAAATAAAACTCTCTGATGCTACAGAACTTGCTGAGGTAAAGTTGTATGCCGGTAAAACATCTAAGAAAAATAACCCAGCCATAGACATACTGCGTAAAATATGGAGCAGGCGCCGCAAAAACGGTCTGCACATGTTTAAACAATACCAGTATGATAAATATGAAAAAGTAGAGTTTGACCTGAACAATATAGACAGCGCCATGACCAAGAGCAAAGTGTTTAAAGGCATGGAGTTTATATTTCAGCATGTAGATACCAGCAGTGTTACGGGTAAAAGTTACCTGCCCATATTTATAAATGAAGCACTGAGTAAAGTATATGGCGATAACAAGTTGGGGCGTAAAAAAGAGATACCGCTTGCAGCGCGTAACTCGGGCTTTAGCGGTAACCAGCAAATAACGGCATTTATTAAAGACCTGTATGCCGAATACGACATTTACAACAACTATCTTAAGTTTTTTGACAAGGATTTTGTAAGCCCGCTTTCGCGTACAGGCATTAATGTATATAACTATGTACTGGCCGATACCGCGGTTGTAGATAACAAGTACTGTTACAACATAGTGTTTTACCCGCGCCGTAAGGGTGAGCTCACCTTTAAGGGTAATTTTTGGGTAAACGATACCACTTTTGCCATTAAAAAAATAGCCATGAGCGCCAGTCGTGGGGCTAATATTAACTGGGTAAAAGATATTTACATAGAACAGGAGTTTGATGTGCTTAACGACTCTGTTTTCCTCCTGAAGCGCGATCATATGATGAGCGACTTTGCCCTGCGTAAAAAGGACGAGTCGAAAGGAGTTTATGGTAAGCGTACTACACTGTACCGCGATTATGTATTTAATAAAGAGTTGGAAAGCGAATTTTATAACAAAGAGGTTAACGCCTACAACGACTCTATAAACTACAAGAGCGATGAATTTTGGGAAGAAAACCGCTTTGAATCGTTAAACAAAGACGAAAAAGGGGTGTACAAAATGCTGGACACCCTTAAAACAATACCGAAGTTTAAACACATGTACGACCTGGTGGCCACACTGGGCAGCGGCTACTACCAAATGGGTAAGTTTGACTACGGCCCCATATTTTCTACCTTTTGGATTAACAGTGTGGATGGCTGGAGGCTTCGGACCGGGGGGAGTACTTACTTTGTCCCTAACTACACATGGAGGCTTGAAGGCTATACGGCTTACGGATTTAAAGATAACAAGTTTAAATACGGCATAAGCGGTAAATGGATGGTTGATAAGCGTAACCGCATAATATTGCATGCCGGTAACCGCCGCGATATAGAGCAGATAGGGGTAAGCCTTACAGCTACTAATGATGTACTGGGGCGTAGCTTTGCGTCGTCATCGTTATTTTCAAGTGGTAACAACAACAAACTTACATCGGTTAACTTTACTACGTTTAGTGCCGAAATAGAGCCGTTTAAAAATTTTGTACTAAGGGGTAATGTTAACTACCGTACCCTTCGCAGCGCAGATCCTACAGCGTTTCAGCTGGATTACTGGCGCGATCCTAATGATCATTCTAAGGGCAGCGTAGGGCATATTCAGCAGTACGAATACGGCTTCCTGGCCGACTATACCCCAGGCAGGCGTACCATAGGTTACGGCGTGGAGCGCAGCGATGTAGATTTTAACTATGCGCGCCTGTTCCTTAACTATACCCACGGTATTAACGGCGCTACAAAAAGCGACTTCAATTATGATAAACTGCAGTTTTACTATCGTCAGCCGATATTGGTTGGTGGATTCGGCAGGCTGTTTACCACGTTTGAAGCGGGTAAAATTTTTGGTACGGTGCCGCTTGGGCTTATGGGCGTAATTCCGGGTAACCAAAGCTGGTTTAGCATAGAAAACACCTATAACCTGCTTAACTATTATGAATTCCTTGCAGACGAATACGTTTCCCTTCACTTAGAGCATAATTTTAACGGGCGCCTGTTTAGCCGCATACCGGGCATACGCGACCTTAACCTGCGCGAAATTGTAGGTATTAAAGGTGTTTACGGCACCATTACCGATGCTAACCGTGCCCTTAATGCCAGCAACGTTATATACCGCGCACCCGAAGATGTATACTGGGAGTATCATGCGGGGATAGGAAATATATTTAAAGTATTCCGTATAGACTTTGCATGGAGGGGTAATTACCTAACCCTGCCCGATGCTAATAAGTTTGTAATCAAAGGCTCGTTTGGGTTCTATTTTTAACCCAAAAATTTATAAAACAGGTTTTACCTGCCCAGACAGATGTAGGGTAATGTAACTTCCTGTCTAAATCTGTGTTATCACGATGTAAAGAGGTTAATTTCCTGCGTAATTTTTACCAAATCACATTTGTTAATACTTTTTTTATAGTATTTTTGCCCCGCGTAATAAAAAACAGAAAAAACAATGTCAGCAACAAAAACATTCGACGTTCTTATAGAGATACCTAGGGGTAGCAGGAACAAATATGAGTATGATTTTGATATGAAAAGGATCCGTTTTGACAGGATGCTTTACTCTTCAATGATGTATCCGGCTGATTACGGTTTTATACCGGAAACCCTTGCCCTAGACGGCGATCCGCTAGACGTGCTTGTGTGGTTTACTGAGCCTACTTTCCCTGGTTGTGTAGCTGAGGTTAAGCCTATAGGTGTATTTTATATGGCAGATGACAAAGGCGATGATGAAAAAAACATCTGCGTGCCGGTGTCCGACCCTATTGCATCCAAGATGACCGCCCTTAGCGATGTAAATCAGCATTCTAAGAACGAGGTAGAACACTTCTTCCAGGTATATAAAGATCTTGAAAACAAAAAAGTTGAAGTGCGTGGCTGGGGTAACCTTGCTGATGCTGAAAAGCTTATTGCCGAGTGTACTGAGCGCTTTAACAGCAAAGCTGACAAGCCTGAAGGCCTTTTCAGCATTAAATAATTAATCTTAGTTGCAAGTTCAAATAAAAACAGCGCCCAAAAGCGCTGTTTTTTTATACTAGTATAAAAGGTTGTATTAAAACAAACCGTTAAGTTCTGCATTAATACGGTTTATAATGTCGCCCAGGTCTTCAGGGTTACTTACAAAATCTATATTATCTACATCTATAACCAGCAGGCGGCCCTTGTCGTACCCCTGAATCCACGCTTCATAGCGCTCGTTAAGGCGGCTAAGGTACTCTATGCTTATGGTGTTTTCATAATCACGCCCACGTTTATGTATTTGTTTTACCAGGTTTGGTATACTGCTGCGCAGGTATATAAGCAGGTCAGGCGCACCTACAAAACCTTCCATAAGTTCAAACAGTGATTTATAGTTGCTAAAATCACGGTTGCTCATAAGCCCCATGGCATGCAGGTTAGGGGCAAAAATATGAGAGTCTTCATATATGGTGCGGTCCTGGATAATGTTTTTGCCGCTTTCGCGAAACTGTAATATCTGGCTGAAACGCGAGTTTAAAAAGTAGATTTGAAGGTTAAAAGACCAGCGTTCCATCTGGTGGTAAAAGTCATCCAGATAAGGGTTGTCTACTACGTCTTCATAGTGGGGTTCCCACTTAAAATGTTTGGCCAACAGGCCGGTAAGGGTTGTTTTTCCGGCACCTATGTTGCCTGCTACAGCTATATGCATAGTGTTTATTCTCTGGGTAAACTTAGTTTGTACTGTATAATTTCGCTGTTGGTAAAAATACTTAAAATTCCTTCTTTATAATAGAATGCCGTAAACGATTTTTCAACGATTGATACAGGTGTAGCCTTGCGCGTGGCTAAGTTGTATTGTACAAGCGTATTACCCTGTTGCAGCAGCATAGTATTTGCCGCTATGAGTTGCGCATTATTAAACCCGGGCAAAGTACCCCCCGAAGTAACACTACCAAAAAGATTCAGCGTATAAAACGCGCCCGATGCATCTGTCCAGTAAAAATAGTTGTAGTCATTTTGGTACCAGGTTAAGCCGCTGTTACTTGGTGGGGTAAGTGTGCGGTAGCTGTTTTTTTTAAGATCAAACAGTCCGGTTTGCTGTGTGGTTACATCATACACCCAAAGGCGGTTTTGCGATGCCAGGCCCACTGCATCGGCCATCAGCGGCGGAGTGGTTTCATTAAAGTTAACAACGCCCGTTTCGTTAAGCTGGTTATCCAGTAAAACCACTGTATTAAACTTTTTGTAAAATAATACTATTTGCAATGGGTTCTGTAAGTCTGCACGGGTTATGTCGCCCAGTGCTACATTACGGTATTTGTACGCCTTATCATCCTTTACTTTCCTGAATTCATTATCGGCAACTACGTATTCCCACCCAAAGGCATCAGTACCCATAAAGCGTTGTGCGGTAGCTTTTGGAGTAGCCATAATACGCACGGGCAGTAACGCTTCCTGGGCGGTAGCGTACAGCGAAGCGAAAAGTAGTACTAATAGCGCTAAATATCGTATCATTTTTTAAAACTAAGCTATTGCTGTAAAAATACAAAAAATACTAAGGGCGGCTAGTAATGTAGTGTTCATTGGTTAAAATGTACCGCCCAATTACTTTTTTAGGTAAAGTGTAGGTAAAACCTATAATATTAGCGGTAAAAACAATGCAAACCCATGTAACCAAATGGCTGCTTTGTAGTCTTATCAATCTAAACAATGAATCCTCATTTTAATATGAAAAAAATTTTAACCCTCATAGCCGTTGTAAGCACTTTCGCAGCATCGGCGCAGCAGTTTCAGGGCGTTGCTACTTACGAATCTAAAACAGGCGTACCTGATCTGCCACGCGGCGACCGCAACATAACTCCTGACATGGAAAAACAGTTTAAAGAGCGCATGAAAAAAGCGCTCGAAAAAACCTATGTACTGGTATTCAATCGCAGTGAAAGTACCTATAAAGAAGAAGAAAAGCTTGATGCCCCAGGCGATAATGGCGGCATGCGTATGATGGCCAGTTTTATGGGCGGTGGCGGCACCCATTATAAAGATGTAAAAGAAAAACGCTTTTTGTTTGAGAAAGAAGTTTTCGGGAAGGAGTTCCTTATCGATGATACGCTCCCTAAGATAAAGTGGAAAATGGAAACAGAAACCAAGAAAGTAGGCGATTATACCTGCTACAAAGCTACTGCGGTGGTTCCGGTAGATAAATCTGATTTTAGGAACCTACGCCCTAAAAAGCAGGATGCCACAAAAACAGACGACGCTAAAAAGGCCGACGAACAGAAGGCTAACAACCGTACTAATTTTATGGACAGCATGGAAATGCCTAAGGAAACTACCATTACGGCATGGTACACCCCCGATATTCCGGTAAGTACAGGGCCGTCTAACTACTGGGGGCTTCCCGGGTTAATACTGGAGGTTAGCGATGGAAAGACAACTATTTTGTGCAGTAAAATAGTGCTTAACCCTAAAGAGAAAGCCGAGATTAAAAAGCCGAACAAAGGCAGCCGAGTTACACAGGCGCAGTACGAAGAAACGGTAGCTAAGAAAATGGAAGAAATGCGCCAGATGGGCGGTCCCGGTGGTCCTGGTGGGGGTAGGCCTCCGCGTATGTAAGCAGCCGTAATTACACAAAATTGTATTTATTATTACTTTCCCAAATGAAAAAAATACTACTTGGGCTGCTACTGCTGTTTTCGGCGGTGGGCTTTTCCCAAACCATAAAATTTGAAGGTGTTATAAAAGACTCTACCGGCATAGCGCTGGAAATGGCTAATATAATGGCTGTAAATAAGGCTAACAATACCATGGAGTCTTACGCCATTACTGATGATAAAGGGCGCTTCTCGCTAACCCTTAAACCGAATACCAACTATGGTATTAAGGCAAGTTATATAGGGTATAATACCTACGAGGAAGCCATTACTACAACATCGGCTAATGTCACAAAAAATATTACACTACAAGCCGGTATTCAGTTAAAAGAACTTGAAATTGTACACGAAATGCCCGTAACCGTAAAAGGCGATACACTGGTGTATAACTCTGATTCGTTTACAAACGGTACCGAGCGCAAGCTGGAAGACGTGCTTAAAAAACTGCCAGGGGTAGAGGTAGATACCGATGGTAACGTAAAGGTAGAGGGTAAAGCCGTGACCAAGCTCATGGTAGAGGGCAAGGATTTTTTTGATGGTGATACCAAGCTGGGAGTAAAAAACATTCCGGCAGATGCGCTGGATAAAGTAGAGGTGCTGCGTAATTATAACGAGGTAGGCCAAATGAAAGGTTTGGTTAACAACGAAGAAAACGTAGCTATGAACATTAAGCTGAAGGAATGCAAAAAGAACTTTTGGTTTGGCGACCTTACAGCCGGTGGAGGCACCGGAGATGGCGCACGTTACATTTTAAATCCAAAGCTTATTTACTCCAGCCCGCTGTACAGTGTTAACCTTATTGGTAATTTTAACAACACCGGCGAGCTTCCGCTTACCATGCAGGATTATTTTAAAATGACCGGCGGTTTCCGTAATGTAATGAAAAAGGGAGGTACTAACTTCAACGTGAGTTCTAACAATCTTGGAGTATCACTATTACGTAACAACAGGGCAAAGAATATCGAGACTAAGTTTGGCGCGGCTAACATTAGATATAACCTTGCCAAGACGTGGAACCTGAGCGGGTTTGCCATAATAAACTCGGGTAGGAATGAACTGCAAACCCAAAGCCGTAATACCATATTAGATCCTGTAACGCGCGAAACCCAAACCGTACAGGAAACTAAAGAACGTACCCTGCAACGCAGCGACTTTAGTGTAATAAAACTAAGCTCTAGCTATAAGCCAAGTACGCGTTTTCAGTTTGATTACGATTCGTTTTTTAAGGTATCAAAGCAAGGAGAAGATACTGACCTTATGAGTACCGTAAGTCCGCAAACGGCACAAAGCCAGGATATTTATACTAGTAAAAACCAAAAGCCTTTTTCGTTTAACCAAAACCTGAACCTGTATTATACAGCGAACGATAAAAATGTGTTTTCGTTTGAAGGCCAGCACCTTTACCAACAGGAAGACCCTATTTACAAAGCCATACTGGAGTACAATCCGTTCCCGGACAGTGCTACAGGAAACAGCAGTATGAACCTTGGCCTTGCCGATGGAAGCCAGTATAACCTGAACCAGGAACGCCTTATAATTACTAATAAAACAGACGCTAAGGCCGACTGGTATTATTTGGTAACACCTAAGGCCAATATAAATGTTACCCTTGGCGACACCTACTCGTACCAACAGTTTAACAGTAATCTATTCCAGGTGCTGGATTCCGGTGCTACAGACAACCTCGATGCAAACAGTAAAAATAATGTTCGTTACAGCTTTAACGATGTGTTCCTTGGGCTGCATTACAAGTTTATTTTGGGGAAATTTACATTTAATCCCGGGGTAAGCCTGCACAGCTTTTATATGAACAACGAGCAGTTGGGTACATCAGTTAACCAAACTTTTTACCGTGCGCTGCCAGACTTATACGCCCTATACCAGATAAAAAAATCAGAGCGACTACTGTATACGTATACCATGACCAATGAGTTTAGTGATATAAGTAAGTATGCCCGCGGCCTGGTACTTAATAATTACAGCTCGCTTTTTAGAGGTAACCGTAATCTGGAGAGTGCTACGTATCAAACCCATAACCTAAACTACTTTAGGTATGTAATGTTTAACTTCACCCAGATTTTTGCCAATCTAAGTTATAGCCGTAAGGCAAACGACATAAAAACGCTGGCGTCTTACAACGGTATTAACCAGGTTAGTACGGTGGAGAACTCTAACTTTGCCGATGAAATTATAAGTGGTATGACGGGCTATAACCGCACCTTTGCCCGTTTTTATAAAGCATCGGTAAACGCTAACTTAAGCTGGAACCGCTACAACAACTTTAGGGCTGATAATAGTGTTCAGGCTGAGGTTACCATGGCAAATGCATTGCACCAGGTAACGGAGCAGTTTACACAAAGCTATACTACAAGCCTGGGTACTATTTTTAAAGAATGGCCAAACCTGGAAGTGGGGTATTCGGTTAACATAAACAGCTATACCGGTAATAGAACCTATACCCACAGCCCTTACGCACGTATGGATTACCTGTTATTTAACGCGGTTACCCTTACGGCAGATTATACCTATAACCACTATTACAACAACACCCGCACCAGCGATAACGAATATGATTTCCTTAATGCCAGTGCCATGTACCTTACAAAAAACAAGTTGTGGGAATTTAAGGTTAGCGGTACCAACCTGCTAAACACTACGTCGTTAAACGATGACAGTTTTAACCAGTTCAGTACGCGTATATCGCGCTACAGGGTACAGCCGCGCTATCTTTTATTTAGTGTAAAATACAATATCCTATAGCATTGCTATGTTTTATTAGTATTTTTGCGTAAAACAATTAGGTACTATGTCTATTGAGGTTAAAGGAATTTCAAAGAATTACGGCGAGCAGAAGGCGCTCGATGCGGTTTCGTTTTCGGTAAAAAAAGGTGAGATTGTAGGTTTTTTGGGGCCTAACGGCGCGGGTAAAAGTACCCTTATGAAAATACTTACCACCTATATAGCCGCCGATAGCGGTACAGCAAGCGTAAACGGAAACGACGTGGCCACGCAGCAAAAAGCGGTACAAAGCTCGGTGGGATACTTACCAGAACACAACCCGCTGTACCTTGATTTGTATGTACGCGAATACCTTGCCTTTAATGCCGATGTATACCATGTAAAAAAAGACCGGATAGAAGAGGTAATACACCTTACCGGCCTTACGCCTGAGGCGCATAAAAAAATTGGGGCACTTAGTAAAGGTTACCGTCAGCGTGTAGGGCTTGCCTGCGCATTGCTGCATAACCCTGATGTTCTTATACTCGATGAGCCCACGACAGGGCTTGATCCTAATCAGCTGGTGGAAATCCGCGACCTGATTAAGAACATTGGTAAAGATAAAACCGTTTTCCTCAGTACGCACATTATGCAGGAGGTTGAGGCAATTTGTAACCGTGTGATCATTATCAACCACGGAAAAATAGTGGCCGATAAGCAACTGAACAGCTTGGTTAAAGAAACTACGGTAGAGCAGGTTATAGAAGTAGAGTTTGATAAGCCTGTTACCGCTGAATTACTGCAAACATTGCCCGATGTGGTTAACGTAAAGCATGCTAAAGCAAACGTGTGGGAGCTTACCTTTAGTTCGGGTACAGACCAGCGCCCCGCGGTTTTTGACTTTGCGCAGGCAAACGGACTTAAAACGCTGCAGTTAGCCCTTAAGAATAAAAACCTTGAGTCGGTATTCAGGGAAATGACAAAAAAGAAATAATATGTGCGGAGTACCATTGCCCTGGTGGCAGGAAGAAATAGAAAAAGATAAGCAGGAGCAGCCAAACCCTGTTCCCGCGCCGCCTTCTGAAAAAGAAACAGAGGAGTGCGACTAATACTAATAATACTACAAAGAGTTTCGGTTACCGGAGCTCTTTTTTTATACTATCTGTACACTACGTGGCCGGTATACTTTTGGGTTACCTCTACAACGGGTGGGCGGTTTAAAAGCACCAGGTTACCGGTAGAGAACAGGGTTCCTTTAGCACTTTCGGCAGCGTTAACCGTAATATCATTAGTGCTGCGGTGAAAAAATGCCACATTTTTTGCTGCAAGCCCTGTGCCGTCAAAATGACCGTTATTAGAGTAAAAATCAACCAGCAGGTTTTCGGTAGTGCCTGTTACAAAGCAATCCAGGTTTTGGTTGTCTTCTACCGTAAGGTGGTTACACACTACATCCAGGCTTATAAATGCTGATGGGGTATCGCCCCTAAACATGCCGCTTTGTATAAGCAGCTCCGGGTAATGCAATGTACCCGCTGAGGTAATATTAAACTGTGTGCCGCTAAATATATACGTAATATTGGGAGCCGTAACGGTAACCGTGGTAGTATTGTATTGCCTTACCCAATTGCATGATGTGCTGTTGGTTAAACTAAGTTTACCATCGGTAACGCTTACATGTATGTTATCTTTCAAGTTTTCGCCTGTTTCTACGGTAACATTGTGTTCAGGGCCTTCTACCAGCACCACGCTAATGCCTTCGCCTACATCCAGCGTACTGAAATCGTCGGTTTCTACCGTATATACCACCGTTTTACCCGCTTTTCTAAAACATTCGGGTGCGTTCTCATTATTGCATGATGTATACAGCATTACCACTGCCAGACATATAAGCAAGCGTAAAGATTTTGAGAAGTATGGGGCTATCTGTGTTGTCATTATCTATAGTTGTATCCCAAAGTTAAACTCCATAACCTCTGCCTTGGCCCCGTGCGTTTTTAGGCTTATACCCGTAAAAAAGCGTTTGCCCAAATAGTATTTCAACGAAAGCCTTTCATACAATCCGCCTGTATTTTTATAAGGCTCATACACGTAGTAGCCTACCTGCCCTTCAAAAGACATTTTGTTTATATACAGTTCATATCCGCCAAAAAGCCCCAGTTTATGGTAATCAGCATTAGGATTGCTGTGAATTTCAGGGTAGGCAATGTACATATAATGAATGTACTCTTTTAAGTATTTCGGGATAAAGAAATCGGCTCCCGCTTCCAGGCCGCTTTTTCTGCTGATGCGTTTGCTTAGGTAACCGCTAAAAGCATAGTACGGATATTGTTTACTACCTATGAGGTCGCTTTGGTTAATACCGCCTCTTACCACAAAGTTATAATGAAGCGCTTTGCTGAACTGTGCCGGTGGGAGGGGAGTAATGGTATCGGCCACAGCTTGTTTGTCTCCAAACGAGTAGTTTATCCCCACATTAACCCCTACAGTATTAGTGCTGGTGTTAGGCGATTTCATGCTCGCGTTGCTATGGTGTACAAAGATAAGCCCTGCCTGAACGCCTAGCGGCCCCAGGAGGTTTTGCTTGCTGTAGTTCAGCATAAAGTAGGTAGATGGCATAAGGTGTGCCCCGTAAGCATAATTACGGTAGTTGGTTTGCTTATTGTATGGGTTGGTATTATAGGCTACACCCTGCCCGATGCGAAACATAAGGTGACGCTGTAAAAAAAAGAAGTTGTAGTGCGCATACAGTCCATACATTTTTCCGAGGGCTTCATTTTTCATGTCCTGATAATGGAATGATGCGCCGTATTCGGGTAAATTGTACGCCGACTCCCATTCGCGGGTGCCAAAGGTTTTTTTGTTGATGCTTAGCACCATACCTTCCGGATGCCCCAGTATAAGGTGCATCATGCCTTTTCTGTGGGGGATAATGTTACCGTAAAAATAATTTGCCTCAACGGCAAACCCCGCCGGCATTTCGGTTTGGGCCATTGCCGCGCAGGAAAAAAACAGCAGTAAAAGGTAAAGGTGCCTCATTTTTACGGTTAATGGGCAAATATAAAATAATTGAGTTTTTGACCGTAAATGTGTAGGTAAATATTTGCTTAAATGTGGTTAATGAGCATTTTGTATAAAGAGATTTTTCAAACCCATTAGGTCTAAAAAATCTCTTTGGCTATAGCCTTTACGTTTTCAGCCTTACCCATGCTGTAATAATGTAGCACCGGTATACCAGCTTTAACCAGTTCTTTGCTTTGTGTAATACACCATTCTACGCCAATTTGTTTTACGGCATCGTTATCTTTTGCTTTTACCACTTCCATAATAAGGTCGTCCGGCAGGTCAACTTTAAAACGGTGCGGAATCATATTAAGCTGTTTTTTTGTAGCTATGGGTTTTAAGCCCGGTATAATGGGGACGGTAATACCCTCTTTACGACATTTTTCTACAAAGTCGAAAAACTTTTGGTTGTCAAAAAACATCTGGGTAATAATGTACTGCGCACCGTTCTTTATTTTTTGCTTCAGGAAATGCAGGTCGCTGTCCAGGCTTGGTGCTTCCATGTGTTTTTCGGGGTAACCCGCTACGCCAATACAAAAATCAGTACAGGCTGAGTTTAGCAGTTCATCGTCCAGGTAGATTCCGTTATTAAGGTTTTCAATTTGCGTAACCAGTTCGCTTGCGTAGCTGTGCCCATCTTTTTCGGGGCGGAAATAAATTTCATTCTTTACCGCATCGCCTCTAAGAGCTACTACGTTATGTATGCCCAGGAAGTCCAGGTCTATTAAAAAGTTTTCGGTATCTTCCTTAGTAAACCCACCGCATAGTATATGAGGAACCGCATCTACCTGGTATTTGTTTTGTATGGCAGCACATATACCCACGGTACCGGGACGTTTTTTAACCACACGGCGTTGTAGCAGCCCGTTACCCAGTTCTTTATATTCGTATTCTTCTCGGTGGTAAGTAACGTCTATAAACGGCGGTTTAAACTCCATAAGCGGGTCTATACCATCAAAAATAGACTGAATATTTTGCCCTTTAAGCGGTGGCAGTATTTCAAATGAAAACAGGGTTTTGCCCTTGGCGTTTTCTATATGTTCGGTTACTTTCATTTCTTTCTTGGTTATTAGTTGCCAGTTGTCGGTTGTCAGATGATCATCGGCACGAATAAGCCCAACAACCATCAACCATCAACGGACAACCAAATTAATCTGCTATATTAGGATTTAGCCATTTGTTAGCTACTTCTATACTTACGTTTCTTCGTTTGGCATAGTCTTTTACCTGGTCTGCTTTAATTTTACCCAGGCCAAAGTACTTACTCTGCGGATTAGCAAAATA
>JAAXJD010000035.1:3400-31013 GCA_012270005.1 Flavobacterium sp. | reverse complement strand
ATTTTTAACTGGCCTTTAATTGAAAACTCAGATCAGTTTGCCCGCCAGATAGGCATTTTTGCAAAAGGTAAATACGGCCACCTGGAGTACCGCTTTAGCCACAATAAGCCTTTTGCCACCAACCTTACACCTACAAACGCAACATCTAATGCCACAGCTGTTTCGGTAGACAATAACGGAAATACAAAATGGAGTACCGCCGGGTATGTAGAGTACCAGTTTTTACACACCGAATCAAACATTCATCCTAATAAAGTTTGCACTTACCGTGGTACCAAAAAGGTATTTAACGTAGGGGCAGGCTTTTATAACGCACCAAACGGCACACGTTCTATGGTAAATTCTGAAGTTAAAAAGCACAACATTAACCTCTTTTCTGCCGACGTGTTTGTAGATATGCCTATCGGTACTAAAAAAGGCGCGCTTACTGCATATAGCGTGTTTTACAAATACGATTTTG
This sequence comes from Flavobacterium sp., assembly GCA_012270005.1. Classification (GTDB taxonomy): domain Bacteria; phylum Bacteroidota; class Bacteroidia; order Flavobacteriales; family Flavobacteriaceae; genus Flavobacterium. Next base: position 30,553 of record JAAXJD010000035.1, on the reverse strand, counting down.
GCCCTAACTACCTTCGCAACCTGGGTATAATGAACGTAGGTGTGGCAGATCCGGCGTTTACAGGCCAGGCAGCGATTTCTGGCGCAGGTAATTCACAGCCTACCATTGGTACCGGTAATATATGGTACACGCAGGCGGGTTATCTTATCCCTGATTCGCATGAAAAGCCAAAAGTACGCATACAGCCGTTTGCAGCCTACACGCACAAAAACTTTGAAGCGCTGGACAAGGCCAGCTCACAGTTTGATTTTGGTGCCAACTGGTATGTAGACGGGCACCATGCAAAAATTACCACACAATATTCAACCAGGCCGGTATATACCGCAGTAAATAAAACAAGCAGTAAAGGGGAACTCCTGGTGCAGCTTGCTATATATCTATAAACCAAATAAACGCAAAAATTATCTAGTATGAGCGACAAATCTACTAAAGGGATCTGGAAGGTTATCACGGCTTCATCCCTGGGCACTCTGATTGAGTGGTACGACTTTTACATCTTCGGCAGCCTTGCGGTTGTTATTTCTACCAAGTTTTTCCCGGCAGATAATCCTACGGCGGCATTCTTAAGTACGCTGGCTACATTTGCCGCAGGATTTGTAGTAAGGCCTTTCGGCGCGCTGTTCTTTGGCCGTCTGGGCGACATAATTGGGCGTAAGTATACCTTTATGGTTACGCTACTACTTATGGGAGGAGCTACGTTTTTAATAGGCTGTATACCCAGTTATGAGTCTATAGGCTTTGTAGCACCGCTGTTGGTGTTGTTATTAAGACTGTTGCAGGGTCTTGCACTTGGTGGAGAGTACGGCGGGGCGGCTACATACGTGGCAGAGCACGCGCCACGTGGCGAGCGTGGTTACTGGACCTCTTGGATACAAACAACTGCCACAGTAGGTTTGTTTATTTCACTAATGGTTATCCTTGCTACAAGGGCTTCAATCAGCGCAGAAGCGTTTGACGAGTGGGGCTGGAGGGTACCGTTCTGGGTATCAATACTAATGGTGCTGGTATCTTATGTTATCCGTAAAAACATGCACGAATCGCCTGTATTTGCAAAAGCAAAAGCAGAGGGTAAAACCACAACAAACCCGCTAAAAGAGTCTTTTGGTAATAAATACAATCTTAAGTTTGTACTTCTTGCCCTGTTCGGAGCCGCTATGGGTCAGGGTGTGGTATGGTACACCGGCCAGTTCTATGCCATGAGTTTCCTTAAAACCGTAATGGCTGTAGATACCAATCAGGTAGATGGATTGCTGGGGCTTGCATTACTTTTTGGCACACCGTTCTTTGTGGTATTTGGGGCACTTAGCGACAAGGTAGGACGTAAGTTTATAATGATGACAGGTATGCTACTGGGTATACTGTGCTACAGGCCTATCTATCAAAAAATGTATGATACTGCCGATGTAAGCAAGAAGACTGAAATTGTTGAAAAAACCACCCTTAAAGCCGAAATCAAAGAAGCTAAAGAGGGTAAAATGGACTCTATTTATACTACCAACAAAGAATATACAGATGGTACCAAGTGGGTGGAAGTTAAAACCGTACATTTAGAAAATGGCAAAGCTGCCATAGGAGATGATGGTAAAGTAAAGGCTGATATTAAGGTTACAAAAACCATTAACGACAGCGATAAGTGGCTGCTTATAGCACTGGTATTTGTACAGGTTATTTTTGTAACCATGGTATATGGGCCTATTGCGGCGTTCCTCGTAGAGATGTTCCCGGTTAAAATACGTTATACGTCGATGTCGCTACCATACCACGTAGGTAACGGTATCTTTGGCGGATTGCTTCCGGCAATATCTACTTACCTTGTAACCAATGCAAAAGACAACGGCGATCCACAGTTTTACCTTGAAGGGCTTTGGTATCCTATCATCATTGCAGCCATTAGCTTTGTAATAGGCATGGTATACATAAAGGCTAAAAACAACGTATCTCACGACTAAAACACTGACACCATGAAAGCATTAAAACGTATATTAGGGCTGGTTTGGCTGGCACTTGCCGCCGCCGCCGCATATTTTTGTATCTTTATCTTCGGCTTGCCTAAATTTGGCACCGGTAAGCAAGACGACCTTGTGTTTGGCATCATCATACTGTTTATACTTACCCCACTTATTGTTGCAGGTTTAGCCACTTTCGGGCTATACTCGCTAAAGGGGGAGTATGATGATGTTTAGTTTATTGGTTTTTTTAGATTAAGCTATGGCTCCCGCAAGGGAGCTATGGCTGTTATATAGGATAAAATGAAGAAAAGGCACGAACAGAAACTTATTATTGTGGCTATACTTATGCTCATGGCATTTAATATGCCACTGGTACTGTTGTTTGACAGTGCAAGGCCTGTATTGGGTATACCGGTTATTTATATTTACATTTTCTCGGTCTGGCTTTTCTCCATCCTTATATCAGCATACATCATAAAAAAGTACTATGAGTAGCCCTGTTCTGTTAGTAATACTTACGCTATACCTTGCATTACTATTTTTTGTGGCACACTGGGCCGAAAAAAAAGCCAACAGCAGCCGCTGGACAAACAACCCGTATGTATACGCACTGTCGCTTGCGGTCTATTGTTCGGCGTGGACGTACTATGGCAGTATAGGTGTAGCAGCTAAGAGTGGGCTAACGTACCTGCCTATTTACCTTGGCCCTGTGATCATAGTACCGGCGTGGATGGTACTGCTCAGGAAAATCATACGCATATCCAGGGTAAACAAAATATCAAGCATAGCCGATTTTATATCGCTACGTTACGGTAACAGCAGGTTTTTAGGTGCCGTAGTTACTTTAATATGCCTTTTTGCCATATTGCCTTACATAGCCTTACAGCTAAAAGCCATTTCAGAAACGTTTCACGTAGTAACACGTACTACTACCAGCTCTAATTTTTTGTACGACACCACTACTTACGTGGCCTTTGCCCTTGCTTTGTTTGCCTCATATTACGGTACACGATATGTAGATGCATCAGAAAAACGCCGGGGTATAGTTACTGCCGTAGCTATGGAGTCGTTGTTTAAACTCTTTTTCTTTTTGCTGATAGGCGTATATGTAACGTTCTTTGTTTTTGATGGGTTTGAAGACATTAGCAACAAGGCTGCTAAACTACCTGATTTTGTTCAGAAGAACACCATAGGCGGACCTGCAGAGGGTATGAACTGGGCGTTCTTATGTTTACTGTCTATATTTTCGGTGTTTTTGCTGCCACGCCAGTTTCAAATGGGTGTTATAGAAAATCACAGGGAAAACCATATAAAAAAGGCTACATGGCTGTTTCCGCTGTATTTACTACTAATGAACATTTTTGTGTTCCCTATAGCGTGGGGTGGAAACATATTGTTTAGCAATACCGGTGCAAATGCCGATACCTATTCGCTACTAATACCACAGCTTATGAACAACCATGTAATTACAGTACTGGTGTTTTTAGGCGGGTTTTCGGCAGCGATTTCTATGATAGTTGTGTCGTCTATAGGGTTGTCTACCATGCTTAGTAACAACATACTAATACCGTATGGCTTTTTAGATAGCTTTCAATCGGCAAACCCTGAAGATAACCAAAAACGAATTGTAAACATTCGTAAAATAGGCATCTTTAGCCTTATTATAAGTTCTTATTTTATTTATCGCGTTATAGTGTTAGACTATAACCTGGTATCTATAGGTATGGTATCGTTTGTGGTAATATCACAGCTTGGGCCTGCATTTTTCGGTTCGTTTTTATGGCGAAGGGGAAGTAGAAGGGGTGCAACAGCAGGCATTATCGCGGGTTTTGCGGTATGTATGTATACGTTGCTAATTCCGTATGCCAGTGGAGCAGCACATTACAGCGACAGTTTTCTTAAAAATGGTCCGTGGGGCATCGCGCTTTTAAAGCCGTTTCAGCTCTTCGGCTTAAACTACCTGGATCCTGTGCCGCATGCCATGTTCTGGAGTTTGTTTGTAAACATTTTTGTGTACCTATGGGTATCTGTTATGTACCGCGGCAATTACCGTGAACGCAACTATGCCGAGATGTTTGTAGATATAGACAAGTACATTAACATGCACGAAAACGCCTTTATATGGAAAGGTACTGCCTACACAAGCGACATACAAAAGGTACTAAAGCGCTTTTTAGGCGAAGACCGTACGCGCAGGGCACTGTCTATTTTTCATACCAAGTACGGATTAGATAAAAATCAGGACCTTGCCGATGCACGCCTTATAAAATTTGCCGAGAACCTGCTTACAGGGCACATTGGCGCGGCCTCAGCACGTATATTGATTAGCAGTGTGGTTAAGGAAGAAAAAATCACCCTACCCGAAGTACTTAAGATATTGGAGGAGTCTCAGGAAAATATTATACTGAATAAAAAACTCACCGAGACAAGTAACGAGCTAAAAGCGATAACAGGTGAGTTAAAGCAGGCGAACGAAAAGCTGATATGGAAAGACAAGCAAAAAGATGAGTTTCTTGATACCGTAACTCATGAGCTACGTACACCCATAACCGCCATAAAGGCTGCTACAGAGGTATTGCATGAAGACGATGAAATGCCCGAAGAACTGCGCAAGCAGTTTTTACAGAATATTATATCAGAATCAGACCGGCTTAACCGTTTGATTGATAAAATACTGGATTTGGAAAAGTTTGAAACCGGCAAACAGAAGATAAATGCCGTAGTAAACAACCTGGACCAAACCATAGAAAAAGCTCTTTTGCCATTGCTGCAGCTTATAAAAAGTAAAGGCATACAGTTTAAATATGAAAAGACAAATGGTATACACGCCCGATATGATGAAGACCGTATTATTCAGGTAGTTACTAACCTGATAGGCAATGCGGTGAAGTTTTGTCCGGAAACGGGGGGCGAAATAGCCATAACCATTGATTGTGGCGAGCAGGATATTATTAACCGAGTAAGCGATAACGGTAAAGGCATTACTGAAGGCGACTTCGAAAATATTTTTGATAAGTTCTACCAGTCGAATAACCAGAACATAAAAAAACCGCTGGGTAGCGGACTGGGACTGGCTATTTGCCGTCAAATTATTGAATATCATGGTGGTAGAATTTGGGCGGAAAATATTGAAAATAGTGGCGCTTGTCTTATATTTACGCTACCAAAATCGTAAAATAAAGTATTAGGAGGAAGTACTTTATCGATTAGGCAAAAACGCAAAAAGAGTTTAGAAATGAAGAAGATTTTGATTGTTGATGACGAGCCGAACATTGTTATGTCGCTTGAATATACCTTCAAAAAGAGCAATTTTGAAGTGTACATAGCACGTGACGGGCAGGAAGCACTGGAAATTTTAAAAACTGAGTGCCCGGATGTTATTATACTAGATGTTATGATGCCCCTGGTAGATGGCTACGCCACACTGGAGCAAATTAAAAAAGATGAAAGGCTTGCAGCGTGCAAGGTGATTTTCCTTTCGGCAAAGAATAAAGAAAGTGATATAGAAAAAGGCCTTTCATTAGGAGCCGATTTGTATATGACAAAACCGTTCTCCATTAAAAAACTGGTAGAGCAGGTAAACTCGCTTATTGCGTAGCGAAAAAAATTCTTCCTCCCGATATTGAAGATACTGTACGGTTACAGGTTTTTTAAAAGATTGGTTATAAATACAATAGCTATTAATGTTTATAGTTATTGTTTAAGATAAATCTAAACCCAAACCCAAACTTTTATGAACACGTACAATGATTTTTACACGTACAGTATTAACAACCCCGAAGCCTTTTGGAAAGCAGAGGCGGAAAAAATTAAATGGTTTAAAACTCCCCAAACCATTTTAAGCAACACAGCATCCGGTTACCCGCAGTGGTTTGCAGACGGCGAACTTAACATGTGCTACCTTGCCGTAGATAAACACATTGAAGACGGTTATGGAGACGACATTGCCTTTATTTACGATTCGCCTGTTACGCAAACGATTTCGAATTTTACGTTTAACGAAGTTAAGGATCACGTAGCCCGGTTAGCCGGTGGCTTGCGCTCGCTGGGGCTGGAAACCGGAGATACTGTGGTAATTTATATGCCTATGATTCCGCAGGCGGTATTTGCTATGCTTGCCTGTGCACGTATTGGTGTAATTCACTCTGTTGTTTTTGGCGGATTTGCACCTCATGAGCTTAGCATCCGTATAGACGATTGCAGACCGAAGGTTATCATAACCGCAAGCTCAGGTATTGAGATAGATCGCCTTATTGCCTATAAACCACTTGTAGATGAGGCCATTGCACAAAGCAGCCATAAGCCTCAAAATGTGGTGGTACTCAACCGAAAACTCGGTGCAAAAATTCCGTTTAAAAAATATGATATTGATTATGACGCGCTTTTATACGGCAGCGAACCTGTAGCACCGATAGCCGTAGCATCTTCGCATCCGTTGTATGTGCTGTATACTTCGGGTACTACCGGGCGCCCAAAAGGTATAGTTAGAGATACAGGAGGATACGCCACTGCATTACAGTTTTCCATGACCTATATATACAATGCCAAACCCGGTGAGGTATTTTGGGCAGCGAGTGATGTGGGGTGGGTTGTAGGACATTCCTATATAGTATATGGGCCTTTGCTAAACCGCAATACCAGTGTGATTTACGAAGGCAAACCCATACGCACACCAGATGCAGGTAGTTTTTGGCGAGTAATCGCAGAGCACAGGGTTAGCACTATGTTTACTGCACCTACCGCTATACGAGCCATACGGAAAGAAGACCCGAATGGCGAACTTATAAAAGCGTACGACATAACTTGCCTTAAAGCGCAGTTTCTGGCAGGCGAGCGTTGCGATGCTGCCACCCTGGAGTGGTACACCATGCATATACCGGTGCCGGCAATTGACCATTGGTGGCAAACAGAGTCGGGTTGGCCTATAGCTGCCAATATGATGGGAGTGGAGGAGCTGCCTGTAAAACCGGGATCGGCAACCAAGCCTGTATGTGGGTATAACCTGCAAATTTTTAACGAAAACGGCGAACCACTTGGTGCCAATGAAGAAGGTTATGTGGTTATTAAACAGCCGCTTCCACCAGGAACAATGACTGGCCTATGGGAAGACGAGCCAAGGTTTAAAGCCGGCTATTTTAGCAAGTTCAATGGTTATTATCTTGCGGGCGATGGCGGTTATATAGACGATGAAGGTTATCTTTTTATAACCGGCCGTATAGATGATGTTATAAACGTGGCGGGGCACAGGCTAAGTACTGCCGAAATGGAAGAGGTAGTAGCGGCTCACCCCGCAGTGGCAGAATGTGCTGTGATAGGTATACAAGATGAGTTAAAAGGTCAGGTACCTATGGCACTGGTAGTTACAAAATCAGGAGTGGAGATGGAACACTTTCAGTTAGAGTACGAAGTTGTGCAGTTAGTCCGTAAACAGATAGGTGCTGTAGCTTCCATGAAAAACGTAGTTGCTGTTAAACGCCTGCCGAAAACACGTTCCGGAAAAATATTGCGTAAACTATTACGCAGTATAATCGATGGTGCTGATTTTCAGGTGCCTTCTACCATAGATGATGTGGCAATAATTGATGAAATAGCCGAAGTGGTAGCAGCTTATAAACATTCAAAACAAAATTATTAATGTATATATTATTTTTGCATAAATATATGAGATATTAAAAAAAACCTCAATATATTTACAATGTATTTAATATATAAAACAAAACAAACGCAATGAGTTACTATAAGGTAGAAAATCTTGAACAGTATTTCAAGCACTATAATAAATCTATACGCGAGCCCCGTAAATTTTGGGACCGCATTGCAGATGAAAACTTTACCTGGTACCAAAAATGGGACAAGGTAGTAGAGTTTGATATGCAGGAGGCAGAGGTAAAATGGTTTACCAATGCTAAAGTAAACATTACTAAAAACTGCATAGACAGGCATCTTGCAAAACGCGGAAATAAAACCGCTATTCTTTTCGAACCTAACGACCCGAAAGAAGAGGCTCAGCACATAACATACAATGAGCTGTATGACCGTGTAGCAAAAATGGCTAATGCGCTAAGCACTTTAGGCATTAAAAAAGGTGATAGGGTGTGTATTTACTTGCCTATGATCCCTGAGCTTGCAGTAAGCCTTTTAGCCTGTGCCAGGATTGGTGCGATACATTCGGTTGTATTTGCAGGATTTTCTGCATCGGCAGTTGCAGCACGTGTAAACGATAGCGAATGTAAGCTTGTTATAACTGCAGATGGTGGCTACCGTGGTAACAAAACCATTGACCTTAAGGGTATTGTGGATGAGGCACTTAAAACCTGCCCATCTGTTAAAGATGTATTGGTTGTAAAACGTACCGGTACAGCGGTAAATATGGTAGAGGGCAGGGACCAATGGCTGCAACCACTTGTAGACGCCGAGGTACCAAACAATGTAGCAGAGATAATGGATGCTGAAGATCCGTTGTTTATATTGTATACTTCTGGCTCTACCGGAAAACCAAAAGGTATGCTGCATACCACTGCAGGTTATATGGTGTATAGTGCCTACACGTTTAAAAACATATTTGCCTACGAAGAAAATGACGTGTACTGGTGTACCGCCGATATAGGCTGGATTACAGGTCACTCTTACATAGTATACGGCCCGCTGCTTAACGGCGCCACTACCGTAATATTTGAAGGTGTACCGTCTTACCCTGATTTCGGGCGTTTTTGGGAAGTAATAGATAAGCATAAAGTAACCCAGTTTTACACTGCGCCAACAGCTATCCGTTCGCTTGCTAAAGAAGACTGGCAGTGGGTAGACAAACATGATCTTTCGAGCCTTAAAGTTATAGGTTCGGTGGGTGAGCCAATAAACGAAGAAGCATGGCACTGGTATAACGACCACGTGGGCAAAAAGAAATGCCCGGTGGTTGATACATGGTGGCAAACTGAAACCGGTGGTATTATGATTTCGCCGCTTCCTTTTGTCACACCTACCAAGCCTACCTACGCTACACTTCCGTTACCGGGTATACAGCCTGTACTTATGGATGAAAGGCGAAACGAAATCGAAGACAACCAGGTTGCAGGAGCGCTGTGCATTAAATTTCCTTGGCCGGGTATGGCACGTACCATTTGGGGCGACCATCAAAGGTTTAAGGAAACGTACTTTTCTACTTTCCCGGGCAAATATTTTACCGGAGACGGAGCCCTCCGTGATGAAGTAGGGTACTACCGTATAACAGGCCGTGTAGACGATGTTATTATAGTATCTGGCCATAACCTGGGTACTGCACCTATTGAAGATGCTATTAACGAGCACCCGTCTGTTGCAGAATCTGCTATTGTAGGTTTCCCTCACGATGTGAAAGGAAATGCGCTGTACGGGTTTATTACGCTTAAGGAAGCCGGTGCATGGCGAGACCATAATAATCTTCGCAGGGAGATTAACGAACATATTTCGAGCCACATTGGCCCAATTGCCAAGCTGGATAAAATACAGTTTGTAAGCGGCTTGCCTAAAACGCGTTCGGGTAAAATTATGAGGCGTATCCTGCGCAAAATTGCCGAGGGAGATTTTTCTAACTTTGGCGATACCACTACTTTACTAAATCCTGAGGTAGTAGAGGAAATAAAAGACGGACGTATAGAATAATAATATATTCCTATTTTTTTAGCGGCATCCTTTAGGGTGCCGTTTTTATTTATATATTTAAACAGTGGTAGCACCTCTATATCCCGAGCTGTAACCACCACTAAAATTGCTAAAAATATTACTCTGAATGGATGGTGTAACACTATTTTCTAAAAACTTAAATGTATTTCTTTCCGCTTCGGGCATTGGCCTGTGGTACTATAGTGCATCCCGTAAAGCAGTGATTTTAGATGAAGTAGCGCAGGGTATTGTAAGTGCCGTTTCAGAATCAGTACCTGTGCTTGAATTTTTACAACACGTTACTACCCAACCGGCATCACTCCTTTTACAAGAGATAGAGGAGAAGAAAGCCTTAAATGCGCTCCTGTACATAAACAACAGTAATGTAATTCTTAAAGGGCAATTTATGGAAAGCGAAGGATGGTACGGAGGTACTATTCAGCGCGAAACCTGTTTTGCTGCATATTCTGCAAAGCACGATATTTTCAGGTCAATAATAGAACAGGCTCCGGTAGCTACAGCACTTTTTACAGGCCCTGAAATGCGTATTGAAATAGCCAATAGTATTATGCTGGATTACTGGGGTAAAGGCGCCGGTGTTTTTGGTAAACCACTTGCCGAAGCACTACCTGAACTGGAGGGTCAGCCTTTTCTGGATATACTGGATCATGTGTTTACAACCGGAGAGACGCATGAAGAAACCGAGGCCATGGCACAATTAGTTGTAAATGGGGTACTTGGCACGTATTATTTCGACTATACGTATAAAGCACTTAAAGATGCTAACGGCACTATTTACGGCGTAATGGACATGGCTATAGATGTTACAGAGCGTGTATTGTCTAAACACAGGGAGCAGAATAGTGAAATCCGTTTTGCCAATGTTATAGAACAGAGCCCTATGGCAATCGGTTTTCTTTCCGGACGGGAAATGAAAATAGAAGTGGCTAATGAAACCATTTTGAGGCTATGGAGCAGGGATGAGAGTGTTATCGGTAAAAACCTTAAGGATGTGCTGCCTGAAATAGACGCTCAGGGGTTTTTAAAACTGCTGGATGATGTATATACTACAGGCGTAACTTTTAAGGGAACAGATACGCATGCCCAAATTTTGAATAACGGAGTTGTAACCGATATTTATGTAGATTTCAGTTATTCTGCGCTGCGCGATAACAATGGAGAAATATACGGTATACTGGTACTTGCATATGACGTAAGCGTGAAAATGCAGGCCATACGCGAAATTGCCGCCAGTGAAGCCAATTTTTAATCGGGTATTTATTCTGCACAGGCGGCGGTAGCAGTATTTGTAGGAGAAGATCTTGTTGCAGATATTGTAAATGATGAGTTCCTGCGATTTGTGGGGCGTACAAGGGAGCAAATGGTGGGTAAGCCCTTACTTCAAAGCATGCCTGAAATTAAAGGACAGGCATCTGAACACCTTATGCTTGAGGTTATTAAGAGCGGCGTAAAAACGCACCATTTTGGGCGTCAGGTAAACATTTTAAAAAATGGCGTGCTTACACAAAACTTCTATAATGTAAGCTACAGCCCGTTATATGATGCTGAAGGCCAAATTTATGGTGTGCTCGATATTGCCATAGACGTTACCGAAACCATTAAAGCCCAGGAAGCTTTAAAAGAAACAGAAGCTGCCTTAAGGGGTGCAATAGAACTGGCAGAATTAGGCACCTGGAGTTTAAATCCCGTAACTGAGGTGTTTGAATATTCAGAGCGTGTAAAAGAATGGCTCGGGCTGGATGGCGAGGAAGAATTATTTGATGAATCGCTGGATGTATTGCATAAAGTGGACAGGGAACGGATACGTACTGCAGTATATAAATCGATTAATCCAGAGAGCGATGGTTTTTTTAACGAGGAGTTTAGGGTTATCAGCCGGAAAACAGGAACCGAGCGTATACTGCATGCTGTAGGTAAAACATTTTTTGATGAAAACGGCCTGCCGTACCTACTTACCGGTACAGCCCAGGATATTACCGCCATAAAGAAAATACAAATTGCACTGGAAAACCAGGTTAGGGAACGCACTAATGCGTTGCAGCGCGCTAACCAGGAACTTGAAAATATCAACCAAAAGCTTGTTAACACAAACCGGGAATTAGAACAGTACGCCTATGTTGCGAGCCACGACTTACAGGAACCGCTTCGCAAAATAAGTATGTTTAGTAACCTGCTTAAAGAACGCGATACCGATAATCAGCATACTGTAATTATAGATAAAATCGTTACGGCGTCTCAAAGAATGTCGCTGTTAATTAAAGATTTATTAGAATTTTCCCGACTTGTTAGCCCGGATACACGCTTCCTTAAAACCGACTTAAATGAAATTGTTAAGTTAGTGCAAAGTGACTTTGAGCTATTGATACAGGAAAAAAGTGCTGCTATTATAGGCGCTGACCTACCGGTTATAGATGCGGTACCGCTACAAATGAACCAGCTGTTTTATAACCTTATTGGTAATGCCTTAAAGTTTACAAATTCCGGGCAAAACCCTGTTATATCATTGTCTGTATCAAAGTTATCACGACAAGAGATAGCTATTTACATAAAAAATCCATCGCCTTCATCTTACTATAAAATATCCATTAAGGATAACGGTATAGGCATAGAAGAACAATACCAAAAACAGATTTTTGAAGTATTTAAGAGGCTTCATTCACGCTCAGAATACGCGGGCAGTGGTATAGGCCTTGCAATTTGCCGCCGTATTGTAAATAATCATGGTGGCGTTATCCTGGTAGAATCTTCAAAAGGTATGGGCACAACATTTAATATATTACTTCCTGAACATCAATTATAGGAACTAAATTTTAAGTTTTGTTTTAAGCTTTAAAAAAGTTAGCGCCATTGTATAAGCACTGGCCCAAGACGTATTTCTATCCGGTTGTTCTGTTTTTAAGGCATCGCATAGTTCAGTTAATGAGTATTGAGAGTCGTCATTTATACCTTTCCAGCGTTTATAAAGTACCCCAATATCCATAAAGTCATTTTTCAGCCTGCCTAAGTCCAGCCGTTTTAATGCAGCGTTAATTACTTCAATATCAGTATTAATATTGTTACTTACCAGGGTAGCATCTTTTATAAAATTAAGGAACTGTATCATAGCTTCAGCTTCCACAACAGCCTCTCCCTCATTTTTAGTTATCTGTGCTGCAGGTTCGGCATCATTGCCGCTCACTAACGCGTGCATAAAATCTCCTACAGCTATGCCGTCATCTACCACGCCAATACCGCTTATGCTTATCATAACAGTGCCTTTTTTCTCTATTGTGGAGGTTTCAATTTCGAAGACTACAAAGCGCTTTCTTACATCCTGCTTTTCATCGTCAAACAGCGCAATGTAGTTTTTCCAAAACTGCGGGGTACTGCCGGTAATCCATTCAAATGCCATAATGTTAGCTTAAATATGTTAGTGAAAAGCGGTTTTTAATCATATCCTGAAGGTTTGCAATACTCTGGAAACAGTTTTTAAGTCTGGCCTTATCTGATTTACTCATCTCCTCAAGGTTAATATACTGCCCGTTAGAGTTGTTTATTAATCCGTTTTCTGTCCTTATCCTTTGCAGTGTATTAAATGCATCGGCACATTCCTCGTACAATTCTGCGTACTGAGGTTCGGCTTCCGCTATTTTAAGGAAACGGTTATAGGTATTTGTAATCTCTATATTTCCTGTACTAAGTGCAAGGAGTCGGGCAGCGTCTACAAGCGGCTTTATGCCACGTGTTTTTATATCAAAAAGATCTTTATACTCGCCGTCCCCCTCTACAATAAACTGCCTGAAAAAACCGAGTGCAGGCTGGTTTTTAAGCATATTAGAGGCAAGGTGTGCAAAAAACTTCTTATTCCGTGTAATGTTCTGGTTTATGGTTTCGGTTAAAACGTTTTCTATGGCCGGATAACCGTAAATAAAGTCGAAATCAAAGAACAGGTTATTGGCCTCAATTTCTTTCTCTTTAGGATTGTTAGTCCATTCATTGTATTGTTTTATCCAGTCTGTTAACGATTTGTTCCATTTAGGGTTCTTAGCCACAATATTATACGGAGAAAACTCGTAACCTACTTTACTCAATGATTCGGTAACCAGCTCTGCCAGTTCCATAAAATAAAGTTTTACGCTGTCATACCGCTCCTGGGGCACGTCTTCAAAAATCAGCGCATTATCCTGATCGGTACGCAACAGCTGCTCTTTTCTTCCCTGGCTGCCTACAGTCATCCATACGAAACGAACCGGCGGATAGCTGCCTATTTTTTCTACTGCCAGCTCTATAGCACGCCTTGTAAGTGCAATATTAATTTCGGCAACAATATTAGAAATATGAGATACCGGTATATTTTTATCTATAGATGTTTGTATAAGGTCGGTCAGCTTTTCACGTACATACTTAAGCTCTTTGTTGTTTGTAGCCCTGCGTGTTTGTTTAAGTAACACCCCCGGAGTATTTGCCTGGGCCTCTACCACATCGTGTTCAGATATCATACCCGTAACCGCACTATTTACTGTGCCGTCTTTTGTAACGCATAGGTGTGTAACACCGTGTTTTAGCATCATCATCTGCGCTTCAGCTACAGAAATATTTTCCTGTACTGTAATCACCGGATGGGTCATTATGGCGTGTGCAGGGGCGGTAACCGGTATAGTACCTGTAGCTACCTTACCACGAATGTCTCTATCGGTAATAATACCCACCGGTAACTGGTTGTGCTGTATAATTACACTGCCCGAATTATTATTTGCCATAGACTTTGCTATGTACATTATTACATCGTCCGGGTTAGCCGTAATGGGGTTAAGGGAGTATTTAATGGGTTGAAAATATTGTATTTCTACTTCCTGCTCGCTTTGTATAGTGTTTTCTGCCAGTAGCCTTCCGGTACGCTCTTTATCGCGTGGATTCCGGGTTTGGGAAGCAAAACTTTCCAGCATAAACTGCAATACCTGTTCGTTTGATGAAATGTAAGGTTCAAAAACGCTTATGGGTAGGGCATACACTAAGGCATCTTCCCTGGCCTTTGCGGTCATTAGGTAATTGTTTTTCGCAAAGAACGGCCTTAGCCCTAAAATATCCCCTTCATCGCAGCGGTCTATGAGCATTTCTTCGGCATCTGAAGTAAGTGACAGCCCTACAATGCCTTTTTTTACTATGTAGAAGTCACTGTGCACCGGTGTACCTCCTTTAAATAAATTGCTGTTTTTTTCTATGTATAATAGCCGGCAGTGTTGTGCAATGGTGTACAACTCCGAACCATCCAGATAATTAAATGGAGGGAAATGACGCAGAAAATCAGCAACATTTTGTGCTACAGGGTTTCTCATTAGTTCAGTTGAATTTGATTATAAAAATACACTTTTTTAGTTTGTTTTAAAAATCTCTGTAAACTGCTGTACATAAAGTAATGTTAATAATTATCCGCACTAAAAAAATAAAACGCCCCGTTTTAAGGGCGTTTTAAGTATGTAAAATGAAAAAGCAGATTATCCGTTTAAAACTTCTGTCTTAGCACCGCGCGATTTCCTCCTGAAGTAAGTGTGGTCTGCATTGCCAAAGTACTTGGTAATGGTTAACCGTGCCATAAGGTAGCTTACCGTACTTTCAGCACCTTGGTTCAGGTTAACGCTATGCTCCTCAAGCCCATCAAAACAACCTCCGGTGCAAGGGTTGTATATAACGTGTTGTAGGTGGTTATTTCCTAAAAACCAGTTAAAGGCGATTTCTAACTTATCCAGGTATTTAGGGCTCTTGTAAATATCGTGAAACTTCCTTAGTGCCAGTATGGTGTAAGCTACATCTATTGGCTGTTCACCGTAGCGTGCCTTGCCCTGACCTTTGTATAGCCACGTCCTGTTTGAAATAACCTTAATGGTATCTCCATCAAAAGTTTGTGACAGCAGGAAGTCAAAAGATTCTTTGGCTACTTCACCGTATTCGCTATTTCCTGTAACGGCGTAACAAAGTAAAAGTGCCTCAGGTAATACGCTGTTAGCGTAGGTAAGATATCCTTCAAACCATTTCCAGTCCTCCTCGCGTTCATGTTTGTACATATTAACCATTCGGTCTGCAAATAACTTCATGTAGAGCATATTATCTTCGTTACGCTCATGCCTGTTAAAGTAATAAAGCCCTTTTATAACAAAAGCCATGGCGCGGGTGCTGTATATCTCTTTAGTATATGGCAGTGCTTTTTTAAAGGCAGCTACTGCACGCTGAGTGTAGCTGTCAGGTAGTATATCCGACAATGAAATTAGGTACCCAAGTGCCCAAAGCGCCCTTCCATTAGCATCTTCCAAATTCTCATCATTGTTTTGAGCGGTAAAGTTTTTGTTTACATCAACATAATTAAAAAATTTTCCATCAGGCTGTTGACAATATAAAATATAGTCTAAATAGATGTCAATATAGCGCAACGTTTCAGGCTCTCTATATTTTTTATAATACATACCAAGTGCAATCATGGCTCTTGCGTTATCATCTATAGTGTAGCCTGATTGCCTGTCCGGAACATTAAGTTTAGAAAACTGAAGCATACCAAAATCGGTAGTCATGTTCTTAATATGGTCAAGCTTTACTTTTGGGTTACTGTACTCTAACACAATTTCGTTTGTACCTGCTATTTTCTGTAATAGCTTAGCGTGGCTAACCGCCGAATTTTCCCATGCGGTATGAACAATCTTGTGTAATCCGTTAAGCATCATTCGTTCCCTTAGTTCAGGGTCAAATAATAGCCTGTTGATAGCT
Organism: Flavobacterium sp.; assembly: GCA_012270005.1. GTDB lineage: Bacteria > Bacteroidota > Bacteroidia > Flavobacteriales > Flavobacteriaceae > Flavobacterium. The sequence continues at coordinate 14,210 of JAAXJD010000035.1, read as the reverse complement.
TCGGCAAGTTCTGTTGAGTTTCCAAAATCAAATGTGATTCCGGTATCTCCTGCCAGTACCTCACGGGCATGGGGGATAGGAGTAGAGATAATTGGGCATCCGCAGCTCAGCGCATAAGAAAATGTTCCGCTTACAGCCTGGTTAGGGTCTTTACTGGTAAACAAGTAGATGTCTGTTAACTGAAGATACTCAAGTAGTTCGTTTAAGTCTACATATTTATTAATGAAAACAACATTGTTTTCAAGATTGTTATCTTTTATTTTTTGGGTTAAAAACTCCCTGTACACTTCGCCCTCGTTTAATACAACGGTAGGGTGCGTTTTCCCTATGATAAGAAATAACACATCTGGGCGTTTATCTACCACTTTAGGCAGCGCATCCAGCGTTGTTTCAATACTTTTACCTGAGCTTAAAAGACCAAAGGTAGAAAGCACTGTGCGGCCTTCAAAACCGTATTTGCTTTTTAGCGACTCTTTTTTACCATGTTTTATAAGGTGGGTACCGTGGGCTATAACCGTTATTTTATCATCTGGTGCGCCATACTCATGTGTAAGGATACCGGCAGCATTATGCGTCATTACGATAACCGAATCTACTGAAGCGATTATTTTCTTTACGTTTTGTCTCAAATCCTCGTTAGGGCCAGGCAAAACGGTATGAAATACTATAGATACCGGCTTTTTAAGTTGGTTAAGGAAAGTATTAAATCCATCTACAGTTTCGTGGAATAACCCAAATTCATGCTGTATTAGCACAACCTTTATATTAGTATCGGCATTTATTTTTTCAGCAAGGGCATTATACGACTCGTTTTCACTGGTGTTTAGTGTGTACTTTACAATAGGATCATCGTACTGGTGTTGCTCTTTGTTGCTTTCTATAGCACATACTTTAATTGAAAAAGACGCTACATAGTGCGCGTTCATTGCATTTATAAGGTCTTGCGAATATGTAGCAATACCGCACTGGCGAGGCGGGTAGGTTGTAATTACCAGTATTTCGGGCAGGTTGCCTTTGTCTTTAGGCGTTTCTGTAAAATGTTGCTCTATTAGTTTGCTGTAAGGTTTAAATTTCTGGGTTAACTCTTTTCTGGCTTTCATGGTATTGATGTGTGTAATTTTTTTTCTATCGTTATATCTGGTTCAAATTTGGGTTCGCAACTAAGCACCCGGTTGTTATAGAACGGGTGAATAATGTAATCTCAAAAAATAAAAAAGTTTAAAAGATGGGCTTTAATAAATATGCCCCTTATAGTACTGTTTCGTTTACACCTTTTTAAGGAATAGCAGGTAATAACAATCAAAGTACAGGTCGGCTATAATAGCTTTAAAAGTAATACTGAGCCAAATTATCAATTGTTTACTTCAGCAACAATTTGCTTAATAAATATTTAACTGACTTAACAAAGGTTTGTGATTCTTTAACCATACCTTTAAATATTTGTAAGAATCGTGTAATAAGTCGGCCTTTAGTGTAAAAGGCTCTATAAAGATAAGTGATAATTTGTTTAGGTAAAATTAAGAGGGGGTTAATATTAAGTAAACCCTTAAAACAAAAGCATTTTTACACAATGTTTAAAAAACAATCTTTAATACCCCTATAAAAAACAGGGGTGTGTAACAAAATGAATATTTTTTTATACATTTGCACAGGTTTTAATATAACACTAACATTAAAAATATAAGTTTCATGTCAACATTCCGTTTTGAGGCTATAAAACAAACCGCCGGCAGAACACCCGTTAAGGTAGAAGAGCTGGAAAGAAAATCGGTAATTTTTGGAAGCAACGTATTTAACGACAAGGTAATGCGTCAATTTTTAACTCCGGAAGCTTACAAGGCCGTTCAGAGCGCCGTGCAGCATGGAACTAAAATAGACCGTAAACTTGCAGACTACATAGCACTGGGCATGAAAGAGTGGGCCCTTAGCAAAGGTGTTACCCACTACACGCACTGGTTTCAGCCACTTACAGGTACCACTGCAGAAAAGCACGATGCTTTTTTTGAGACTTCTTTTGATGGCAGCGACCCTATAGAAAAATTTGGCGGCAGCCAGCTGGTACAGCAGGAGCCGGATGCTTCTAGCTTCCCGAACGGAGGTATACGTAACACATTTGAAGCACGCGGATATACTGCATGGGATCCTACATCTCCGGCATTTATTTATGGTACTACTTTATGTATACCTACTGTATTTGTATCGTATACCGGAGAAGCTCTTGATTACAAAGCTCCATTGCTACGCGCACTTTCGGCAGTAGATGAAGCTGCTACCGCGGTATGTCAGTACTTTGATAAAAACGTGAAAAAAGTTACTGCAACCCTGGGCTGGGAGCAGGAGTACTTTCTTATAGATACTGCACTTGCTGCATCAAGGCCAGATATTACCCTTACAGGGCGTACGCTTTTGGGTCACGCGTCTGCAAAAGGACAGCAGCTTGAAGATCATTACTTTGGTTCTATACCTACAAGGGTGCTTAACTATATGCGCGATCTTGAAAACGAGTGTATGTTACTGGGAGTTCCGGTAAAAACCCGCCACAACGAGGTTGCACCAAACCAGTTTGAGCTTGCACCTATATTTGAAGAGGCGAACCTTGCAGTAGATCACAACTCACTGCTTATGGATGTAATGCAAAAAGTAGGGGAGCGCCACAACTTTAAAGTGCTGCTTCACGAAAAACCTTTTGCCGGTGTAAACGGTAGCGGTAAGCACAACAACTGGAGCCTTGCTACAGATACTGGAGTTAACCTTCTTGGGCCTGGTAAAACACCTATGAGCAACCTACAGTTCCTTACATTCTTTATTAACACCATTAAAGCGGTGTATACTTATGAAGAACTAATGAGGGCTTCTATAGCTACTGCAAGTAACGACCACAGGCTTGGTGCTAACGAAGCGCCACCGGCTATTATATCGGTATTCATCGGTGACCAGCTTACCAAAGTACTTGCCGAGCTTGAGGGCGTATCTGCAGGGAAACTTTCTCCGGAAGAAAAAACCGACCTTAAACTTAATGTAGTAGGTAAAATTCCGGATGTGTTACTGGATAATACAGACAGGAACCGTACTTCACCATTTGCCTTTACAGGTAACAAGTTTGAGTTCCGCGCGGTAGGTTCATCGGCTAACTGTGCTAATGCAATGACTATTCTTAATGCTATTATGGCAAAACAGCTTAAAGACTTTAAAGTTGCTGTTGATGCCCTTATAGAAAGTAAGGATATGAAGAAAGACGACGCTATCTTTAACGTTCTTAGAGAATACATTAAAGAGACAAAAGCAATTCTTTTTGAAGGTGACGGTTACAGCGATGCATGGCAGGAAGAAGCTGCAAAACGCGGCCTGAGCAACCATAAAACAACTCCTGGGGCTCTTAAAGCTAAGGTTTCGGAAGCAGCTCTTAACCTGTTTGAAGAACTGGGAGTAATGAACCACAAAGAGGCTGAAGCTCGTTACGAAATTGAACTTGAAGAGTATACTAAGAAGATACAAATTGAAGGCCGTGTACTAGGAGATATTGCACGTAACCACATTATACCGACAGCCATACGCTACCAAAATGTTATTATAGAGAACGTAAAAGGCCTAAAAGAAATATTTGGTGCTGAGTTTGAAACCGTAGGTAAGGAGCAAATTTCTATTATCCGTGAAATTTCAGGACATATTGCTGCCATTAACTCTAAAGTAGAAGAAATGACAGAAGCCCGTAAAGCGGCTAATGCGCTTGAAACATCTGAAGAAAAAGCACACGCGTACTGCGATAACGTAAAACCATTCTTTGATGTTATAAGAAGACCCTGCGATAAGCTGGAGCTACTTATAGACGACGAAATTTGGCCACTAACCAAATACCGTGAACTACTGTTTACACGTTAATTTATTTCTTCCTTTCCATATTACTAAAAACCTGTTCTGTTTTAGGGCAGGTTTTTTTACGTCATAAAATAAATGTAGTATTTTTAGTGTTATACAATCCTAACCAATTATTACCCATTATGAACAGGTATATGCTATCTGCACTGTGTTTCGGTACATTCTTTATGCTACAGGCACAGGAAAAATTCACTCTTTATTTTGATTTCAATAAAGATGTGCCCAACCAAAAGTCGGTAGCACGCTTTACAGAATGGGTAAAATCTAAAGACGGCATAGCCATTGATGCTCTTGAAGGCGATGCAGACAAAACCGGAAATAATTACTATAATATAGACTTATCTGAAAGGCGTATTAAAGCTGTAAAGAATCTTTTACAGAGCAGCAGCGTACAACTGGATATGTCGGCAACAGAATTTCATCCTTTTGGAGAATCACGTTCAACATCCGGTTACCATGCTAAAGACAGGAGAGTGGTTATTATTTTTCGGAACGCCGAAGATGTACCACCGGCTATAGAAAGTATACCTGCCAAAAAGGATGATCCTGAAGATTTTAAAAAACAGGTAAACAGCGCAAAAGTAGGTGACAAAATACGTCTGAAAAACCTGTATTTTTTTAATAATTCTGATGCTTTTGTGCCTGAGTCTACTAAAGTAATAAGAGAGTTATTAGAAGTAATGCAAAATAACCCTACTATAAGAATTGATATACAGGGACATATTTGCTGCCAAAAAAAGGAGCAGGATGACATATCTAAAAAGAGAGCCCTTGCTGTATATAACTTTTTGGTGAGGAATGGTATAGATAAAACCAGGCTGACCTATCACAGTTTTGGGAGTTCAAGACCTGTTTATCCATTGCCGGAGAAAAGCGAGGCTGAGGCAGATGCTAACCGCAGGGTAGAGATTGAAATTATAGAGCGATAAGAAGCTTATTCTAAAAGGGTAATAGTGCGTCGTTCAATAACCTGATTGGTATCTTGCAAAGTAACTACACGATAGTAGGTCATTTTTAAAGGCCAACCCGAATCGTGGATAGTGGCTTCGTAGAAATCTTCAAATCCCTGTACTTCGACATCTTTTTTTTCTGAATCCTGAGTATCTTGGGAAGAGTCGGTGCCTTTAAGTAGCAGTGCTATGGTTGCAGTAAGTTTGGTTGTAGATTCGACATCAAATCCCTGATAGTATGTAATATTGTAAAACTTTTCTTTAAAGTCAACATTTGTTAAAAGTAATGAAGTGTCAGATTTTATAGAGCCGGTTAAGCTGCTCCCGGTATCAACCTGTTGCTCTACCGGAACACCAATATGCAGCTTAATACCATAGAAAAGATAGAACTGTTGTATGTCTTTTAAAACAGTATTCTCTATACTTTGTTTGTCTAAAGGTTGCTGTAAAAGAAAAGAAATCTCTGGGCTGAACTCACTGGTATTTTTTAACGCATCAAAGGCAGTACGTATTTTATCGCGCAGTTCCTCCCAGTTAAGTAAGGTTTTAAAGCTACCGTTCTCATCGGTTTCAAACTTTATTGTTTGATTTTCAAATAATTTTATAAGACCGGAGATACCATTGTCTGTTATCTGCCGTCCGGTTACATTGCCAAAACTGTATTGTTTGTATTTCCAATTGAATGTGTAGGACGTTTCGGTAGAGTCCACAACTTCTAAATCACCATTGTATCTAATGTCATGGATCATTGTTGTGTCTTTCTCCTTTACCTTAAATTTCTCAAAGCGAAAGGAGAACGAATGTTTTTCGTTTTTATTCCAATATCCAACCACCTGTACCGTTGAATCAGCAGGGTTTATCTGTGCGATGCAACTATTGGCCATAAAAACAAGTAGTAATAAAAATAAAATTCGCATACCGAAATTATCAATATGCGAATATATTAAATATATTATTGTTGGCTATTATATGGCAATCCGGAAACCAATGTATCCGTCTACCTGTCGGGTATTACTGTTATTAAGCAAGCCCGTAAGCCCCGATCCTGAACCTATAAAGAAAGCCCGGTAACGCATACCTACACCGGCTGCAGTACCGGAAATTTGATAATGGCTTACCGGTAAAAATACCTCGAAATTATCTGTACGATAGCGCGGTATAAAAGTAACTACGTCCTGTGCGTTTAACTGATTTTCTTTAGTTTCAGAATTTGTTTTTTGTTGAAGTACTGCTCCTAAGTAAAAACGGTCGTAAACCTTAACATTAGCGTTCAGTACGAAAAGGGTAGGGGTCTTTACTTTAAAATTCTGTTTGTCATTTGTAACCGTTAAAAAACCACTTTGCTGTAAACGCTGTTCTATTACCTTAATGTCTCCTTCGTCTTTAAATTGCGACAGGTTAAAATACTGGCCATCGGGTATATTTAGCAGGTAAGTATTGCTGCTGCTGTTTTGATCTTTAAAACTTACGCTACCAATATTTTTTATGGAAACCCCGGCCGTAATGCGCGGAGCACTTTCGTTTTCCATTTTCCAGGTATAGCTTAAACCTAAATCAGTAGATACACCTCCCGGTTTACCCAGATAGTCCATATAGTTCGGAATACGGGTAAAATCATCGCCCAGACTACCGGAATATGAAAAATTAAGCCGGGCAGAGGCATCTGTAAGCAGTACGTTATTACCCTGTATGGAAAGTTTACCTGTAAATGCTGAAGCAGCCATATCTACATACGCGCCAGCCAACATCCATTTAAACTGAGCTCCCGCGTACAGCGAATGCCCGTTAATAGAAAATACTTTCCTTGCTAGCCCTATACCTAGCTCACCCCATGCCATACCATTGGCACGTTGATTCCTGGATAAGATACTGGCTGCCCCGGTAACATCTATCATATCATTTACAATAGCATTACCCAGGCTATTGTCCAGATTAATGATATTAGCTTGTGTATTTGCCGAAGAAGTAAAGAAAAAAGCCCATTTATCTATTTTCCACGAAATGGAGGGACCTAATATTTGTCCGTCTAATCGCAGGTTAGCAGGCTCATTTCCCGAAAATATAGCGCGCTCAAAGTTTTTTCCTGAAATAAGGTCGGAGTAACCAATCTTGTTATTTAGCAGATTTCCGCTCATGGAAACCATGTTAACGTAAATACCGTTTTGGGCATTTCCTGCAGCAGCAGGGTTAAGCATTACGTTCATAAGTCCGGCATTATCTGAAGTTGAGATACCGGTAAAATGTTCCTGCGACCATGCCACAGCAGAACAAATCATTAATGTGAGTAGTGAAATCCTTTTCATGATGGAAGATTTACACCAAATTATGATTTTTTCAGGAATGAACCAACTTATTAGTAATGTAAATAAAATTAAGTAGTTAAAATTAACAAATATTTAAATACTTCTCCACAATGCGTCGTCTGGAACAGGAGCAATGATTTCCAAAATATTTTTGGTAACAGGGTGTGTTAGTGATAGTTTACGGGCATGGAGGCAAATCCCACCATCAGGATTACTGCGGTCTGCACCGTACTTCAGATCGCCTTTAATCGGCGATCCTATCGCCGATAGCTGGCAACGGATTTGATGATGCCTTCCCGTATGTAAATCTATTTCAAGCGCGGTGTAATTGGTTAAGTTTTTTAGAACCTTATAGGTAAGGGAGGCCTTTTTACTTCCCGAAATTTCCTTAGCATGTGCTTTGCTGGTATTGCTCTTTTCGTTTCGCGTAAGATAATGCGTCAGGGTAGCTTCCGGTAATGAAGGTTTGTTTTTTACAAGAGCCCAATATGTCTTTTGAGTTTCCCTGTTTTTAAAAATTTCGTTTAGTCGTGTTAGTGCTTTGCTTGTCCTGGCAAACATTACTATACCCGTAGTAGGCCTGTCTAAACGATGTACTACGCCTAAAAACACTTCACCAGGCTTATTGTATTTGTCTTTAATATACTCTTTTACAATGTCGCTTAGTGGTTTGTCTCCTGTTTTATCGCCCTGCACAATATCGCCCACACGCTTATTAACCACAATAATATGATTATCTTCGTATAGAACCTGAAGGTTTTCTTTTGTAGATAGTATTTTCAAACCCTAATAAAAAAATCCAACTGAAAATTAGTACTGTTCGCTTTCGCTAGGAAAATCCTTAGACTTTACGTCTGCAGCGTACTGGCCTATAGCCTTGGTCATGTCATCATACAGGTTAAGGTACCTACGCAGAAAACGCGGACTAAACTCATTATTCATACCCAGCATATCGTGTACAACAAGTACCTGGCCGTCTACACCGCCGCCGGCACCTATACCTATAACCGGTATGGTAAGGCTTTCTGCAACACGCTTTGCCAGTGCAGCAGGTATTTTTTCTAAAACAATAGCAAAACAACCAAGGCGTTCCAGCAGTTGTGCGTCTTCGATTAGTTTTTCTGCTTCAGCATCTTCTTTGGCACGTACGGTGTACGACCCGAATTTATAGATAGATTGCGGCGTTAGCCCCAGATGCCCCATAACCGGTATACCGGCATGCAATAGTTTTTTTACAGAGTCTTTAATTTCAGAACCTCCCTCAAGCTTTACCGCATGAGCACCACTTTCTTTCATAATACGGATTGCAGAACGGAGTGCTTCTTTAGGGTCGCTTTGGTACGTACCAAATGGTAAATCTACCACTACCAGTGCACGGTATACACCGCGTACCACCGATGACGCGTGATAAATCATTTGATCTAGTGTTATAGGGAGGGTGGTTTCATGGCCCGCCATAACATTACTGGCAGAATCGCCTACAAGGATTACATCTACACCAGCGGTGTCCACAATTTTAGCCATGGTGAAATCATAGGCAGTAAGCATGGAAATTTTTTCTCCATTAGCCTTCATTTCAATCAGTGATTTGGTCGTGATTCTTTTATAATCTTTTTTAGCGACTGACATTTTTCTTTAAATTTGGTGTGTAAAAGTAGTAAATTGCAGCAATAATAAGCTATCTGTTGTGTTTTTATTAATCACAATTTGCCCAATTTACCTTTTTACAATCATTTACAAACAAGATGTTACTCATGAAAAAAGTATTTATTGCTTTAGCATTTTTTACAGTACAGCTTATGTCTGCACAGGAGGCAGATATAAAAAAAACTATAGAAACCTTTTTTACAGGCTTTAACAGCACAGATATAGCAAAGGTAAAATCAGTATGTAGCGACAAACTTATACTGCAATCTGTAGAAGTGCATACCGTAGGCAATAAGTTTACAGAAGAAACTGCCGAACGGTTTTTTGCCTGGTTAACCGAAGCGGGGAAGAAAGGTAAATTTGAAGAAAAAGTAAAAGAATATAAAATTCAGACCGACGGACATATTGCTAACGTGTGGGCGCCGTATGAATTTTATTATAACGGAGAGTTTAGCCACAGTGGCGTAGATTCGTTTAGCCTGATAAAAACAAAAGAGGGCTGGAAAATACTGTACCTTATTGACACCCGTATGCCATAAAAAATACTTTTCTCTTTAGCAAACTCTATAATTATATGCTAAAGGGAAAATTCATCATTAGCAATCAGCGTTGTTAACCGTTACTGCAAGGCCTCCTTCGCTGGTCTCTTTATATTTATTGTTCATGTCCTGAGCTGTTTGCCACATAGTATCTACAACTTTATCCAACGGGACCTTGGCATTTTTAGGATCGGTTTCCAAGGCCAGTTCTGCGGCGTTAATTGCCTTAATAGCTCCCATAGTGTTGCGCTCTATGCATGGCACTTGTACCAACCCACCTATAGGGTCGCAGGTTAAACCAAGGTGATGCTCCATAGCTATTTCAGCTGCCATTAAGCACTGTTCCGGAGTTCCTCCCATAACTTCGCATAAAGCCGCTGCTGCCATAGCGCTCGATACGCCTATTTCTGCCTGGCATCCGCCCATTGCAGCACTTATGGTGGCACCTTTTTTAAAGATTGAGCCAATTTCGCCCGCCACCATTAAAAATTGTTTTATGTGTTCTTCGGTTGCATTGTGGTTTTCAATAACCATATAGTACATAAGTACCGCCGGTATAACGCCAGCACTACCATTAGTGGGAGCGGTTACTACACGCCCGAGAGCAGCATTAACCTCATTTACCGAAAGCGCAAAGCAACTTACCCATTTTAATATTTGCCTGAACTTAACCTCAGTTTTACGGATTACCTGAAGCCATTCCTGTGGAGAATTATAAGGTAGTGTGCCGATAAGGTTTTTATGCATATCATAAGCGCGCCTACGTACATTTAAGCCACCCGGGAGTATCCCTTCGGTGTGGCAACCCGTATACATACATTCGAGCATTGTGTTCCATACGCGCAAGAGTTCGTTATGGATTTCGTCCTCATTACGGATGGATTTTTCGTTTTCATAAACAACTTCCGAAATATTTTTACCAAGAAGATTACAATAGGCAAGGAGTTGGTCTGCTTTATCTATAGGGTACGGAAAAGACTGTCTTATTTCCTCTTTCTGTCTTGCTACAACGCGTTCTTCTTTTACAACAAAACCGCCGCCAATAGAATAAAAAGTTGAGGCATAAGTTCCTCCTGGGTGGGTAGCCGTAAAAGTAAACCCATTAGCATGAAAAGGAAGGAAGTTTCTGTTGAATACAATATCATTATCTATAGTAAAATCTATAGTGCGTTCGCTTCCAAGGTATAATTTATTGTGATTCCTTATCTTATCTATAGTACCATGTATACTATCTATAGGCACATATTCTGGATCGGCTCCGCTAAGTCCCAGCATTACAGCAAGGTCTGTAGCATGTCCCTTTCCCGTAAGCGAAAGTGATCCGTACAGGTCGACACGAACAGCAGTAACCGAACCAAAAATACCTTCGGCACGCAGTTCATTTAAAAAACGTTCTGCACCCCGCCATGGGCCAAGGGTTTAAGAGCTTTATGTGCCAAAGACAATCTTTATCATGTCAAAAAGATTGTCATTCATTGTTGGTTCTGCACCAATA
>JAAXJD010000035.1:461-3390 GCA_012270005.1 Flavobacterium sp. | reverse complement strand
AAACGTTCTGCACCCCGCCATGGGCCAAGGGTGTGAGAGCTTGATGGGCCAACGCCTATCTTTAGCATGTCAAAAACAGAAATACATTCAGTCATACAAAACCGGGCAATTGTTAATAATATTTAGTTTTTGCCGCGCTCAAAAATAATTATTTTAATGATACTATAACGTTATACATTTAAAATTATTGATTTTGTAAAGTTACACGTTGAAATGAATAGATGCTAATTGTAAAATCTGGTAAAATAGTGTAAGGTTCTACTTAAAAAATTGTGGAAACATTAGTACTATTTTAGCCTGTAAAGCTGTAATTTTACAATGAATATGAGTAAACGTGATTTAAAAAAATATTTAGCAGAACTTCCTAAAGAAGAACTTGAGTTGCAACTGATGGCCCTCTATGAGAAGTTTTCTGAAGTTAAAACCTATTATAACTTCATCTTCAATCCCAAGGAAGATAAACTTCAGCAGGAAGCTAAGGTTAAGATAGGGGCGGAGTACTTTCCTCCGAAGGGGAAAAGGCAAAAATTAAGTAGGGGAGTGGCCCAAAAGTTTATAAAGCATTTTTTGCAGCTAGGGGTAGATCCGTTTGTTGTTGCCGACGTAATGTTATACAACATAGAAATTGCTCAAACATATTCTGCAAGTAGATACATTAAACATGAAACATTTTACAAAAGCATGTTTAACTCTTATAAACAAGTAGTAGACTATATTATCTTGAATGGGATGATGGGGAATTACAAAACACGTTTGCAAAATGTGTATGAACAAACCATGAGTCAGAAATGGCCAAATAGGAAAGAATTTGAGCGTGTTTATGATAATTTTGATTAGCCAAACATCCATTTAATTTTACATAATATATATGTAGATTAGATTTACATAAAGAAACATAAATTACTATTCCTCAATTTATTAAAATATATACACAAAATCCTAACGAAAAAGAAATCGCGAAAGTGATAAAAATTTTAAAGGATGGTGGCATTATAATTTACCCAACCGATACAGTATACGGAATGGGCTGCGATATTACTAACAGCCGTGCCTTAGAGCGACTTGCAAAAATAAAGGGAATAAAGCTGGATAAAGCAAACTTTTCATTTGTATGCAGTGATTTAAGTAATTTATCTGACTACGTAAAGCAGATAGATACCAGCACCTTTAAAATTTTAAAGCGTGCATTACCCGGTCCGTATACATTTATTTTACCGGGGAATAATAATTTGCCAAAAGAATTTAAAAAGAAAACAACTGTTGGTATCCGTATACCTGATAACAATATTGTTTTGGAAATTGTACGACAATTAGGGAATCCCATAGTAACTACATCAATCCATGATGAAGACGAAATAATTGAATATAGCACTGACCCTGAACTAATTTTTGAAAAATGGCAAAATCTGGTTGATGCTGTTATTGATGGCGGCTACGGAGATAATGTACCGTCAACAATTATTGATTTGTCTGAAGGAGAACCGGTTGTAGTACGTGAAGGAAAAGGAGATATAGATATCATTTAGAAGCACTATTGCTCCTAAAACAAATTATTTTACATAATGTAAATTATAGTGCAAGTTTTATACAACTTAACGGGGTTTTAAAGCCCCGTTTTATATTGCTTTATGTTTATGGGTGCTAATTTAACAATGTTTGTTAAATTATGCAAATTTATTTTAAATATATACCGGCAGTTAAGGGAGCAATCATTAAAGATGAAATTTGAGAGTAATAATAAACCATATCCGTACCCATATCACGAACAGACTTAAAATATAATGGCTCTAAATCTGGATTATTAACAGGAATGCCTAAATAGTAAAGCTTAGAATTAGATTTATCCAAAGCTTTACATATAACGCCTACAACAGTATGTTTGTCAGACTTTAAAGCAATGAATTCGAAATTATACTTATCTGAATCAAATACACGTAATAAGTCTACATCGTAACCTTGTTTACGGTCAAGACCAGATTCCTGCTCTATACGATAGCCTTTAGTCATATAGTTATATTCTATATCGGTAGTAGATTGTAACTCTTTACGAGGAGATACATAATAAGTAGAATCCACAGGTTTAGAACGTGGAGTGTTAACAAATTTCTTTTTCTGTGAAAAAGCTGTTAAGGATAACAAGCAAAACGATGTAATGATAATTTTTTTCATTGTGGTTAATTTTAACATTTACAAAGGTAAAATAAAAACCGTGCCATTTTTAAAGCTAAATTAACGTTATGTTGTTTATGATGAAAAAAAAAAATACAGGGTTGTTTAAAGCTAAATTAACGTTATGTTGTTTATGATGAAAAAAGAAAACCACCGCTATAGCGGTGGTTTGTTTATTACGTAATCGTGGCAGTATTGCCTGCGAATATACTGCCCTGTTTTACGGTTGTATATATTCATATAATAGTAATCGTAACGACCATTTAAAAGCCAATTATGTAGATAGTATATCGACCATACATACTGCATTTTTATAGGCTTTACCTCCCTATTCTTATGGAATATAATACAAGTGTACGGAGTAGGTATTTTAGACATTAGTATTCTATATCTATTTGGTAAGAGCCAGGCTGTATATAGTCGAGACGTCCGAAATTACGAAATACATTGATAGTGTCAATCACTGAACCGCCAGCTATTGTATACATAAGGCTATTAACAAAACTATTTTGCATAAACCACGACATACTTATACGCAAAAAACTAGAATCTTTTGGAGGAGTATAACTCATAGCCCCAAGCAAAAGAAAAGGTTTTTCAGACGAATAAGTTATAACACTATTCTCTAAAGGGCAGGGAACATAAATGACATCTGAATTATAAGGGAGTACTAATAACTAAGCTGTTTCGTCCATTTTTTTTATTTTTAGCGTTTAACAAAACGTTATTAAACCTTCGGTTTTGTAGTATATACGAACTT
>JAAXJD010000035.1:0-451 GCA_012270005.1 Flavobacterium sp. | reverse complement strand
CTTTTTGTAAGTCTGATTTATCGAGATAATCAATAACATCATTCTTTATATTACTACTATTGGTATATACGTTATAGTACAATTTTTCAATATACTTAATGTAGTACCAATTGTCGGTTAAAGCTTTACTTACTTCAGAATCGTTTTCAGTCCACGTAGCAGGGTTAAAGCGTGAACTATCAGCACGAGTACCTAGGTTCGAAGCTATTGACAAAGCAGCAGCGTTAAGCCTATCTTTAATTTGAGGCTTTAAACCCTTTAAAATCTGGTCAGATTTTTGGGTTTGCAACTGGGGATTAGCTGTCTCATTTTCTGCACTGTTAGCAGTTTGCTCGATTTTAACAACTTTTACATTAGTTTCGGTTTGGGTTTGTTTGTCCTTAATTTCGCCCGCAGCGTCTGCAGCACGGAAATTTGCACCAAGTTGCCCGAACCATTTTAGCAAGTAAGG
>JAAXJD010000200.1 GCA_012270005.1 Flavobacterium sp. | reverse complement strand
CCCCAACCCCAGCCGCCGTAGCCGCCGTAATTGTTTACGTTAACCTCTTTAGTGGCTTTGGTAAAAAAGTTTACATACACATCTGGCTTATCGCTTTTTGTAAAGCCTTTAGCTCCAAGCTCTGTCTCCAGGGCTTTCATAATGCGTTTTTTATCCAGGTCACTGATTTCAGCCTTATCTATGCCGTCTTTTAAAAACCCGTAGGTTTTGTAAGCGGTAAAGTTTGCAGCATCATCATAATCAGACCGCACATTAATGGTGGCACAACTTACCGCAAGCAGCGATAACAGCACCAACGGTAGCATTTTTATCATTTTCATAAGATGACAGTAATAAAGTTAATATGAGTTCATAGCAATCACACCCCGAAAACTTATCAATACTTACTTTTTTAATGTCTATCCCAGCAGCGCGTCGTCTACCTTATTAGGCAAGGTAACCTTTAGCAGCGGTTGCTGTTCCATAGCGCGCTTTATGGCAAAAATAGCCTCGTCGTTACGGGCCCAGCTACGCCTTGCAATACCGTTATTAACATCCCAGAAAAGCATTGATTCTAAGCGTCTTGATGCATCTGAAGAACCATCAAGAACCATGCCGAATCCACCGTTAATAACCTCTCCCCAGCCTACTCCGCCGCCATTGTGTATACTTACCCAGGTAGCCCCACGGAAACTGTCTCCTATTACATTATGTATGGCCATATCTGCCGTAAAACGAGATCCGTCGTAGATGTTGCTGGTTTCCCTGTAAGGCGAATCAGTACCGCTTACATCGTGGTGGTCCCTGCCCAGTATAACCGGACCTATTTTACCTTCCGCAATAGCCTTGTTAAATGCACGAGCTATATTAATACGTCCGTCTGAATCGGCATACAGAATACGTGCCTGAGAGCCTACTACCAGTTTGTTTTCCTGCGCACCTTTTATCCATCGGATGTTGTCTTCCATTTGCTGGCGGATTTCTGCCGGTGCCGTTAAAGCCATTTCTTCCAGCACCTCGCAGGCTATGGCATCGGTAGCAGCAAGGTCTTCTGGGTTACCCGAAGCACAAACCCAACGGAAGGGCCCGAAACCATAATCAAAACACATAGGCCCCATGATATCCTGTACATAGCTCGGATATTTAAAATGGATGTGGTCTGTAGCCATAATATCGGCACCTGCTCTTGAGGCCTCTAATAAAAACGCATTTCCGTAATCAAAAAAGTACGTCCCCTTAGCCGTGTGCTTGTTAATGGCATCGGCCTGCCTACGCAGCGAGTCCTGCACTTTTTCTTTAAATGCTGCGGGATCTGCTGCCATAAGCGCATTAGACTCCTCAAAGCTCAGCCCGGCAGGGTAATAACCACCTGCCCAAGGGTTGTGCAGGGAAGTTTGGTCGCTTCCCAGGTCTACAAAAATATTTTCACTCTCAAAGCGCTCCCACACCTCTACGGCATTGCCCTGATAGGCAATAGAAACCACTTCTTTGTTTTCTTTTGCTTTTAAAACACGAGCTATGAGTGCATCAAGATCGGTTATCACCTCGTCTACCCATCCCTGGCTATGGCGTGTGTGCACGGCCTTAGGGTTAACTTCGGCACATACCGTAATACATCCTGCTATATTCCCTGCTTTTGGCTGAGCCCCACTCATACCTCCTAAGCCTGATGTTAAAAAGAGTTTGCCGGCAAGGCCTTCACCGTTTTTGGCAATTTTACGGCCGCCGTTTAGCACCGTAATGGTAGTACCGTGTACAATTCCCTGTGGACCTATATACATGTAGCTACCGGCTGTCATTTGCCCATATTGAGATACACCCAGTGCATTAAATTTTTCCCAGTCGTCTGGCTTGCTGTAATTAGG
Source organism: Flavobacterium sp. (assembly GCA_012270005.1). Lineage (GTDB taxonomy): Bacteria > Bacteroidota > Bacteroidia > Flavobacteriales > Flavobacteriaceae > Flavobacterium. Next base: position 5,010 of record JAAXJD010000200.1, on the reverse strand, counting down.
AATTACCATACCGTTTGTTACTACTACCCTCGGTGCATCTTTATGCGACGGGAACAGCCCCATAGGGTGCCCGCTGTACATAACCAGCGTTTGCTCGTCGGTCATTTCGGCAAGGTACTTCATGGTAAGGCGGTACTGTGCCCAGTTTTGAAACACAGCCCCATTGCCACCATAGGTAATCAGCTCATGCGGGTGCTGCGCCACGGCATAATCCAGGTTGTTCTGAATCATAAGCATAATGGCTTTTGCCTGCAGTGATTTTCCCGGATACTCCTCTACCGGGCGGGCGTACATTTTATAATCCGGACGCAGGCGATACATATAAATACGGCCATACGTTTCCAGTTCATGGCTAAACTCTTTTATTAGTTCAGCGTGGTGCTGTGGTTCAAAGTAACGCAGCGCGTTACGCAGGGCCAGTTTTTTTTCCTCGGCACTCAGTATATCTTTACGTTTCGGGGCATGGTTTACTGCCGGGTCATACGGCTTAGGTTGCGGCAGTATGGCCGGAATCCCCTCAAGTATTTGTTCTTTAAACGTCATGTTTTATGTTTCTGTGTTTGTAGTTTTTGTTTATAGTTTGAGTGGAGCCAACAACTGACAACCAACAACTATTTCTTAAATTCCCCGGTACGCTTGTCAAATCCGTAAGGGCAGTGCCTGCAACCGCTTTTGCAGCAGTAGCCACGCTTTAGGTGATAGGCCGCTGTAAATACTTTATATCCTTCGGGCGAAAGGTAATAATCCTCGCCTTCTGTTAGTTTATTTCCAAAAAATCCGTTGCTCATATACGCAAATTTATGAACTTTACACAAAATGATATTAATTACCTCAAAATATTTAGTACCTAAAGGTTACAGTGGCATTACCCTGTTTCCGTTTGTGTTCATGCGCGATAAAACTCTCGCGGCAAACCCCGTATTCATAAATCATGAGCGCATACACCTGCGCCAACAGGCAGAGCTTTTGGTACTCCCCTTTTACCTATTGTACATTACCGAATACTTTATCCGCAGGCTTGCGTACCACACGCAAAAAGAAGCGTACCGTAACATTAGCTTTGAACGTGAGGCTTATGCCAATGAAAAAAATATGGAATATTTAAAAAGCAGAAAGCTTTTCAGCTTTTTAAAGTATTCTAAATAAAATTACATATCCCCGATTAACACATAGATACACAGCGAAGTACACCGCTGTGTTTCAAGCCTTTCACAATCAATTAATTTTAAAACCATATATTTGTTTTACATAACACTAAAACAAACAATTATGCACATGAATTTCCTTGCCATACTTGTGGCGGCAGTATCTACATTTCCGGTAGGTTTTATTTGGTACAGCCCAAAAGTTTTCGGCACTATCTGGATGCGCGAAGCCGGTGTAGCCCCTGAGGCACCTAAAAATGCCAATATGCTTAAAATATTTGGCCTTACTTTCATTTTTGCACTTATGCTAGGGTTTATTTTACAGTTCCTTACCATTCACCAATCGGGCGCAATGGGCATGATTGGCGGCCCGCGCTTTTTAGAAACCGCCAAGCCTTCTTTCGCAGCCTTTATGGCAGATTATGGCCATGCTTTCCGCACCTTTAAACACGGTGCACTACACGGGTTTATGACAGGTTTGTTCATGGCATTGCCAATAATAGGTATAAACGCACAATTTGAAGGCAGAAGCTGGAAATACATTCTTATAAACGCCGGATACTTTATGGTGTGCTTTACAATAATGGGAGGTATCATCTGCGCGTGGGAATAAAATTTTTATAACTTTGTATAACCTCCTGAATGTGGAGGTTATACACGTATGCCTACTCACACACTGCATTACAAAATATATAATTCGGTAGCTGCACTGCCGCAACAATGGGACACCCTTGCACAACCCAACATCTTTTTATCTACCGCTTATCTGTCGGTTTTAGAACAATCGGCTCCGGAAAACCTTACGCCACACTTTATAGGCCTGTTTAAAGGTGATGCCCTATGCGGCATTGCACTGGCACAGTACATAAACCTTAACGGTGTAAATACGCTGGGCCAACGCGAAAAAGGCTTTTGCCTACGCGAATACTTCTTTAAAAAGTTCAGTTCGCAGGTATTGGTATTAGGCAACAATATGCTTACGGGGCAAAATGCTTACCTGCTGTCCGACAGAAATGATGAAGTTGCGGCACTTAGGGCTTTTGAAAACGCGCTGCTGGAACTTAAAAAACAGTACCGAAAAAAAGGCACTCATATAAACCTGATTACCATTAAAGATTTTAATGAGGCTGAGTTGCCCAATTTTGAAGCAGCGGGTTATAGCGGATATTATAAATTTTGCACGCAGCCTAACATGATTTTCTCTAAAAGGGAGCATTGGGATAAAATGGAGGATTACCTGGCAGACCTTAGCACAAAATACCGCACACAATACAACCGTGCCCGTAAAAAAGCAGCAGGTATAGAAAAACGCCAGCTGTGCTGCGATGAAATTTTACAACAAAGCGCCACAATACAACAGCTCTATCTTACCGTAGCAGGTAATGCTTCTTTTAATACCTTTCATTTGCCCGAGCATCATTTTTATACGTTTAAAAAGCTACTTGGAGACAACTTCAGGTTTTACGGTTACTTTTTAGACGGTAAACTGGTAGGTTTTAATACGCTTATTAAAAACGGTGCCGATATGGACACTTACTTTTTAGGATACGACGCCACGATACAGAAAGACAAAATGCTATACCTTAATATGCTGTATGACATGGCAGCCTACAGCATAAACAAACAATTCAGCCACGTGATTTACGGCAGGTCGGCTATGGAAATTAAGAGTTCTGTAGGCGCGCAGGCAGAGCCGGTATATGGACTTATAAAACATACTTCACCCATAATTAACCGCTCTATGGAATGCCTGTTCCAGTACTTTGAACCTAAAGTAAGCTGGAATGAACGCAGCCCGTTTAAAGCAGAAGTACCGGTTACCGTTTAGGGTACAGCCACCTTCATTTGGCGGTGTAAAATCTTTATATCAAGGTTTTGCTCATGGCCGCAATATTCACCATCTATCTGGAAACTTACCGGTACATTAGTGGTAATTGTGGCCGCGTCTGTTGAAATAATGTGTACGTTTTCGTCATTTTCTACCGGCATGTTACCAGTAAGTATCTTTGCAATAAACGAAAAATCTATACTTTTAAGTATCACAATTTCAAACTTACCATCATCCATTACCCCCACCGGGTTTATGGTTACACCTGTGCCGTATTTTTGGGTATTGGCTATAACAACCATTCGCGCTTCGGTTTCTACCACCTCTTCCTGGGTGTTTATGCTTACAATAAATGGATCGCCAAGCTCTTTAAGGGTGGTATACGCCTGTAACGCATACCCAAGCTTGCCGCGAACCGTACCATTTTCATAATTTTTTACCAACTCAGCATTAATGCCCAAATCGCTAAGATGTATGCTTTTTTTGCCGTTAATACATACCATATCCATATGCATTACCCTGCCGTTAAACGCTACCTGCATCACCTCCGCTAAATCGGACGGCAATTCCAGGTCTACCGAAAGCCCGTTAGCACTCCCGGCGGGTAACACGCCTATTATTACATCAAATTCTTCTACGGCCTCGCCCACCATTTTAACCGTGCCGTCGCCACCGGCTACTAATATACGCTCAGGCTTATGTTCACGGCACAGGTTTTGTATGGCAGATTCATCGTCCTTACCTGTGGTTTCGTAAACAAAAACTTCCACCCCCTCGGCAGACGCATACGCTAAAACTGACTCCTTAAGTTCTGTTTTATCGTTTCCGCCGGCAATAGGGTTAATTATTAGCAAAAATTTCTTTTGTAAGGGCATATGTACTTTTTTTACCCTAAATTTAGGTAAAAGGTAGTTTAGCAATTCTTATAAAACTGATAAAATTTTGATGAAACCAATACTCAGGCTATACCGTGGCTACGCTAACGAAGAAGAACTCATTGTTTTTGGGCATGTGTTTCGCCCAAACAATACGGGCGACTATGAGTTTGAAAAGAAGCGCTTTAAAAATGCACGAAGCATACTGAATATGTTTCGTGTAAAAACCATACCTAATGCAGAAGTATTCCTGGAACTTAACGGCGAAAAAATACGCACAAAAACGCTGAAAGACGGATATTTTAAATTTTGCATACCACTAAAACACGAACTGTCTTACGGCTGGACCGACTATTACGTAAGCACGTATTATAATAACGAGGAAATAAGGGAAAAAGGCACCTATGTACGCCCGCATGAAGGTAATCTTGGTTTTATATCAGATATAGACGATACGTTCCTGGTTTCGCATACGCGTAACTTCTTTAAAAAGATATACATACTGCTGTTTAAAAACATTAACAGCAGGCATATTTTTGAAGATGTAGTGCCGCACTACCAGGGCCTAAGTACTGCAGGCAGGTACAACAAAGAAGAACAAAATGCCTTTTTCTATGTATCCAGTAGCGAGTGGAACCTGTACAACTTTATTGTTAAGTTTACCGCCAAGCATCAGCTACCACGCGCGGTATTGCTTTTAAAGGACATTAAAACCAGCCTTACCGACTTTTTAGTCACCGGCAGGGGAAATCATGGCCATAAATTCGATAAAATAAAGCATATCCTTGAGTTTTACCCGCATTTACAATATACGCTTTTGGGAGATGATTCTCAGCACGACCCCTATTTGTACGAAGATGTGTGTAAAATATTTCCGCTAACAGTAAAAGCTGTATACATACGGCAAACCGGCGCACATAAAAAGGTAAAAGCAGAAAAGGCCGTAAAAAATATAGAGAGTATGGGCGTGGCCACCTGCTACTTTAAAGACAGTAGCGAAGCCATAGCTCACAGTAAAAAAATAGGATTAATAAAATAAAAAAAACCGATACGTTTGTATCGGTTTTTTTGTGGAGCGGAAGACGAGGCTCGAACTCGAGACAACACGGTAGGAAGGCTGGAGCTCACCCACCTGAGCTACTTCCGCTTTTGAGAGTGCAAA
>JAAXJD010000096.1 GCA_012270005.1 Flavobacterium sp. | reverse complement strand
CTTATAACGGCCACCCGCTGCCAAGTGACGACTACTGGTTTACGGTAGAGTTCACCGAGAACGGACAAACCCGTGAGTTCAGGGCACACTTTGCTTTAAAACGATAAAGTTTAGTTTAAGGTTTAAGGTTCCAGGTTTAAAGTTTTGGAACGTAAATAAACTTGGTACAAATAGTAAACCCCTTGGTTAGTGAGCTAACCAAGGGGTTTGTTTTTTTAGAGTAATCTTTAATTACGAGAGAAATGCTTCTTCTAGTTTAGCTATTTCTATCTTTCTCATTTGCATAAGTGCGCCAAAAACCTTTCCGGTTTTAGATGGATCCTTCATCATGAGTTCATTTAACGCATTAGGCACTATTTGCCACGAAATACCAAATGAATCTTTCAGCCAGCCGCACATGCTTTCCTGGCCTCCATTTGCTATAAGGTTATTCCAGTAATGGTCAATTTCCGCTTGTGTTTCACAATGTACAACAAGGGAAAACGCCTCGTTTGGGGTAAAATGTGGCCCACCGTTTAAAATCATAAATTTTTGATTTTCAAGTTCAAAAGTGGCTACCATTATATCACCTTCCGGCATAGGTGCGCCTTTGCCATATCGCGAAATATCTTTTACTTGGGAATTAGGGAACAGCGAGGTGTACAGGGCTAAAGCTTCGTTTACGCGTCCGTTAAACCATAAGCAGGGAGTGATTTTTTGCATCGTTGTTTTGTTTATATTCCAAAGTTATACAAAAAGCCCAGATTAAGACGGGGGCAGATATGACAGTGTAGAGGGGAATACAGGACAATAAAAAAAGCCACGCTTTAGCATGGCTTTTGGTATTATTTTTTGCGTGTATCCTGACTACTAGAATTGCTCTCTTCCAGCAAAGTGGAACGCGCTTTCTATAGCAGCGTTTTCATCGCTATCTGAACCGTGTACCGCATTTTCGCCCATAGAGGTAGCGTATTTTTTACGGATAGTACCTTCGGCAGCATCAGCCGGGTTAGTAGCACCAATAAGTTTACGGAAGTCTTCAACAGCGTTGTCTTTTTCAAGAATAGCTGCCACGATAGGGCCGCGAGACATAAATTCTACTAATTCACCGTAAAAAGGCCTTTCGCTGTGTACTGCGTAAAAAGCTTTAGCGTCTGCTACAGTAAGTTGCGTAAGCTTTAGAGATACAATCCTGAAGCCTGCTTCTGTAATCATAGATAAAATACCACCGATGTGTCCTTTTTCAACAGCATCCGGCTTAATCATGGTGAAGGTCCTGTTTGTTGCCATAACTTGTTTTAAATTTTTTGGCAAAATTACTATTTCTGTTGGATTTTCCTCAATAACGAAACCGTTATTTATTGAAATTTAGAGAATAATTATTTACCTGGTTTTTTATTGGGATTCAAATAGGTATTGAAAACAGCATATACAATAAGAGTATCTATATTGATTTCATAAATAACAACATAAGGAAAACCAGCAATTTTTGCTTCCCTGAAATCACCTGATTTAATGCTGAATAGTTCGGGGTTGGTCTTGAGATAAGAAATTACATCATTGTAATCCATATAAAATCGTTTCCCTAGCCCTGATTGTTTACTTTCGTACCAATCTAAGGCTTTAAAAATGTCGTTCTGTGCCGGACTGGTAATAATGACTTTAAAAGCCATACCGCTTTTTTATTTCATTATCAAAGTCGTCGCTCTTCATTCCAGACGATGGATTTGAGAAATATTCGGTACGACGCTCATTAACCATTTTCCACTGTTCTTCGTTTAGAAAACTACCATTTGAATTCGATAGAAAATCGCTTATCTGCATAAGTACAGAAGGATCAGTTATCTTATCAATTTCTTTTTTCAGGCGATCTTTTTCAGTAGCAATATTCATGGCAAAGTGTTTATTAGTAAATGTACTAAAAATTACAGTACTATAATGTTAAACTTCTGCTCCAGCGGTCTAAGCCTTTTAAAAAGTTCGGTAAGCAACCTGCCGTCATACTCCAGGTAAAACTCACTAAAGTTATTGCGGCGCTCTTGTAATCCCTGGTTAGGGAACAGTTCGTTTTGTATAGAAGCTATGCGCTCCAGCTGGTTACGGTGGTGGCGTTTTTCCGCTTTCAGTAGGCGTTTTTCTAAATTGGCAAGGCCTTCAATCTGCTTTAACTCCTGCGCTTTTACAGCCCCGGTAAATGTAATATCGGTTTTAGCGGCCATTTCCCGCATTAGGGCAAACTGGTTTTGTAGTGTTGCCTTCAGGTCAGAAAAATCAAGTTTAAATTCTGAAAACTCCTGAACACGCTTATTAAGCAGCGCCTGTTGTTTGGTAAACATATCGGCCCAGGTAAGATTTAGTTTGTCCAACTTAGAAGCCTGCTTTTCGGTAACCAATAGCGCTCCGTTTCGCATCAGCAACATAGGGAATGTAACGTTTTGCGAATCGAAAAACGACTTCAGTTCCAGCCAATATGCCAGTTCGCCACCGCCACCTATGTAGGCAAGATTGGGCAAAATAACCTCCTGGTACAGCGGACGCATAATCACGTTCGGGCTAAATTTTTCAGGGTGGTTTTCCAGCTCGGTAAGGAGTTCACTTTCGCTGAATTTCAGTTGGGTATTGTTAATATAATAAGTACCGTCTTGTAGAATAATACGCTCACGCAGGTTATCCTCTATATAAAACAGGTTAATGTCGCGCGGATTTACCTGAACGTTGTATTCTTTAAGCAGGGCTGTGGTTTCAGCTACTTTTTGTTGACTTGTTTGTTGTAACAGTTCCTCTTTTACATAAGGGGCAAACAGCTGTTTCAGTTCGATATTATCCGCATCTATAATCACTAGCCCATGATCTTTAAAAATCTCATTAGCAAGATAGAACGTAGCATTGGATAAGTTTTCGTGCTTTAGATAGGCGTTTTCAAACAAGGTGGTAAGCCATTTGGCATTAATACCGGGTCCGAGTTCTTTAGTAAATACTTCGAGCACTGCAGCCAGCCCAGTGGTAGAAAGGCGGCCTACAGGGCCTGCGCTTTTGCGGTTCCAGCATATTTTTTTATCGCGGAAGGTAAAATGGTTTATTTCCTCAAAGTCGTGGTCTTCGGTAGCCATCCAGTACACGGGCACAAAGTTGTACTGAGGATAGGCTGCCTTCAGTTCTTTAGCCAGGTTTATGGCCGATACTATTTTGTACAAAAAGTACAGCGGCCCGGTAAACAGGTTCAGCTGGTGGCCGGTGGTTACGGTAAACGTGGTGTCCTGAGCCAGCAGTTGTATGTTTTGCAACGTACCCTGAGACCCTTCAACTTTTTTATATTGTTGCTCCAGGGCACTTACCAGTACATTACGGTGGTGCTGCGGAAAGTTCTGTTGCTTTTCAGTAATCTGCGCGCCAAAGTTTTGCAGGCTAGGGAAGCGGTGGTACAGCGGTTTCAGGGAATCCTTTTGGTTAAGGTAATCTACCATTAATGGTGTAAAGTAACCTGAATTTTGATAGCTGATACAGTCCGTGGGCATCGTGTTTAAATTTTACACAAAGGTACGGAAAAATAAATGTATTGATGGTTTTCTATTTAAGAAGGTTATTCATAAAAATATCGTAACACAGCAACGAGCTTCCCGTTGGTAGTATGCTTTTCTTCTTCCAGAAGCCCTTTGTTATCATATTTTAGGTAAACAACATAAACCTTATTGTCAAAGTCTGTTATAGTCCTCTGAACCATTTTTTCTCCTTTATACTCGTATTCAATGTGTCTCAGCATATTTTCGTCATCGGATATACTTATTATCAAATCGTGGTCATCGAAAATTGTAATGCTTTTGTAGGCCACTCCATTTATATATGATATTTCAGTTTCTTTACGGTTTTTTTCAGAATATTCATTTGTTATTTTACGTTCACGATACGGTTTCTTTCCTTCGCCGAATCCTGTAGAATCAATCTGTTCTATTAAACGTGATCGGTCATCATAAAAATAATAGTACTTACTTTCTATTTTATTCCATTTATCATAAGATATGGCGACTGCTTTTTGACCTGTATTATTGTAGAAACGTTCAAAAATTTTAATTTTTGGTGTACAAGAACTTGCACAATCATTATTTTTGGTTGTCTTATTAGTGCGCTTATCTATCCGTATAGTCTCTATACTATCGGTTTTTTGGAACATGTCGATTTGTTTTCCGTTTGCGTATCCATAATAGTAATATTGCGCTGCGGAAATTTTACTTATCGATAACGTATCTCTTTTTTCTCTCCCTATTTCCCATTTGTCGGCATAGCCCTTGTTAACTTGGTAGGTTAAATTTCCTGCTTTATCATAAAAATACATTATTTGGTCCCTGCCCAGCCTTTTTTCTATATATTCTTTATATGTTTCTTCGTTGGGAGTTAAGGCTTCATCTGTTACAGTACTTATGCGATTTAATGAGTCATATTGATGTTCATATTTGTCTAAATAGTTTAAATTCTTGGGATTAGTGTAATCATATCTATCACATTGTACTCCTGATACGCAGTTCTTTTTGGAGTCATATATGGCGCTTTTTACAAGCACACGATTACGCTTAACCCTGTTGTTTTTTATCGTATAGCTGTACACTTTTATCTCCCTGATACCATCTGTAAAATCTTCAGGTTTCCAATCTTTTGAGTAAGTATGTAGCTTTACCCCGTCCTCGTCGTTGTGTATTAAAGTTTCTTGGGCGTTACAATACAGCGTTATAAGTGTAATTAAGAAAGGTAATAGTCGCATATCAGTTGGTTTATTTTCCCAAATATACCCAAAAAAATCTGCCGTTTGCCGTCTGCCAAATAACACGTACTTTTGCAGCCTAAACCCATGCATGTTTTGAGCACCAAAGTATTACTCATTACCCCACCGTTCACCCAGCTGAACACGCCGTACCCTGCTACAGCCTACCTGAAAGGTTTCCTGAATACCAAAGGTATCGCCGCCGCACAGGCCGACCTGGGTATAGATGTAATACTAAAGCTGTTCTCTAAAGAAGGGCTTACCCTATTGTTTAACAAGATTGAACAACAAACCACAAACCATAAACCACAAACCGAAAACGCACAGCGCATAATCGCCCTAAAAAACGAATATCTAAAGACCATAGATGCCGTTATACTGTTCCTGCAGGGGAAAAACCCTACACTGGCACACCTGATTTGCAGTGAGGAATACCTGCCCGAAGCATCGCGCTTTGCGCAGCTCGAGGAGCTAGACTGGGCGTTTGGTGCTATGGGTACCCAGGATAAGGCAAAGCACCTTGCTACGCTGTACCTTGAGGATATAAGCGACCTGATTGTGGAATGCGCCGATCCGCATTTTGGCTTTAGCCGCTATGCCGAAAGGCTGGGGCGTTCGGCTAACTCGTTTGATGAACTGTACGAAACCCTGCAACAACCCTATACGTTTATCGATGAGATAATGCTGGAGCTGCTACACGAATATGTGTTTGAAGCCGATGCCAAGCTCGTGGGATTCTCAGTGCCATTTCCGGGGAATTTGTACGCGGCATTCCGTTCGGCGCAGTATATAAAGAAACATTTCCCGGGTATTAAAACAGCTATGGGTGGTGGTTTCCCAAATACGGAATTACGCTCACTAAGCGATGCCCGCGTAATGGAGTTCTTTGATTATATAATGCTAGACGATGGCGAAGCGCCCGTGGAGTGCATCATAGAGCAACTCGATGGTAAGCGGGAGCTAAGCCAACTCAAGCGTACCTTTATCCTGAAAGATGGGGAAGTAAAATACATAGACAATTCGGGTTGCAGGGATTATAAGCAAAGCGAAGTAGGTACGCCTGATTACACCGGGTTACCGCTTGATAAATATATTTCGGTTATAGAGGTAGTGAACCCCATGCACCGTATGTGGAGCGATGGCCGGTGGAACAAGCTTACCATGGCGCACGGCTGCTACTGGGGCAAGTGTACGTTTTGCGATATTTCACTCGATTATATAAAAGTATACGAACCTGTGGCTGCCAAGCTGCTGGTAGACCGCATGGAAGAACTCATAGCACAGACCGGGCAAAACGGTTTCCATTTTGTAGATGAAGCCGCACCACCTGCACTAATGCGTGAGGTAGCACTGGAAATCCTGCGTCGTAATTTATCGGTAAGCTGGTGGACGAATATCCGCTTTGAAAAAAGCTTTACGGCCGACTTGTGCCGCCTGCTGAAGCTTTCGGGCTGTATTGCCGTTTCGGGAGGATTAGAGGTGGCTTCGGACAGGCTTTTGGAGCTGATACAGAAAGGCGTTACCGTAGCTCAGGTGGCCCGTGTAACGCGCAACTTTACCGAGGCCGGCATTATGGTTCATGCTTACCTGATGTACGGCTTCCCGACACAAACCGCCCAGGAGACTATCGATTCGCTGGAAATGGTACGCCAAATGTTTGAGCTTGGCATACTGCAAAGCGGGTTCTGGCACCAGTTTGCCATGACGGCGCACAGCCCAGTGGGCATAGAGCCTGATAAATTTGGCGTGGTTAAAGACAGCGATATTGTAGGTACTTTTGCCAATAACGATATTATGTTTTCTGATAACACTGGCGCTAACCACGATAAGTTTAGCTTCGGGCTAAAGAAATCGCTGTTCAACTTTATGCACGGGATTTGTTTCGACTATCCTTTGCAGGATTGGTTCGAGTTTAAAATCCCACGTACCAGAGTACCGCATGATTACATACACAACGCGCTTTTGGCAGATGAAACTTTTGGCATAAAGCCAACAGCTAAAGTGGTGTGGACAGGGACTAAGCCTATGGTGGAATTTTTCACTAAAAGTAAAAAAGGTCGAACGTTCCCTATGGCAGCATTAACGTTTCATAGCAGGCGCGAAAGTTTTTCTGTGCAGGTAACGGAGGGGCAGGGACAATGGCTTCAGCAACTTTTACCCAAAATCTCTGTAACTGAAAAACCAATGACTTTTGGTA
>JAAXJD010000093.1:85697-108339 GCA_012270005.1 Flavobacterium sp. | reverse complement strand
CATCTCTTATTCTAAAGTCTTCTTAAATCTCTTTATTTTAATTTTTGCTCTTTTTTATGGGGAAATTAACCACATATTAACAAGGAGGGTATTTTAATATTTGCTACCTTTATAAGAGTTAATTGAAAAACGAATTTTAATAATTAAAACTTATAATTATGGCTGGTAAAACATCAACAGTTGTAGCCGTACTTGCAGGTGCGGCGGTAGGAGCAGCATTAGGAATCTTATTCGCTCCGGACGAAGGAAAAAAAACAAGAAAGAAAATTAAAGACGGTGCTACCCAAAAAGCAGATGAACTAAGAGAAAAGCTTGGCGATTTTGCTGAAACTGTAAAAAGTAAATTCGGGTATGCTCAGCAAGACATTGAAGCAGGCCTTGATCAGCTCGTAGCAAATGTAGAAGATAAGGCAGACGAAGTTATTGCTACACTTGAAAAAAAATTAGAAGAGCTTAAACAAAACGCTAAGGCGTCTACCCCGTCAGCTAACTAACATGATAAAAACCAATCCATAGCCATGGCATTTGAAGAGATAAAAGAAAACTCAGAAGTGCTTAAAAACGATACCAAAAATCTTATAGACATTAGTTTTGCCTACTATAAGCGTTGCGCGTTTAAGTTACTAATGAAGAGCACTGCACAAATGCTCAAACTGTTTCTACTGGCTACCATGCTGGTTATTGTAACAGTATTTTTTTCTATTGCCCTGGCTTTGGGTATAGGTTACTGGCTAGATAATCATGCATACGGTTTCCTTATAGTAGGATTAATATACCTAGTGCTGGCTGTTGTTATATACAAAGTTCAGGATAAGATTGTGGAAGGCCCGCTGCTTGCCACTTTTTCAAGAATGTTTTTTAAAAAATACGACTAAGCCATGCAAATAAAAGTATACCGCAGCTTTGAAGAAATAAACAAAGAACTAGAAATAAAAAAGGTAGAGCGAGATCTTGCTTATGCCAAGTTTAAGCGCAGCCTTGATACTACTAAAGAAAGTCTGGAACCCGGAAACATAATAGGGGATACCCCAAAAAAGATTTTTAGCTTTTTAGGTATGTTTTCCGGCCCTATAAAAAGTGCTGCAATGGCATGGCTTTTAAAGAAAATCTTATAATTTTCATACTTTACTATACACATTATTTTTTTTGCTTTTTGGCTACCTTTATGGTAGCCTTTTTTTATATTTGCTTAAATCCCTTCAAACCAATTATATATGGAATTTACATCTAATGACTTTTCGTTTGGCCTTTTTGCATGGCAGTTGTTTATGATTGCTGCGGTGGCTTTTGTTTTGTACGTAATATTTAGATTACTTAAAAAATACGTTTTTTAACGGCAGAAAATTAAAAAGGCTACCCATAACGGTAGCCTTTTCATTATTCCTGTTTCTGTTTTCTGTTAGCTCTTTGTTTCTCCCTAAAGGCTTTCAGTTCATCTTTATCAAGATACGTATCTTTGTTTGTATCTATTTCGTCAAAACGTTTGCTAAGCATTGGGCGTTCTGCTTTCGCAGCCTCGTCTTTACTTATTTTACCATCAGCATCAGTATCTATGCTGGCAAACATCTTTTCCGGATCGCGCTTCGGTTTTTGTGTGGCATCTTGTGCAGAAGCATTGGCCGCGGTAAGTACACTTACTAATACCACCAGCCTTAAAAAATTAATTTTCATAACATTTACAGTTTATAGTTACTTATAAGACTGCAGGTTATGCTTTTGGTTTAATGATTAGAAAAAAAAATGCCCTCTGTACAGAAGGCATTACAAAAGTTAGTCATTTTTTTCATGCGCATTGTCCGGGTTATCCAGGTACTGTTTATGCTCGGCAGGTTTATTTTTGCCACCCTTTTTAAGTTGCTCATTTACCTGGTTGCTCGCTGCAAAAGATACTATCATATTGTTCAGCATATCGTTAGCTGCCTGAGGTGTGTTAGGCAGTAGGATTAGGTTACTGTTAGTATCGCTACCTATAGCCTGAAGCGTATCGTAGTGCTGTGTTACTACAATAAGTGCCGAGGCCTCCTGGCTGTTAATACCCACTTTGTTAAGGGTATCCACACTCTCTACTAGTCCTCTTGCTATTTCACGGCGCTGATCTGCAATACCTTGTCCCTGCAGCCTTTTACTTTCGGCCTCTGCCTTAGCTTTTGCAACAATGCGTATACGTTGGGCTTCGGCTTCATATTCTGCGGCAGCTTTTTCGCGGTCGGCAGCGTTAATACGGTTCATGGCATTTTTTACCTGAGGATCCGGGTCTATATCAGTAATCAGCGTGTTGATGATGTCATAACCATACGTTGTCATAGCTTCATTAAGTTCGCGTTTTACCGCAATGGCTATGTCGTCTTTACGTTCAAAAACATCATCCAGCTTTAGCTTAGGTACTTCGGCACGTACAACGTCAAATACATAAGAAGTAATCTGGTCATGCGGGTACTCCAGCCTGTAAAAAGCTTCGTATACCTTTTCCTGTATTACTTTAAACTGTACCGAAACCTTCATTTTTACAAACACATTTTCTTTGGTTTTGGTTTCAATGATTACATCAAGCTGCTGGATTTTAAGGTTAATTCTCCCGGCCTGTTTGTCTACAAACGGAATTTTAAACTGTAAGCCTGCCTGCCGTATGCTGTTAAATTTACCAAAACGCTCTATGATTACGGCGGTTTGCTGTTTTACGGTAAAAATTCCTAAAAAGAGGACTACAACCCCCACGAATAGAAAAAAGAGAAATGCTACACCCATTAGTAAATTGGTTTTTAATTGTTATATACTAGTTATACGCAAAAAAAAGCCCCTTGTTACAGGGGCTTTAAAATTTTTATAATGTAGCGGTTGCTTTCGCAATACGTTTAAGTGTTTCCTCCTTACCTATGATTTCCATGATATCATACAGGTGAGGCCCCTGTAATTCGCCTACAAGGCTTAAACGCAGCGGAGCCATAACTTTACCTATACCTATACCTTTTTGTTCAACCCAGGCCTTTACAACGCTTTCTGTGTTAACAGAAGTAAAGTCTAAGGTGTTTTGTAGTTCGGTAGCCAGTTCGTTCAGTAGAGCGCTTGTATCGGGCTTCCATTGCTTTGCTACCGCCTTTTCGTCAAACGATTCCGGTGCTACAAAGAAATAATGGCTTAAATCCCAAAGTTGCGATGCAAACGATGCACGTTCTTTAACCAAGCCTACCACGCGTGATACGGTTTCAACCGGAACGTTAATTCCTTTCTCCAGTAGGGTATAGCTAAATTCTTTTGCCAGTACATCATTTTCCTGCCTTTGGAAATACTGGTGATTAAACCATGTATTTTTTTCAGGATTAAATTTAGCTCCTGCCTTATGTACCCTTTCTAGGTCAAATATTTGTACCAAGTGATACAGTGTATACATCTCCTGCTCGGTACCCGGGTTCCAAACCAGTAGAGACTTGAAGTTAATAACCGCTTCAGGAAGGAAGCCCTGCTCACGGTAACCCATAGACGATGTACCATCGGCGTTTTTCCATTCTAATGGGAAAACCGGGAAGCCCATTTTATCACCATCGCGCTTGCTTAGTTTACCGTTTCCTATTGGTTTAAGGATAAGCGGCAGGTGGGCAAACTCAGGTGCTTCCCACTGGAAAGCCCTGTATAACAATACGTGCAGTGGCATAGAAGGCAACCATTCCTCACCACGAATTACGTGGCTAGTTTCCATAAGGTGGTCGTCTACAATGTTAGCCAGGTGATAGGTAGGCATACCATCGCTTTTGTAAAGAACCTTATCGTCCAGCAGGTTGGTATCAAATTCTACCTCACCACGAATAATATCGTGTAGCAATAGTTTTTCGCCTACAGGTACTTTAAAGCGTACCACATAGTGCTCACCGTTGTTTATCCTTGTAGCGGTTTCTTCTGCCGAAAGGTTTAGTGAGTTATCTAGTGTTCCACGTGTGGTATGGTTGTATATAAAGGTTTTTCCTTCGGCTTCTTCTGCTTTACGGGCTTCGTCTAATGCTTCGGCAGTATCAAAAGCATAGTACGCCCATCCGCCTTCTATAAGCTGCTTGGCATACTGTTCGTATATTTCTTTGCGTTCGCTTTGGCGGTACGGGCCAAACTTTTCATTTTTACCCACACCTTCATCAAAAGGAATACCCAGCCAGTTTAGTGCTTCCACTATATATTCTTCGGCTCCGGGTACAAAACGGTTTTGGTCGGTATCTTCTACACGCAGGTAAAAGGTTCCGCCGTGTTTCTTGGCAAACAGATAATTAAATAATGCCGTACGTACACCGCCTATGTGTAGCGGGCCAGTAGGGCTTGGTGCAAAACGCACGCGTACCGGTTTAGACATGATGTTGTAAATTTTTATGCAAAGATAGGTTTTTGAGGTGGATTTGTTAATTCGTCGATTTGTCAATTTGTTTGTATGTGGGTAAGACCGAATACACGAATCGACAAATAAATAGATCCACTTCTTATCAACAATGTATCCTGAAAAAATCCGTTTTTACTAACGGGATAATTTGTAATTTTATCGGTTATTAACAACGGTAGTTAATTTATACACAATTTGGAAGCAAAAACCATCATATACGCCAAGCTCGAAGCCTTTATAAAGAAGTATTATACCAATGAAGTTATTCGTGGAACAATTTTCTTTACGGGGCTGGGAATACTTTATTTTATAGTTACATTCCTCATAGAATATTTTCTGTGGCTACCTGAAAAGGGGAGGACCGCGCTGTTCTGGTTGTTCATAACTGTAGAAATCCTGTTGCTGGGGCGCTTTATTTTGTTTCCGTTGTTTAAATTATTCAAACTTCAAAAGGGTATTGATTATAAACAGGCTTCGGCAATAATTGGTAGCCACTTTAGTGAAGTGAGCGATAAGCTTACTAATTTCCTACAGCTGAGTAATGCGCCTGAACAAAGCGAATTGTTATTGGCATCGATAGAGCAAAAGGCAAACAGCCTGCAACCGGTTCCGTTTGCTAATGCCATTAATTTTAGGAAAAACATTAAGTACGTTCCGTATGCAGTGGTGCCATTGTTATTATTACTGTTCTTTTTTATAAGTGGTAATGGCGAGGTTATAACTAAAAGTTTTACCCGTGTTGTTAATTACGATAAGCATTATGCACCACCTGCTCCGTTTGAGTTTGTTGTTGTTAATAAACAGTTGATAGCACAACAGGACACCGACTTTTTACTTGAAGTAAAAACCGTGGGTAATGTGGTTCCTGAAAACGCCATGATAAACATAGGTGAGGAGCATTACTACCTGGAGAGTACAAAACCGGGAGTCTTTACGTATCGTTTTGAGAAGCCTACCAAAGCAATCAGTTTTCAGCTTTCAGCAAATAAAGTAGAGAGTAAGCCCTACGAGCTGGAAGTGGTGGCCGTACCTACAATTGCTAATTTTGAAATGGTGCTTCAGTTTCCATCGTACCTTGGTAAAAAGAATGAGGTGGTTAAAGGTACGGGTAACGCTATTGTACCTGAAGGCACTAAAGTAACCTGGAAAATAGATGCTCTTGCTACCTCAAATGTGCAGTGGATGGCTAATAATGCTGCTACTAACTTCATGAACAATGAAAACAGTTTTAGTTTAACTAAAAATATACTTCAAAATACAGAATATCAAATCCTTACATCAAATAATAAGGTAAAAAACCACGAAAAGCTGCAAAATCAGCTCTCAACCATCAAAGATCAGTACCCTACCATTACCGCACAGAGCGCACCCGATAGTTTAAAGCTGAAAAAAGAGATTGTACTGGGCCAGGTAAGCGATGATAATGGTCTTACAAAGCTTCAGGTGGTATATTATCCTCAGGATAATCCGGCCAATGCCAAACGTGGAACATTACCGGTTAATAAGGCAACGGTAGACAGGTGTTACTACAGGTTCCCTAACGGTTTACGCATACAGCCCGGCGGTGTGTACGAATACTATTTTGAGGTTTTTGATAACGATGCTGTGCATGGGTTTAAGAGTACCAAGTCGTCTGTATTTTCTCATAAAGAACTTACCGGCGATGAGCAGCAGGAAAAAGCGTTGCAGGAACAGAACAGCAATATTGGCAATCTGGAAAAATCAATAAAGAACCAAAACAAACAAAACTCAGAGCTGGATAAACTGCAGCAAATGGGTAAGGAGAAAAGTAACCTGGATTTTAAAGACCAGAAAAAGGTTCAGGATTTTATAAATAAACAACAACAGTTAGAGGAGCGCAAGCAGGAACTAAGCAAGCAGCTTAAAGAAAACCTGGAGAAATTTCTTCCTGAAAAGAAAGATGAGCTTAAGGAAGAATTGATGAAGCGCTTAGAGAAAAATGAAAAGGAATCAGAAAAAAACAAGAAACTTTTAGACGAGTTAAAAGACCTTACCAATAAGCTTCAGCAGGAAGAATTGTTTGATAAAGTTGACAAACTGAAACAGCAAAGCAAGGATCAGAACAAGAGTTTAGAGCAGCTTGTAGAACTGACCAAGCGTTTTTATGTAGAGAAAAAAGCAGAGCAGATTTCTGAAAAACTAAATCAGCTTGGCGATAAGCAGGAGAAACTGGCCGACAGTAAAGATAACAATGCAAAGGAGCAGGCAGAGCTGAAAAAGGAGTTTGATAAGCTTCAGAAGGAAATGCGCGAACTGGATAAGCAAAACCAGCAGCTTAAAAAACCTATGGATATTCCGGTAGATGAAAAGCAGGAGCAAAGCATAGACCAGGATATGGATAAGGCGCAGGACGAACTGCAAAAAGAAAGCGGCGACCAGAAAAGTAAACAGGACAAAGCCAAGCCGAAGCAAAAAAGCGCTGCCAATAAAATGAAGCAGATGGGCAGCAAAATGCAGTCGTCTATGCAGGGCGGACAGCAGAAACAAATGGAGGAAGACGTAAAAATGCTGCGCCAGATACTGGATAACCTTTTGGCGTACTCGTTCTCTCAGGAAGATGTTATGGGGCAGTTTAAAAATGCGGGCAGTCGTAACGCAAACTTTGCTAAATATCTTAAAAAACAACAAGATCTTAAAGTGCAGTTTGGCCATGTAGACGATAGTCTTTTTGCACTGTCGTTACGTAATCCTAAGATATCTGATAACATTACTAAAGAGTTAGGGCAGGTACACTATTACGTAGATAAAGCTATAGATGACCTTGCCGAAAATCTGGTGCCTCGTGGTACCAGCAACCAGCAGTTTGCGGTTACGTCTGCTAACAGGCTTGCCGATTTTCTTGCCGATGCTTTAAATAATATGCAGATGCAAATGAGCGGTATGGGGCAGGGTTCAGGCAAATCAAAAGGTAAGCAGGGTAAAGATGTACAGCTTTCTGACATCATCCAGAAGCAACAAGGCTTGTCTCAAAAAATGCAACAGGGTATGCAGCATGGACAAGGCAAAAGTGAAAAGGAAGGCCAGCAGGAAGGTGACAAAAACGGAAAGCAAAAGGGCGAAAAGGAAGGCAACAGCCAAAGCGAAGGCGGTAAAAAACCAGGTAGTAAAACCGGGCAGAGTGGAGGACAAGCCGACGGAGAAGGTAGCGATGGAGAAGGTAATGCAGAACGTATAATGGAAATTTATAAAGAACAACAGAAGCTTAGAGAGCAGCTACAGCAGTTACTTGATAAGACAGGAATGGGCGGCAACGGACAAAATGCGTTGCGCCAAATGAAGGAGATTGAAAAGCAACTGTTAGATAAAGGTTTTAAAAACGAAACCCTGCAACGTATGCAAAACCTTAAACAGGATTTGCTTAAGCTGGATAAAGCTATGCTACAACAGGGGCAAGACAATAAAAGGCAAAGTGAAACCAATAAAAAGGAGTTTAATAATACAGCTACACCGCTTCCGGAGTCTTTGAAAGATTATCTGAATAGTGTAGAGATATTGAACAGACAACCACTACCTTTGCGCCCGAATTTTAATCAAAAGGTACAAACCTATTTTAAGAGCAATGATTAGTTTTAATTACGAAACAGATTTTGAGATAGCTAATGAGGAACAGTATGAGAACTGGATTTCTCAGGTTATAGAAAGTGAAGATAAGACTGAGGGGGAAATAAATTATATCTTCTGTAACGATGCTTATCTTTTAGAAAAGAATATAGAATTTTTAAACCACGATACTCTCACAGATATTATTAGTTTTGATTACACTATGGGTAATCTTATTAGCGGCGATATTTTTATTTCTGTAGAGCGTGTTAAAGATAACGCGGTGGACTTTAATGTCTCTTTCGAGGAAGAACTCCGTAGGGTTATGGCACACGGTGTGCTACATTATTGCGGTTATAAAGATAAATCAGAAGCAGACGAGCAGCTTATGCGCTCTAAAGAAGACGAAAAAATGAAGCTGTTCCACGGGGAACAATAGCTTAAATACTCTTTAGTTTCGTTTAATTGTTCCACGTGGAACTTTTACTTGTGATACTTTAGCATCGTGTTCCACGTGGAACACGAGAAAAAAAATAAATTAATTCTGTTCCACGTGGAACAAAACGAATAGAAAGGAATACAATGTTTCAGGAAGAATATGATGTAATTGTAGTCGGTGCCGGGCACGCTGGCAGCGAAGCTGCGGCGGCAGCAGCTAATATGGGCTGCAGCACGCTACTGGTTACAATGAGTTTGCAAAACATAGCCCAGATGTCGTGCAACCCGGCTATGGGGGGTATTGCAAAAGGGCAAATTGTCCGTGAGATTGATGCGCTTGGAGGGTATAGTGGTATTGTAACAGACAAGACCGCTATTCAGTTCAAGATGCTGAATAAAAGTAAAGGTCCTGCTATGTGGAGTCCGCGCGCTCAGAGCGACCGTATGCGCTTTGCGGAAGAGTGGAGGCTTATGCTTGAAGGTACCCGTAATCTTGATTTTTACCAGGAAATGGTAAAGGGATTGATTATAGAAAACGGACAGGTTAAGGGTGTAAAAACCTCGCTTGGTATAGAAATTAAAGCCAAAACCGTAGTGCTTACTAATGGTACTTTTTTAAATGGATTAATCCATATTGGAGAGAAACAGTTTGGTGGTGGCAGGGCAGGAGAGAGTGCTTCTTATGGTATTACCGAAGATTTAGTTGCTGCAGGTTTTACTGCCGGTCGTATGAAAACAGGAACGCCTCCTCGTGTAGATGGGCGTTCTCTTGATTACAGTAAAATGGTAGAACAGCCCGGGGATGTTAACCCAGATAAGTTTTCTTACCTGGATATAACAAAGCCGTTAACAGAACAGCGTTCATGTTATATGACGTATACCAGTAACGAGGTACACGATTTGCTGCGTGAAGGATTTGACCGTTCGCCTATGTTTAACGGTAGGATAAAGAGCCTTGGCCCGCGTTATTGCCCGTCTATAGAAGATAAAATTAATCGTTTTGCCGATAAGGACCGTCACCAGATTTTCGTTGAACCGGAGGGATGGAATACGGTTGAAGTATACGTAAATGGATTCAGTACCTCCCTTCCGGAGGATGTTCAGTTTAAAGCGTTACGTAGTGTAGCAGGTTTTGAGAATGTAAAATTCTTCCGTCCGGGTTACGCTATAGAGTATGATTATTTCCCGCCTACACAGCTTAAGCATACGCTTGAAACAAAACTTGTAGATGGATTGTTTTTTGCAGGCCAAATTAACGGTACTACCGGTTATGAGGAAGCCGCTGCACAAGGTTTAATGGCAGGTATAAATGCTGCGCTTAAAGTTCAGGAAAAAGAATCGTTAATCCTTAAACGTAATGAGGCTTACATAGGAGTTCTAATCGACGACCTTATTACAAAAGGTACCGAGGAACCTTACCGTATGTTTACATCTCGTGCTGAATACCGCACACTGTTGCGTCAGGATAACGCGGATTTTAGGCTTACGCCAATGGCACATGCTATAGGTCTCGCTTCAGATGAACGTCTACGCAGAATGGAGTATAAGCAAGAGAAAAGCGAGGCGTTTGTAAATTTCTTTAAAGAAACGAGTGTAACGGTTGCAGAAACTAACCCTATACTCGAATCTAAAGAATCGGCACCAATATCACAGCCCGACAAAATGTTTAAAGTATTTTCGCGTCCGCAAATTGAACTTGAGGATATCCTGAAATTTGAAAAGGTAAAGGAGTATATTGCTGAGCATAGTTTAGACAGAGAAATTGTAGAGCAGGCAGAAATCCAGGTTAAGTACTCAGGGTATATTGAAAAGGAGAAAAATAATGCCGATAAGCTGAACAGGCTGGAGGACGTAAAAATTCCTGACAACTTTGATTACGATAAAATAAAGTCGCTTTCGTATGAGGCGCGAGAGAAAATGAAAAAGATTCGCCCGGTAACCATTTCGCAGGCTTCGCGCATTAGTGGTGTAACGCCGGCCGATGTTTCTGTGTTGTTAATCCACATGGGACGCTAATTATGTTTCACGTGGAACGTTTCAATAAAATAAAAACCCTTTTTAATAAAGGGTTTTTGGTGTTTATGGCCGCTACGTTATTTACATCGTGTATACAGCCCAGGCATACCATAGAAATAAACGACTATGTATTGGTATCCGGTGGAAAAAAAGTATTAGGCAGAGAGCAAGGGCTTACGGCGTTTATATTTGAAAACAACCCCCGCAAAATGCCGTTTGTTCAATTCGCCGCAGATAAGTATGGTGTAGGCAGCTACAAAGACGTTAATTACTGGGTAACCTACGAGGGGCATAAACTTAAAGTATTGCTGTACGATTTAGATGAATTACAGAAATATTTTGATATGGGCCAGTTTATGGTTACCTCACACACTACCGATGTAAATGTAGTGGGCAGCAAAGAGCACTTTATAGGCTTGTCTGTAATTAACGAAAGTAACGAGGACTGTCTGGACGATAGCTCGCTTTTTAAACAGGTTACCTTAAAATATTTAAAAGAACTTAATTAAGAAAACAAAAATCTCTAAATTGAATTTCAAGACCAACACGTTTACACTACTGTAAAGGATCATTCTGTTTCGGGCGAAACATTTCAACTTTTGTTAGATGCTGATACCGGACTCTTAAAAACACATCCGCAACCTGCCTTAGGCGATTTAGGCCGTTATTATGAAAGCGACGATTACATTTCGCATACCGACGGAAAACGATCGCTGTTTGAAAAACTGTATCATACCGTTAAGCAAAAGGCATTACGAGATAAAATCAGCCTTATACAGCGATTTAAGCCCGGCAAAGGCAAGTTGCTGGATATAGGGGCGGGCACAGGTGATTTCCTGGTGGTGGCGCAACAGAACGGGTGGAATATTACAGGCATAGAGCCCAGTGAAAAAGCCAGAAACATTGCAAAGGGGAAAGGTGTGCGCCTTGCAGATGCTTTACAGGATATTCCTTCGCATAGTATGGATGTGGTTACCATGTGGCACGTATTAGAACACGTTCCTGATGTGGAAGCACAGATTACAGAACTTAAGAGGATTGTAAAGCCCGATGGTGTACTGGTTATAGCGGTGCCTAATTATAAATCACACGACGCAATATACTATGGTGCGTACTGGGCAGCCTACGATGTTCCTAGGCACCTTTGGCATTTTAGTAAAACGTCCATTAAAAAGTTATTTGGCAAAAAGGGAATAGATCTTTTGGAAATCCTGCCGATGAAATTTGACAGCTTTTATGTAAGCCTGTTGTCTGAAAAATATAAAACAGGAAAAATGAAATTTATTGCCGGATTTTGGCGTGGTTTGGTATCAAACATAAAAGCTAGCCGTAATTTTGAATATTCGTCGCATATTTACGTGCTAAAGAACGCTAAAAATTAAAATAAAGGCTTCTGCCTTGCTTTTATGTTCTGTAATATACGTTTAGGTGCATAATTTTTAAAGATGGCTTAAATCGCTTTATTTTAATCCGTTTTTAATTGATTGAGTCTATATGTTTTTAAAATAACGATAAACAAAACTTATACTAAAGAAAATCTAAAAAAACACCCTATTTTTGGTGTATACTTTGGAATTATTATTTTTACCAAAATTTTTAAACCTCTAATTTCAGGAAATGAAAAAATCACTTGTAATAGTTGGCGCAGTGCTATCTCTTGTTGCTTGTAACAAAGAAGGTGCTGCTCCGGTTAACGGACTAAAAACGGCATACGTTGATACCTCTAAACTTTTTGAAAAATCTGATGAGCTTAAGGCTTGGGAAGATAAAGCAAAAGTAAAAGAAGATGAGCTGAAACGCGATATGCAAAAAGACGATCAGCAGTTAAGGATGGAAGCGGCTGCTTTAGAAGGCGAAGCGAAAGCAAAGGGTATGCAATGGGCACAAATGAAGGCTCAACAATTACAGCAAAGACAACAGGAACTTACCGGAAAATACCAACAATTACAGGAAAAATTCAGTAAGGAAGAAGGTACCAAGCATGACTCAATACTTAGCCGTATGCAAAAATTCATAAAAGCGTATGGTAAAAAGAAAGGTTATGATTATATTTTTGGTACTGTAGATGCCTCTAACGTAATTTACGCTAAAGATAGCTATGATATTACAAATGAGATAATTAAAGAGGTTAACGATACCTATAAATCATCTGGAAAAGCGGAAGAAACAACCACTGCTGAAAAAAAGTAAGCGGTTTTTCTATTACATAACAAAGGGGTGCACTGTATACAGTGCACCCCTTTTTATTTGTAAATATTTCCTTAGGCGGATTCAATTTCCATAACTTTGCCCATATAAATCAGTGTAAATTAATTTATACTATTTAGAATATTTTCTTATAAATTTGATTATTTTCGTTTCATAAACCAATCTGCATGCAAAACCGTTCTGCTACAGCCGAGTATGCGCTGCGCTTTATTAACCAAACCAACCGTTGCATCTTTCTTACGGGCAAGGCAGGCACGGGTAAAACCACGCTGCTAAAAGAAATTATCCGTACTACACAGAAAAACGTGGTGGTTGTGGCACCTACTGGTATTGCAGCCTTAAATGCCGGCGGCGTTACCATACACAGTATGTTTCAGTTACCGTTTGCAGGTTTTTTGCCTACGTATAATCAGGATTTTATTTCAGATAGTGTAAGGTTTGAAAACAAAACGTCTTTAAAGCGGCACTTTACCATGCGCGGTGAAAAGAAAGCGGTTATTCAAAACATGGAACTGCTGGTTATAGACGAGGTAAGTATGCTACGTGCCGATTTACTGGATGCTATAGACCACGCGTTGCGCAGCATACGGCAAAGAAATACTCCATATGGGGGAGTACAAGTGCTTTTTATAGGAGATTTACTACAGCTACCACCAGTGGTAAAAAATGAAGAATGGTTTGTGTTACAGCATTTTTACCGTGGTAAATATTTCTTTCACAGCCATGTAGTACAGGAGAACCCGCCGTTGTACATAGAGCTTGATAAAATTTACCGCCAAAGCGACGAGCGTTTTATAGGCGTATTAAATAATTTGCGCAACAACCTGATTACAAACCAGGATCTTGCGGTGTTAAATGAGTTTGTAAATCCCGCATTTGATTTAAAGAACCACCCGGGTTACATAACCCTTACCACCCATAATGCCAAGGCCGATACTATGAACGCCCAGGCGCTTGAAGACCTGGACGGAAGGGAGTACAGCTACCTCCCTGAGATAGTGGGCGATTTCCCGGAAAAGATTTTTCCGGTAGAACAATTGCTTAAGTTAAAGGTAGGGGCACAGGTAATGTTTATTAAAAACGACCTTTCGCCTGAAAAACGATACTTTAACGGCAAGATAGGCATAGTAAAGTCGCTTACAGACAGCGAAATATTGGTACATTTTCCGGACGACAATAAAACCATTGCCGTAGAAAATAACGAATCGGAAAACGTACTCTACACAGTAGACGAAAATTCCAAGGAGGTAAAAGAAGAAGTGCTGGGTACTTTTGTACACTATCCGCTGCGCCTGGCGTGGGCTATTACCGTTCATAAGAGCCAGGGGCTTACGTTTGACAAAGCTGTGCTTGATGTAAGCCACGTTTTTATGCCGGGACAAGCCTATGTGGCTCTTTCACGTTTACGTTCGCTAGAAGGGCTTATTTTGCTTTCTCCAATGCGTATGAATGGTATAAGCAATGACGAAGACGTAATGCAGTATGCAGAGGGAAGGGCAGAGGAAGATGAGCTTGCTGCTTCGTTACGCAGGGAAACGTTACAGTTTGCCCTGGGATATTTTAAAGACAGTTTTTCCTGGGGGGCACTGGCCAAAAGCTGGCAGCAGCACAAGGTAAGCTACAACCACGAGGGCGAAAAGTCGGTTAAAAAGCCTCATACGCAGTGGGCACGCCAGCAGGAAGACCGCATACACAGCCTGCTCGATGCTTCGTCTAAATTTCTGAATCAACTGGAACGTATTTTTGCGCAAGAGGAAGTAGATGTGCATTTTGTACAGGAACGCATTACGGCAGCGGTGCATTATTTTTATCCTACTATGGACAGCATTTCTACCAGCCTTTACAGTAAAATGCTGGAGGTGCGAAGGCTCAGGCGAAATAAGGCTTTTTTTGAAGAGCTTACTGAACTGGAACAGGCACAGACGAATGCCGTACTTAGGATGCTGAAAGCGCGCCGCCTTGCCGATGTGCTTGCGGCCGGGGAAAGCATTGACAAGGAAAGCCTAACTACCACTGAAATAGCGAGTTATAAGGCTGATAAAATTGCTGCGCTTCAGGAAATTATGAAGCAGAATCCTGTGGCGCTCGTAGAGGACGATGATGATTTTGACGATGAGCGTTACCTGCCTAAAAAGAAAAAGGCCGAAAAGAAAAAATCCACGCTCGATGAAACGTACGAACTGTGGCAACAGCGCCTTAGTATAAAAGAAATCGCACAGGTACGCAAACTTACCGAAACTACCGTACAAAGCCATTTTGCGGGCCTTATACAAGCCGGAAAGATAAAACTAACCGATGTGCTGCCGGAAGATAAAATTAACGCTTTAGCGACCGTTTTTGAAGGATATACCGATACCGCCCTGGGGCCACTTAAAGAAAAGGTGGGCGACGCGTTTACCTACGGCGAGCTGCGGTTGTACCAGGCCAGTATTCAGTAAACTAATTTTAGCACAAAAAAATCCCCTGATGCAAAAGCGTATTAGCGGAGTATAATTTTTGTGGTGGTAGGACGACAGCCAGCTTCGTAGCAATATAGCCGGTACAAAGTAAATCACTATGGTGCGGGCACCGTCGTAGTCTTTGGCAAGGCGCTGGCCCAGCAGTAATATCAGTAGCGTAACAGCGCTAAGTATACCGGCATACGCGGCAAACTCAGTACCCTCGCCCATCCATATTTTTACCATGCCTATTACAGAAAATGCACCGGCAAGTATTTCTAAAACAAGTACTAAGCCCAGTGCCGCCGGTACTGAATTTTTAATTACCGTATTGGCAAAATGGCTCTTAAGCCAACCTACATTTCCCTGCCAGTCCATTATCTTATCATAGCCTGATTGTATAAACGTTATGGCAAAAAAAGCCAGGGTAATCAGCACGGCAGTTTGTAAATGTGTTTCCATATTTGTTTGTTGTGTTTGTTATTCGTTAGGGTTCAAAAATAGTAAAACTTTGCTTGGCAGCATATTAAGTTTTACGGTTTGCTAAAAATATTCCTACAAAGCAGTTGCAGTAATTACTTCCTGTGCTACTTTCTGTGGATAAGGCGCGTAAGTTTTATAGACAGGTCAGTAAGGATAATTTTGGCATTACCATTGCGCTCTATGTGGTACAGGGCGTCACTCAGTTCCTTAAAAATTTCCACTATGTTAGTGCCGTTTACAAACGGTGCAAATTTTTCCAGTTTAAAATTATCTACTGTTGGCTCCATGTATACCAGTGGTTTAGCCCCGTAATTGAGCAGCATTGCCTGGCGGAACATATCTATGCAATAGTTCAGGAATTGCTTTTGTGCTTCGCGGCCTATGCCTGCTATTTGCTCGCTCCAGCTAATCAGGTCGTGTATTGCTGCGGCATTACCTTTAGCTCTAAAAGCTGCACGCACCCACATAATAAACCACTCTTCAAACGGAAACTCGTCTTCGGTTTTGTGCAGCAAGTGTAAGGCTTTGTTATAGTTACCCTGCGCCTGGTGTGCCAGTTTCATGGCAGCGTTAGGTGAGGTATTTTCACGTGAAACAAGCGCGTCGGCAATTACCTTTTCGGGCAGCGCGTTAAACTGCAGTACCTGGCATCGGCTCAGTATGGTTTGCAGTATATCGTCCTGGCTTTCGGCTATTAGTATAAAAACGGTTTTTTGTGGCGGTTCTTCCAGCAGTTTCAGGAGTTTATTTGCGGTGGCAGTATTCATTTTATCGGCCATCCAAATAATCATTACTTTGTATCCGCCTTCATAAGCCTTTAACGAAAGCGCCTTCATAATCTCTGTAGCTTCGTCTACGCCTATCTGGCCCTGCTTGTTGGCAATGTCAATTTTCTTATACCAGTCAAAAAGCCCGGCATACGGGGTTTCGGTAATAAACTCGCGCCATTGCTTCAGGAAGTTGGCACTTACCGGGTGGCTTTTCACATCGCTGTTTGTAGCCACCGGAAACACAAAATGCAAATCAGGGTGGGCAAAATGCTCAAACTTAAGGTTGCACGCCGCGTTACCGCCCTGGTTTTCACCACCGATATTACCGCACAGTATGTACTGCGCATAGGCTATGGCAAGCGGAAGCGTACCGCTGCCCTCGGGCCCTATAAAGAGCTGCGCGTGGGGTATGCGGCCACTATCGGCACTGGTTGCAAGGTGGCTTTTTATGTGGTCCTGCCCTAAGATTTGTGAGAAAAGCATGGAGCAAAGATAGGAGAAAAGTTGCTGAGTTACTAGGTTACTAAAAGGCTTAGTTTTTCCGGGATTATATGATGGCGACTTTTCTAAATATACTCTTTTGCTTTAAAAAATGAAGTAATCAGTTTTTTAATTTTAGCAATTACATCTTTTTTGTTAGTTACGGTAACATAGGCTTTGAAACAGTCATAACTAACTATCTTACGGATTTCTTACAGCAACGTAATACCATTTCTTGGAAGGTACATCTACAATAAAAATTTCACCTGGCTTGTGTTCTTTTATTGCCTTCGAAAATTCTGGTACAACCTCTTCTTCTTTAAATTCAAATTTTTCAGGATGTGGATTTCCATCCATATTGAATTTTTGCGCTAGTGTTATAAAGTTGATCCCGTGATTATAATCGTTTATAATTTTTTTTCGAATATTATCTATTTCTGTTTTTGTTTTCTTTGATCCGTCAAGGTAAATGTAACCAGCACTGTATGTTACTTCCTGGGCAAGAAAATTTTTATTAACCGGAACAACTGAAGAAATAGTAAAGAAAAGCAGGATTAGATATTCTTTCATTAAAGTTGGTGAATTAGAGTCCAAATTTAAAAAAATCTTCTTTATAAACACTTTATCTTTTATTTTACGCAATCGTTTTCTTTAAAAATACTACCATCAATCTCATTACAAATTATTTCGGTTTCATGTAAAAAAGCCAACTTTAACACTAATATATTTGTTTGTAAATCAGTTTGTTATTAAGATTGCAAAAATGTTTATGAACAATAAATTGGCTAATTATTAACATAAAGGGCTATATTTGCATTTTACCATACAAATACAAAAAACTTTAGACACCTTATGAAAACGCTTGCCGACATCAATTTTAAAGACAAGAAAGCGGTGATCCGCGTAGATTTTAATGTGCCTCTTGATGAGCACTTTAATGTAACCGACGATACCCGCATTGTGGCTGCAAAGCCTACTATAGACAAGATTTTAGAAGACGGCGGAAGCGTTATCCTTATGAGCCACCTGGGCCGCCCGAAAGGCAAAGAGGAAAAATACTCGCTTAAGCACATTGTGGCTAAGGTAAGTGAGGTGCTTGGTAAAGAAGTAAAATTTGCCGAAGACTGCATAGGCGATGTAGTCGAAGCCGCAGCCGCAGATCTTAAACCTGGCGAAGTACTGCTTCTTGAAAACCTACGTTTTTATGCAGAGGAAGAAGCTGGTGATGAGGCTTTTGCCGGTAAACTGGCTAAACTGGGCGATGTATATGTAAACGATGCTTTTGGTACGGCTCACCGTGCGCATGCTTCAACCACTATTATTGCTAAGTTTTTCCCTGAGGCTAAAGTATTTGGTTTACTTCTTGCTAAGGAAATAGAAAGCCTTGACAAGGTGCTTAAAAACAGTGAGAAGCCTGTAACGGCTATCCTTGGCGGTAGCAAGGTTTCTACTAAAATTACGGTAATTGAGAACATTCTTGATAAAATAGACCACCTGATTGTGGGTGGCGGTATGACGTATACCTTCATTAAAGCCCTTGGCGGAAACGTGGGTAACTCTATCTGCGAGCTTGATAAGCTGGATCTGGCACACGAAATTTTGGCCAAGGCTAAGGAGCACAATGTACGGGTACACATACCTGTAGATGTGATTGCTGCAGATGATTTTAGCCCTAACGCTAACACGCAGATTGTAAACGTAAACGAAATCCCGGACGGATGGCAGGGTCTTGATGCAGGACCAAAAACCCTGGAAAACTTTAAAGAGGTTATCCTTGCCAGCAAAACCATCCTTTGGAACGGCCCTATCGGGGTGTTTGAAATGGAGAAATTTGCAAACGGTACCATTACTCTTGGCGAGTTTATTGCAGCGCCGACGCAAACCGGCGCCGGCTCGCTTGTAGGTGGGGGCGACTCTGGGGCCGCACTACAACAATTGGGCCTGGAGCCAAAAATGAGCTATGTTTCTACAGGTGGCGGTGCCATGCTGGAAATGCTTGAAGGCCGTACCCTGCCGGGTATAGCTGCTATACTTGAATAAGTTAAAGTATACAATATAAAATTAAAATCTGAGTTATACTCAGAATGGTGCCGCTACGGCAGCACCTGGTAATTTATTATGTGAGGAAGTAAATTATGAGGAAAAAAACAACATTGTCGTTAATGTTTGCGCTGTTTTCGGCGGGCCTTTTTGCCCAGGAAACAGCTCATACGGAGATAACACCAAGACCGGAAATTAAACTGTCGTTCCTTGATTCTGTAAAAGCATCGTTTGTACGTAATCATGAAATGGCGTGTATAGACAGCCTTTGGATGGGAGAGCTAGCCAATGAGGATCTGTTTAAAGACATGCAGTACGACCTTAAAAATATTAACCCGGATGTTGATGTAGAGTACAAACAACTTAGCACTGAGCTTCTTAAAAGCAGGCTTGCTAAGATGGATGACCGTTCTCCGTTTAACATTGAATACAGCAAGGGGCTCGAAAACATTATAAAATCGTACCTGAAAAACCGCCCGAAAAGCTACGAGAGGCTTATGGCGATAAGCGAGTACTATTTCCCGATGTTTGAAGAATATCTTGCTAAGTACAATGTACCGCTGGAGCTTAAATACCTGGCCATTGTAGAAAGTGCACTGAACCCAAGGGCAAAGAGCCCGGTAGGTGCTACAGGGCTGTGGCAGTTTATGTACCCTACGGGTAAGCAGTTTAACCTGGAAGTAAACAGCTATGTAGATGAGCGTTGCGCCCCTCTTAAAGCTACCGAGGCTGCCTGCCAGTACCTGCTTAGCCTTTATAATATTTTTGGTGACTGGGATTTGGTATTAGCCTCATACAACGCCGGCCCGGGTAATGTAACCAAAGCCATCCGCCGTAGCGGTGATTATAAAAGCTACTGGAATATACGCCGTAATTTACCGAAGGAAACCCAGGCATACAACCCTGCTTTCCTGGCTACAATGTACATTTATGAACATGCAAAAGAGCATGGTTTACAGGGTAAGAAAGCACCGCTTACGTACTTTGAAACCGACACGGTAATGGTTAAACGCCAAATGTCGTTTAAACAAATTGCCAGCCTGCTCGATGTTCCTGTAAAGCAACTGCAATTCCTTAACCCGATTTATAAGCTGGATGTAATTCCGTTTAACGCGCAAAAGCCGCATTACCTGAGGTTGCCGAAAGATAAAATTGGTTTATTTGCGTCTAACGAAAGTGCGATTTATGCCTACATAGACCATGAAGCTACAAAGCGTGAAAGGCCATACTGGATAGGTCGCCCGGACAAAGACAGTACTGCAATAGTAAGGAATACCACAAGGCATAAGTCTAAATATCAGAAAAAAACCAATGTTATTACTAAAACCTACATTGTGAAGAGTGGTGATAACCTTGGCGAAATAGCCGAAAAGTATGACGTAAGCATAGCCGACCTAAGAAAGTGGAACCACATTAAAGGGGCTAACATACGATCTGGACAGAAGCTGAAAATACAAAAAACTACGGTTACTAAAGAGCGCATTATTGCAGAGGAACAACCAGAAACTGCAATAGCTGCCGTAGATACTACCAAGCAATCTAAAGGTAAGAGCGTAGGTTCGTCTAAATCTGCTAATAAAGTTGATAATCAGCCGGACAACGCTGTAGCTGCTGCCGATTGTGATACTAATGCCTCGCCGGTTAAGGAAGATAAGCCTGCTGTAGCAGCATCGGCTCAGCCAAGAAGGCGCGATACTACGTATGAAGAAGCCCGCCTGTATGTGGTACAAAAGGGAGATTCGTTATTTAGTATTGCTAAGAAGCACCCGGGTGTAACGGTGGAGAACCTTAAAACCTGGAACGAAATTAAAGACGAGAGCATACAGCCCGGAATGAAACTGAAAATAGGGGATAACTAGTTTATATTAAATGACCCTTTACATAAAACGTATTACTAAAGTGCAGCAAAGAGTAGCCGTAGCGTTACTTATTTGCTGCACTTTTTTTTCTTGTAAAGACGATAGCCTCAAACGGCCGTCTGAAGGGCAGGTAAATGAGGTGAACATCATAATAAGCGATGTACTTTGGAACGGTAGTGTAGGCGACAGCCTTAGGAAAAAATTTGCATCGCCCGTAGAGGGCTTGGTGCAGGAAGAACCTATCTTTACGCTGAACCAGTACCACGAACAAACATTTGACGTTGATATTAAACGCGGGCGCAATGTTATTTTTGTAGAAAAAGGTGCCGGTAAGTCACTGGATTATCAATACAAAAAAGACGCGTATAGTAAGCCCCAGAATATATTTTACATTACCGGTAAAAATACCGCTGAGCTGCAGAAAGCCATACAAATGTATTCGGATGATGTAATACGTACCATCCACCAGAGCGAAATGGCCATTTGCCAAAAGCAGAATATAGAAACCGGCCTGCGCGACAGTACCTACATAAAAAATAACTTTGGGCTTAGCCTTAAAATCCCTGTTACGTACCGTACTGCTATTAAAACCCAAAATTTCCTGTGGCTTAAAAAAGAGATACAGGGCGGTAATACCAGCCTGCTGCTTTACCGGGTGCCTGTGGAAACGGTGGAAAAAAACCGCGATTTGGTAAACAACATTGTTCACATGCGCGATTCGGTAGGTGGGTTGTACATACACGGTCGCATAGCCGATACGTATATGATTACAGAGCAGTCTTATGCGCCGTCATTGTTTATGACCGGTTTTAAAGACCACCATGCCCTGGAAACGAGGGGCAACTGGGAAATGAAAAACGACTTTATGAACGGGCCGTTTATTAATTTCTGCATTCGCGACACCAAAAACAACTGCTACCTGGTTATTGAAGGGTTTATTTACAGCCCATCATCGCCTAAGAGAGATTTACTTTTAGAACTTGAAGCCATAATACGATCGGCAAAATTTATATGAATATACAATTCGAAATAAAGCATTTTAACGAGCTTTCTACTTCTGAACTATACGAAGCTTTGCAATTACGTGCAAACGTGTTTGTAGTGGAGCAAAATTGCGTATATCCGGATATTGATGGTAAAGATGCCAAGGCATTACACGTATTGGGTAAGTTTGACGGCAAAATAGTGGTCTACGCCCGTTTGTTTAATGCCGGATATTATTTCGATAATCCTTCAATAGGCCGTGTGGTTATAGATGCCGATTATCGTGACCGCAAATGGGGCCATGACCTCATGCGTACCGCCATTCAGGGCATTTACGATAACTTCGGGAATAAACCCATTACCCTATCGGCACCACTCTACCGTAAAAAATCCTACGAAAGTCACGGTTTTGTACAAGATGGCGAGGGGGATTTAGAAGATGATATCCCGCATGTTAGGATGCACAAGGTGTTTGTTTAGGGGGTTGACTGGTTACTCATTCACTTTTGTCAGCGTTTCAATAAGGTATTTTCTAATCTTTGAGTAAGGAATTATTACCCGGTAACAAATTGCGGGAATACAGGCAATAACCGCATCATATTCTGCCGTAAAAATAAATTGCTTTTTATCGTTTATCTCTAACTTTAGTTTATCCAATTCGAACGGCTTAAATGTGATATTTTCTAAGCACGGGTTAGTCTTTTTAGCAGCAAGGAATTTATGCTCCAATTTTTGGTTTATTTTTTGCAATAGTTTTCCTGTATTCTCATTAAAAATAACATGGTTTGGTATTGTATCTCTTTGTAGAATGATGAAGTTCTCATAAAATAATCTGCCTTTATCATCTTGTGTACTCATGTTTACAAACTTGTATCCGCGCCAGTCGCGTATAACCGTCGTTATTACAGCCATTTTTTCAGTGTCTTGGGCATAATGATTTTTTAACGGTTTATAGCGAACAGTTTTATTTACATAAGGCCCATGCAGATGAATTTCCCCATAATATCG
>JAAXJD010000093.1:62676-85687 GCA_012270005.1 Flavobacterium sp. | reverse complement strand
AATATCGCGAGTGTTCCACAGAACCTAAAATTTTTCCTATATGTACAGCACTCCCCGCATAGTGCCAAGCTAAAAAAGGCATGCCTTCTTCAAATATTTTAAAGTAGTCTTTTTCCAGGCAAGTATAAAGCTGATTATTAAAATCCTCTACTGCAACCGCTTCAGGAATAAATTTGTAACTACCTGCACACCAATAGCTTTTGTGTGAATACACTGAACCATTTTTAGTTTGGTAAGTGTATGTATACCCGTCAAAACCATGAGGCCATCCCGCAATCAGTTTATCATCCGGAATCGTGTCTATCCGAGAGGAGGTGATTACCTTATACATTTCGATAACTTCTTTCAGGCTGAGGTTAAATGACTTGGTGTATATGCTGCTATTTTTTTCTTTTGTAGATTCGTTTGCAATATAGGTTATAGTTCCTTTAAGTTGATTGGTACTGTCCTTGCGGATTTCCAGTAGGGAATATGTGTTCCAACTCCTAAACACATAAGGTTCTTGTAAATCACTTATGTGTTGAATGTCAAATCTATCTTCAACTTTACTTTTATATCCCGACAACGTGGTGTCGCTGTCTTTGGTGTATTGGATTTTATGCTGTGAGTGCGAAACAGATGCGAAGAGTAGAAAAATTATGCGTATGTAAAGATATTTCATAATTGGTTGGTTATAAAAAACTACAGGCAATTTACATATACTAAGCTGAACGCCAATAGTATTTTGCAAATTGCCTGTAAAATATTTTTTTAAGTACTTAACCTTAAAACATAGCATTAATACGTATGCTGCCTTTAACCAGGGCCAGCGCACGGATAGATTCCATGGGTACATCTTTAGGCTGGTGTTTTGGGTTTTCGCTTACCAGCTTTATGTGTTCCGGCTCGTCGCTGCGGTGAATGTACTTTACGGTAATGTACTCATCGCCGCCCATATCAAGGCCAAGCAGGTACATTTCGCCATAAAAAATACTGTTTTTTACATCGTCCAGGATTTTATACATCACTATATCGCCGCTGTTTAGTATAGGGCGCATACTGTCGCCGGTTACATACACTGCGCCGTCGCACTTGGGCAGGTGCGGTACCGATATATAGTCCTCGGGCTTCGTTTTCCCTGCGCTGCCAAACAGCGGCACTATACCGGCCACGGCTTCCAGGTCGTATAACGGTATTTTTTGGCTCTCTACGGTAACATCTGTCTTCAGACGAAACGTAGTAACCCCCGAAGGCATTTCGCTCTCAGAAAGCAGCATATCACCATTTCCGGTAACCAGCCAGTTAGGGCTTAGTTGCGGATATGTGCTTATAATGCGTTCTATAACGTTACTGCCTACGCTTTTTTCATCTTTTACCGCCTTGCTAATAGCGCCACGGCTGGCACCTATGCTGTTTTCAAAAGCGTAGTAGCTTAGCCCTACCGCTTCTATAAATTCGCCTATTCGTTTAGAAATCATAACTGATTTTTTTACAAATGTAAGAAAATAATCTTTTCTTTAATGTAACAATTTGAAAATGTAGCAATGTACCAATGTACCAATGTAGCAATGTAGCAATGTGCCAATGTAGCAATTTACCAATTTGCTGGGCCTGATATGCGCTCCGATAAATTGTTACATTAGAAAATTGATACATTGATACATTAAAAAAGATTTTTCTTTTTAAACAACAACACTCCGGCTACAGACAGTATAAACGAAGCCAGGGCAATGAGCCATAAACCGTAGGGTGTGTTTTGAAGTTCATTTGGTACGTTCATACCATAAAAACTGGCAATGAGCGTAGGGATCATGAGTATGATGGATATAGACGTAAGCCGTTTCATAATAACGTTGAGGTTATTAGAAATCACACTTGCATACGCATCCATGGTACCGGTAAGTATGTCGCTGTAAATATTTGTAGTGTCCTGGGCCTGGCGGAGCTCTATTTCTACGTCTTCAATAAGGTCAGCGTCGTAGGTGTCGCGGTGTTCTTTAAGATTGCGCAGGCGGTAAAACAGCATT
Source organism: Flavobacterium sp. (assembly GCA_012270005.1). Lineage (GTDB taxonomy): Bacteria > Bacteroidota > Bacteroidia > Flavobacteriales > Flavobacteriaceae > Flavobacterium. The sequence goes on along the minus strand of JAAXJD010000093.1, from coordinate 83,681 downwards.
TCGTTACCCTTAATAGAGGTAATAAAATACACCAGGCATTTTTCTATTTGCAATAGTGCCTGCAAGTCTTCATTACGGATGGATTTTTCCAGGTTGTCTTCGGCGTGTTTTATCAGCTGGTTAATTTGCTTGAGGTATTTTTGGAACCAAATGCTGCTTGAAAGCAACAGCCTTAGTACCAAATCAAAATGGTTTACCGGCAGTATACGCTTACGCTGTGAGTACTGAATAAAATCAGGAATAAGTTCATTTTGGCTAAAACAGATAGATACAAAAATACCTTCTTTAAACACTATTCCCATAGGCGCAGTGGTGTATGGCAGGCGTTCGCTGTTGTGCTTTACCGGTACGCGAAGTATAATCAGGTACCAGCCGTCTTCGTATTCTATACGGGGGCGTTCGTCTATATCTTCAATGTCGTTGTAAAAAGCCTCCGGAACATTAAGTTCGTTTAAAAGGTAGTGTTGCTCTGCTTCGGTAGGGTTTACGGCGCTTATCCATAGCGCGTTTGTAGCAGTAGCGGTTACGGCAAGGCCGTGCTGATTTGTGGTGTAAAAAGTTACCATGATAGCATTTTCCCGTGATTTATGTGCAGGGAAAGCGCATACCGGCTATCCCTGAACGATTAATACTTTCGTTTGACTGTCGTCGTCCATAGGTGTGCGAACAAATTTTTTGCAAAGGTAACCAATTACAGTGCCACAATGGCCTGCTTTTTTGAATTTTAATACGTTCTTAAGGATGTTTTTTGTGGATTGTTTACAGCGCATTTCCATTAAAATAAAAAACACCGCCCCAATCTATATTCCTTTGAATAGAACTACATACAGGCGGTGTAGTGTATTATAATTTGAAAATTTACTCTTCCTTAGCTACAAAACGCGGATCAGCAGCAAGTACATCACCGCAGTTTTTGCAAGTGCGCAGTTCTTCTGAATTGTAGAAGTGCTTAAAGTGCGGCAGAAAATCTTTTTCTATATCGTGCAACTCAAAATATACTTCGTACAGCTTGTGGTTGCAGTTGTCGCAGTGCCAGAGCAGGCCATCGGTAAAACCGCGCCCTGCACGGATGCGCTCTATAACCAAACCAATAGACCCTTCGCTTCTTACCGGGCTGTGGGGCACCTTAGCCGGGTGCAGGTACATATCGCCGGCGTGCAGTTCCATTTCTTTGCGCTGGCCCTCGTCCTGAACTACAACTTTTATACTGCCTTCCAGCTGATAAAATAGTTCTTCAGTTTCATTATAATGATAGTCTTTACGGGCATTAGGGCCGGCAACTACCATAACAATATAGTCGTCAGACAGCGGATATATATTTTTATTTCCTACAGGCGGTTTAAGCAGGTGGCGGTTATCGTCTATCCATTTATGCAGGTTAAAGGGCGGTGTAAGTGCCATAGTTTTTTCTGTTAAGTAGGTTGAAATAACAAGTGCCGATTTTCAGGTGAAAATCGTAGGATAAAATTACGGCTTTGCACGGTTCAACAGCTGACTTTTATCAGTTTTTTATAACTGTTTCATATAATCAGCTTCATGCAAAATATAGCCGTTTAAAAGAGGCTTTGCTGTACTGGTGGGGTTTCGTGCTCCAGCAACCATTTTTTGCGCCACAGCCCGCCTGCGTAGCCCGTAAGCGACCCATCTGAGCCTATTACCCGGTGGCACGGCACCACAATCCACAAAGGGTTTTTACCGTTAGCCGATGCCACCGCACGTATAGCCTTAATATCGCCCAGTTGTACAGACAGTTCCTGGTAAGAAGTTGTTTTACCATACGGGATTTTTAGCAGCGCATCCCAAACCCGTTTCTGGAAATCGGTACCTTCTGGGTTTAGCTTAAAACTAAAGGTGGTGCGGCTTCCTGTAAAGTAATCCTGTAGCTGGCTTACGGCTTCTGCCAGTACGCCCGGTATGTCGTTACTTCCGTTATCGTGGCCATCGGTAATGCTAATGCGGCTAACGCCGTTTTCATCGCCCTCTATAATGGCCATACCCAAAGGTGTTCTTAAAAATGCTTGTTGCATAACTTTAATTCTTACGGCCAAAGTGCCATTATTATTCGCCTTCTTCCAGCTTAAAAATATCATTTACACCCACCGAAAACAGTGCCGACAGCTTAAGCGCCAGTACCGTACTGGGTACATACTTTCCGGCTTCCATAGCATTGATTGTTTGCCTGCTTACACCTATTTTTTCGGCAAGTTCGGCCTGAGTAAGGTTGTGTATGGCGCGTTGTACTTTTATATTATTCTTCATATTGCGCCGATTTATTAAAACGATACATGCTTACGCGGAATAAGAGGATAAAAATAAACAACTGCGAGAACATAGCTACGTTAAGAACACTTAAAAATGGGGCGTCGTACACCGTAAGATACAGGAACAGCAAAATCAGGTAATTGCTTACCGTAGCCCTTACCAGGCTGTTAAGCCGTATAGAAGCTACCATTTCATCCTCGGTTTTTTCTTTGCTGAAGGCAAATATAAGCCCCGAGATAATGGTAAGGGTAAAGAAAATTTCGTCTGATATGTCATTAGTTACCCACACAAACCATGAGCTTGGGCCAAATAAGAATCCCTTTTTGCCCCTGATTGCAAATACGTCTACAACTATTTCAAACGGTTTGTATTTATCGCCTGCCCAAGACAGCGCAAACAATATCATTGATATGCCTAGCATAATGCCGCTTACCCACTTGTAGCGGTACGGAAATAAGTACGTTGTTTTCATAATGATTGAATTTTTGGTTTATTCAAATGTGAAAATATTTTTTCATAAAGTAAAATAAACTTTACATTTTGTAAAACGAATCAATCTATGAAATTATTGTGCTATAAAAAAAATCCGGGCCACAGCCCGGATTTACTATTGTTATGCTTTGGTTATCACAAGTTCCACACGCCTGTCATACTCAGGCCCTTTGCCTAGTGGCTTTGTATTTCCGTAACCCTTATAAGTCATTCGTTTTACGTCGATACCCTTATTTTTCAGGTAGTTAAATACCGACTTTGCCCTGTTTACGCTCAGCTCCCGCTTTCGGGTACCACGGTCTATGGCCTCCCGCTGAAAGGTAGGGGTACAGCATATATGCCCCTGGATTTCAAACTCCAGCTTTTTGTATTTTTTAAGTATTTTGGCCACTTTGTCCAGCTCCGTGCGCGAACTCGAAGTGAGTATACTACTTCCTTTTTCAAATAAAATTTTTTCCAGGTATACACGGTCCCCGGCTATCATTTTTTCCTTAACGGCATTGTACATACCGGGTTCCAGTGCCGGGGGCGGGGCGGGCTTAAAGTTTACCACCACGTCTACGCGGCGGTTTTTAGAGCGTGCCTCACTTTTATTATCCATATCCTCATCGAGCATTATACGCCCTTTGCCTTCTATGGTAATAATGATTTTATTTTTTACCCCCTGAGACATCAGCTTTGTCTTTATGGTATTAGCGCGGTTTTTGCTCAGTTTCATGTTGTAACTGTCTTTACCGCGGTCATCACAATAGCCAAAAATCTGAATGGTTTCTATACGTGTGGTGTCTATTCCTTTTACAAATGCCACAACGTTAGATCCCTGTTTTTCGTCCAGGTTAAACTTATCAAATTCAAAATACACCGAGTACACAGTTTCTTCCTGTGCCAGCACACGGCTGCCTGAGCCGACAAGCAGCAATAAAAATAAGAGTTTTTTCAGCATATAAGGTGTGTGTTATTGGTTCTACTCGTCTATGCGCACCAGGCTTATATCTTCGGGCGGATGAATTACGATAGGGAACTTTTCTACTTTCACCGAGCTGCTGTCTAATCCGAACGCCCTGCCTTCAGAAAGGCTCACTTTTTTAAGCACAAAGTAAATGTCCAGTATAATACGCTCAAACCAAGGCAGCTCATTATCATAACTCAGGAATTTTTCTATGATTACAAACTTAAAGTCGCCTATTACGTTATTCCTGCTTAGTGATTCGTATCGGCTGGTAATGTCTACCTCACCACGTTTTACCAGATCGCGAACTACCTGCTTAAACATCAGGTTGATACGTGGCTGAACCCTAAAGCCCAGATAAAAATCTACCCGTATAACATCATCCTGTACAATTTCGCGTACACGGTACTCCATAGTGTACGGCTCATCTACCACATTTACATGTACAAACCAGTAAATATCGGCGCGTTTTGGCCTTTTTTGCAATATAGAATATATAATTTTCGATTCTATCTCGTCGCTTATACCCGCATTGGTCATGTATACCAGGTGGGTGGCATATTTAGGTATAGAATCGTCATGGCTTAGTTCTGCCAGTACCGTTTTATAGTTGTCTATTTTAGTAAACTCGGTATACTCGCTCCTGATTTCCTTGGCTTTGTACCATACAAACATTACAAAGGCCAGCAAGCCCGCTATACCTACAGATACATAACCACCGTGGTGGAATTTACTCATGTTAGCTATAAGGAACGAAACCTCTATACTGAAATACACTAATACCGTACCCAGTATAAAGAGTTTATTGTAGCGCTTCATAACCATGTAGTACCCCAGTAATATGGTGGTCATAATCATACACAGTACAATGGCAAGGCCGTAAGCCGCCTCCATGTTGCTGGATTCTTTAAAGTGCAGGGTAATAAATACACAGCCCCAGAAAAGTAACCAGTTAATAGATGGTATGTAGATTTGACCTTTTAGCTCTGTAGGGAATTTTACCGAAACTTTCGGCCAGAAGTTTAGTCGCATGGCCTCGCTTATCAGCGTAAACGAACCGCTTATCAACGCCTGAGAGGCTATAATAGCCGCTGAGGTAGCTATGGCTATACCAAATGGCAGGAACCATTGAGGCATAAGCAGGTAAAAAGGGTTACCCGGAATTTCGGGGCTGCCGCTTAGCTCATTAAGGGTTTTACCGGCGTGTTCCATAAGGTAAACGCCCTGCCCGAAGTAATTTAAGATAAGCATCAGCTTTACAAAGCCCCAGCTTATACGTATGTTGCTGCGCCCGCAGTGGCCCATGTCGCTATACAGCGCCTCGGCACCCGTGGTACACAGGAATACAAATCCGAGTACATAAAAACCATCGTGGTGTATGCTAAGCAGATGGATGGCATAGTAGGGGTTAAGCGCTTTAAGCACTTCCAGGTTATGGAACATGGGTATAATACCCAATACCCCAAGCATACCAAACCAAAGTAACATCATGGGACCGAAGAACTTACCCACAAGGCTGGTTCCGAATTTCTGGATAAGGAACAGTACAAATAAAATACCTATAACAATAGGCACCGTGTTAATTTCAGGGTTGTAAATGCGTAGCCCTTCTATGGCAGAGGAAACCGATACCGGTGGGGTAATAATACCGTCTGCAAGGAGCGCACTACCTCCAATAATAGCCGGGATAATAAGCCCTTTCTTTTTTAGGCGCTTTACAAGGGTGTATAGCGAAAAAATTCCTCCTTCGCCTTTGTTATCTGCCTGTAGGGTTAGTACTACATACTTTAGGGTGGTTTGCAGGGTTAAGGTCCAGAAGATACACGATAGTGCACCCAGCAGGACCTCTTTGTCTATAGGTGACGAACCTACTATGGCCTTCATTACATAGAGGGGTGAAGTACCGATGTCCCCGTAAATGATACCCAGGGTAACGATTAGTCCTCCTAATGTTACACTGTTTAAGTGTTTGTGACTTGAGCTCACGACTATTGTTTGAAATTATGAAGAAACAAATGTAGCAGATTTTATAACACAGCGTATTGAAAACCATCTATTAATTCACTAAACACCTGTGTAATTGCGCTCTGTGCAATACTACACCGTATTTGGTTATCAAAAAGTTATAAACCGAAATAAAACGCTTTAAAAGAAGTTGTGTTTTTAATTTTCTACCGCAAAAAAATACATAGAAAATAGCGAATGTTTTTAAGTTATAATGAGCTGTTCCGTTTTTGTGGATGATACAAAACGGATAGGAAGCTGTTCCAATGAAAAATCCCCTCATAAAGAGGGGATTGTGGTGTTAAATTACTTCTTAAGTATTTTATTGTATTCTGAAGGGTTAGCCAGCAAGGCAGTAGCTTTTTTAATCTCGGTGTTGTTAGTAAGATAGTACTTGTAGAGGCCTTCTTTGTACTGGTAGCGTTTTATAAGCTCATCGGTAATCAGTTGTTTGATTTCCTCCTTATGTGCTGCCAGTTCCTTTTCCTCGCTTTTTTGCACCGCAGAGAGCAATGCCGCGTACTCCGCCTTTATGCTTTCGTCTACTTTTTCCTTTTTAGCGGTTACCAGCAGCTCTTTAACAGCTTTTTCTGTAGCAGTGTCAAACTCAAATTTTTCTTTCTTTAAAAACGCTTTAAACGCCTCAAAGTCGGCATCTGTTATAGCAGGTATTTTAGTACCCAGGTTAGGATTTTTGTAGTAGTACTGCGTGGCGAAATTAAAAATACCGTCTTTACGCAGTACGGCATCGGCTATAGGGCTTTGTTTGCTTTCTTCCAAGGCCACGTCGGGCTGTATACCGCCGCCATCCTGTACACTTCGCCCGTTGCGGGTTTTAAAGGTGTTATAGTTTTTAGCATCTACACGTATGGCTTTACCATCGGCATCTTTATGGGTATAGTCCAGCGCCTGTATGCATCGGCCCGAAGGCGTATAATAACGCGAAATAGTTACCTTAACCTGTGTGCCATACGTAAGGTCTATAGGGCGCTGTACAAGCCCCTTACCAAAACTACGGCTTCCTACCACCACGGCACGGTCTAAATCCTGCAATGCACCCGATACAATTTCTGAAGCCGAAGCACTTTTGCTGTCTACCAACACCGCAATAGGAATATCTAAATCTACCGGCGCGGTACGTGTTTTGTAGGTTTTGTTGTACTTTTCGTTCTTGCTTTTGGTTGTAACAATTACCTCGCCTTCTTTTACAAACAGGCTGCAAATGTTTACCGCTTCGTTTAGTAAACCACCCGGATTGCCACGCAGATCCAGAATTATTTTTGTAGCCCCCTGCCCTTTAAGATCCAGCAAGGCCGCTTTGGTTTCGCTGCTGGCTTTGGCATTAAACTGCGAAAGCACTATGTATCCGGTAGTTTTGTCAACCATTCCGAAGAACGGTACCGCTTTTACATCTACCTCACTTAAAACCAAATCTGTAGTATAGGTTTTGCCTTGGCGCAGGTATTTTATGTTTATTTTGGTATTCTTACTGCCTTTAAGCAATTCGCTGGCATCCTCCTTAAAGTCGGCCAGGGCAATATCGCCTATCTGAATAATTTCGTCGCCCGCCTTTAAGCCTGCTTTATCTGCCGGATAGTCTTTATACGGTTCCTGAACAATCAGTTTACCGTCTTTACGGCTTATCATAGCGCCGATACCGGTGTATTCACCGGTATTGTTTATTTTGAACTTAGCCACATCGGCTTCGTTAAAATAGTTGGTATACGGGTCCAGGTCGGCAAGCATGCTTTTAATAGCCTTGTCCATAAGCTCGCCCGGGTTGGTTTCGTCTACGTAGTTGGTATTTACCGTTTTGTACAGGGTGGTAAATATTTCTATCTGCTTGGCTATCTCAAAAAAATCATCGCGGTAGCTAAAACTTACTCCCGTAAACAGCAGCCCTGTAGCCAGGACGGGAACTACGTATTTCCTTTTAAATCTCTTAAACATTTTGTTTCCTTTTTCTAATCATTCGTTTGTAAAGAATGTATGCCACCACGAATATAACGATTACCGGCCAAATATTAAGCAGCATAAGGAAGAAACCCGTAAGCCCATTAAAACCGGATTTTACAGCTGCCCAGGCTTTATTGGCTTGGCCTCGTAAGCCACACTGGCATTTTCGTTATCTTCAGATTTCTTATAGGCTATAATTGCCAATGCCACAAACAGTGTTCATACTATTTTTTTCATGATGGTTGGTATAATTTAGCTGTAAAACGCTAAAAAGTAAAGCATTATTATGCTATTCGGATTTATTTACAAATCCTTCCTTTACCAGAAACTTCTCAAACAGCTGTACCGTTTTTTCCATAATTTCGGCGTGGGTAAGGCGGTCTTTGGTTTGGTAAAAGAACATTATGGCATACGGCTTATTTACCGTATCCGGCAGCAAATGTTTGTTAAGGCGGTAGGCTTCGCGCAGGTGGCGCTTAAAAAGGTTACGGTCGTGCGCGCGCTTAAAGTATTTTTTTGATACCGAAACGCCTACCTGAGTAATCACACCTTCGCCGGGTTCTAAAGGTTTGTATACCAAACGCAAAGGGTATTTACTTACCGACAGGGCATCTACAAAAAGCTCACTGATAAGTGTGCGGCTTTTTAGTTTTTCGGCCTTGCCGTACGTATAGCGTTTGGTTTCCATGCGGGTGCAAAGGTAATGTTTTTTGAGCTTTGCCACGAATTACGCTAATTTCAACAAATTGGCTTTCGAAGTAAAATCATAAACAGAACAAAAAGTCCAAAATAGAATTTGTGAAAATTCGTGTAATTAGTGGCGAAATAAAAACAAAAAACTGCCCCGAGAGGCAGTCTTCTACTATTTAAAAACGGATAAATTTTTATAAATCAAAGCCCATGCTTACACCCAGTTTGGTAGCAATGAGTTTAGTTATGCGCTGTTTAAGCTCCGGTATACGGATGCTGTCTATGGCTTCGTTGCTAAAGGCGTACATAAGCAGTGCCTTAGCTTCTTTAACCGGAATACCTCGGCTGCGCAGGTAGAATAACGCGTCGTCATCAAGCTGGCCTATGGTACAACCGTGTGAACACTTAACGTCATCTGCAAAAATTTCCAACTGAGGTTTTGCGTTAATCGTTGCCTTTTCGCTAATCAGTATGTTGTTATTTTGCTGGAACGCGTCGGTTTTCTGGGCTTCGCGTTCCACGTATATCTTACCGTTAAAAACACCAGTGGCGTTACCATCAAAAATACCTTTATAGTTTTGGTGGCTTTCGCAGTTTGGCTCAGCGTGGTGTACCAGAGTGTAGTGGTCTACGTGCTGCTTGCCGCCTATAATGGTAATACCTTTAAGCGTGCTTTCAATACGCTCGCCCTGGTGGTAAAAATTCAGGTTATTTCGGGTAATGTTGCCGCCAAACGAAAAAGTATGCACAGAAGCGTTGCTATTGCGTTTTTGGGCTATGTAAGTGTTGTCTACAAGGTTTGCCGATTGCTCGTCATTCTGAATCTTGTAGTAGTCAACATTAGCATATTCCTGTGCAAATATTTCGGTAACGCTATTTGTAAGCACCGGATTGCTATTAAGGCTTTGGTGACGCTCTATGATTTGCACCTGTGCATTTTCGCCTACAATAACCAGGTTACGCGGCTGTACCATAAGCGCGGCTTCGCTGCCGGTGCTCAGGTACATGATTTCGATAGGTTTATCGGCTATCTTGTTTTTTGGTATATTAACAAACGCACCTTCGCTGGCAAACGCCGTGTTTAACGATGTAAGTGTTTCGTCTTTACTAGCTATTTTGTTAAAGTAGCTGTCTATAACTTCTTTATACTTAGGCTTGTTAAGCGCACTGCTCATAAGGCACACGTCTATGCCGTCATGCGTTGTGCTGCTTAAGAACGAGCTGAATGCACCGTCTATAAATACCAGTTTGTAGGTATCTATCTGGTGCAGAAAGTATTTTTTTACATCGCCATAATCCAGTGCCGCTTCGCTTTTAGGGAACACGGTAAAATCATGTTTTAGCACCGCGTTTAACGACGTATATTTCCATGCCTCCTCCTTTTTTGTAGGGAAGCCTTTCGCCTCAAAATTTTTAATGGCTTCGGTACGGATGTCGTGCAGGCTGCTGGTTACATCTACACGCTCCTCAAACGCCATAAAAGACGATAATAGTTTTTCTTTTAAATCCATCTCTATAGTTTCAGGTTTAAAGTTTAAAGTTTAAAGTTGTGCGGAGCGTGTTAACCACTCCTGCTCGAACCTTAAACTTTAAACCTTAAACTTTAAACGAATTAATTCTCCGCTTTAATCCAGTCGTAGCCTTTTTCTTCAAGCTCCAGGGCAAGTTCTTTACCGCCTGATTTTACAATTTTACCTTTGTACAGTACGTGTACGTAATCAGGTACAATATAATCAAGAAGGCGCTGATAGTGGGTTATAACAATAACCGCGTTGTCTTTGCTGCGCAGTTTGTTTACACCGTTTGCTACAATACGAAGCGCATCAATGTCAAGACCTGAGTCGGTTTCGTCAAGGATTGCCACTTTCGGCTCAAGCATAGCCATCTGGAAGATTTCGTTACGCTTCTTTTCACCACCCGAAAAACCTTCGTTTAGCGAACGCGAAAGGAACTTGCGGTCTATTTCCAGCAGTTCGCTTTTCTCGCGGATAAGCTTCAGCATTTCGTTAGCCGGCATTTCCTCCTGGCCGTTAGCCCTACGGGTTTCGTTTATGGCGGTTTTCATAAAGTTTGTTACCGATACGCCCGGTATCTCTACAGGATACTGAAACGAAAGGAACACACCTTTGTGTGCACGCTCCTCAGGTGCAAGTTCGCCTATGTCTTCACCTTCAAGGATAATTTCACCGTCGGTTACCTCGTAGTTTTCATTACCGGCAATAACCGATGAAAGGGTACTTTTACCAGAACCGTTTGGTCCCATAATGGCGTGTACCTCACCGGCTTTAACCTCAAGGTTAATACCTTTTAATATGTCTTTGTCTTCTACCTTCGCGTGCAGGTTTTTTATACTTAACATGTTTTAATTGTTTAAAGTTTAAGGTTTAAAGTTGCCTCACTGGACTTAGTCCCCTTAAAATCTTTATTGTTTAGATAGATTATAAAATTGTTTATTTTACCGCTTAAATTCTCGAAACAATCCTTCAAATAAATAAATTTTTGCTCGTCAATATAACCGTAATCAAGCAACCTGTATAGTTGAGACCTTACCTCACCGGATGATCCTTTGGCAACAGATAAAAACTGCCTGAATTCTAAATTTCCATTTCTTTCAAAGCCTTCGGCAATATTATCCATAATAGAGCCTGATGAAGCCTTGATTTGGTCACGAAGTCTGAAGTCTGATTTTAATCCGGTTTCAACCGAAATGATGTGAATTTCCCTGCTAAGCCTTCTTGCTTCCTGCCAGATTTCCAAATCTTCAAACTTTTTTACTGTGGCCATATATTGTAATTGACTATTCAAAGCATAAGGTAAGAGTAAGCAACTTTAAACCTTAAACTTTAAACAAATTATTTACCCTACACTTCCCTCCAGGCTTATCTCCAGAAGCTTCTGCGCTTCTACGGCAAATTCCATTGGCAGTTTGTTCAGTACGTCTTTACTAAAGCCGTTTACAATAAGGGCAATCGCCTTTTCTGTGGGGATACCGCGCTGATTGCAGTAAAACACCTGGTCTTCGCCAATTTTACTGGTCGTAGCTTCGTGCTCTATCTTAGCCGTGGTGTTTTTCGACTCAATGTACGGGAACGTGTGTGCACCACAGTTGTTGCCCATAAGCAAGGAGTCACACTGAGAGAAGTTACGCGCGTTTTCGGCACGGCTTCCTATCTGTACAAGGCCACGGTAGCTGTTTTGCGACTTACCTGCCGAGATACCTTTAGAGATAATAGTACTCTTGGTGTTTTTACCCAGGTGAATCATCTTGGTACCTGTATCAGCCTGCTGGTAGTTATTGGTCACCGCAATAGAGTAAAACTCACCTACCGAGTTATCCCCTTTAAGCACACAGCTTGGGTATTTCCAGGTAACGGCAGAACCGGTTTCTACCTGGGTCCAGCTTATTTTAGCATTGGTTTCGCAAAGGCCGCGTTTGGTTACAAAGTTGTACACCCCGCCTTTACCTTCTTTATTACCCGGGAACCAGTTTTGTACGGTACTGTATTTTATTTCGGCATTGTCAAGTGCTATAAGCTCTACTACGGCAGCGTGAAGCTGGTTTTCGTCGCGGCTTGGGGCGGTACAGCCTTCAAGGTAACTCACGTAGCTGCCTTCGTCGGCTACTACGAGCGTACGCTCAAACTGGCCTGTACCTGCTTGATTAATACGGAAATACGTGCTAAGCTCCATAGGACAACGCACGCCTTTAGGAATATAACAGAATGAACCGTCACTAAACACAGCCGAGTTAAGCGCTGCATAGAAGTTATCCTTCTGCGGTACTACCGAGCCTATGTATTTTTTAACCAGTTCCGGGTGTTCTTTTATAGCTTCGCTGATAGAGCAGAAAATAATGCCTTTTTCAGCCAGTGTCTTTTTAAATGTAGTAGCTACCGATACCGAGTCCATTACAATATCTACCGCCACGCCGGCAAGCTTTTTTTGCTCGTCTATAGAAATACCCAGTTTCTTAAATGTTTCAAGAAGCTCAGGATCTACTTCGTCAAGGCTTTCGTATTTTGCTTTTTTAAGCGGTGCAGAATAATATGATATGGCCTGGAAGTCAGGTTTTTCGTAGTGTACGTTTGCCCATTCCGGTTCGGTCATTTGTTCCCATGCACGAAACGCCTCAAGGCGCCACTCGGTCATCCACTGCGGCTCTTCTTTTTTAGCCGAAAGCGCGCGGATAATGTCCTCGTTAAGCCCGTTAGGAAAGGTTTCGCTTTCTATATCGGTATAAAAACCGTACTCGTATTCTTTATTCTCGAGTTCGATTTTTAATTCTTCTTCTGTGTACTTACTCATTATCTATTTAGTTTCAGGTTTAAAGTTTCAGGTTTAAAGTTGCTCACTCAAACCGAAAAACACTACTGAATAACTTTTTAACTTTATAAATAAGTCTCATTTTCAGGTTCCAAAACTTGGAACCTGAAACCTGAAACTTTAAACTTTTTTAAAGCGAGAAGCTCTCCCCACAGCCACATGTTCTTGAGGCATTAGGGTTGTTAAAAACAAAGCCTTTACCGTTAAGTCCGCCGCTAAACTCCAGCGTGGTACCGGCAAGGTACAGTACGCTTTTTTTGTCTACGGCTATCTTTACGCCATTGTCTTCAAATACTTTATCGTTCTCGTTTATCGTGTTGTCAAATTTCAGTTCGTATGACAAACCTGAACATCCACCGCTCTTAACACCTACCCTTATATAATCGGTTTCGGCGTTAAATCCATCATCCTCCATAAGCATGATGGCCCTCTTCTTTGCTGAATCAGAAACTTTTATCATATCTTAAAAGCGTGTATTTAGTCTAAATTACGTTGCAAAGATATACCAAAAAGTTGGCTTAATAAAATGCAGCTATTTTATTGTACAATAATGCTATAGAAGATGTTTATATTTAACATTGTTGGCCTCTTGGTTGAGTGCCTGGAAATAATTAAATCTGTTAATTTTGTGTTAATGCAAAATTGGATGCAGAAAGTGTTTATACTTTTAAATAAACCAATATGTTAGGCTACGTACACTGTTACATGCTTAACAAGCCATACAAACCAAATTTTAACCAATGCTTAAAATTACAAAGTTCAGGCTCTTGTTTTGCGTTGCTGCAGTGCTGTTTTCTTCAAACCTTATTACCGCTCAGGGAAGTACACCCGAGCCAAAGGAGTTACTAAAGAAAATAGACCATGCTATAGAAAACCTGCACACTGTGGTGTACAAAATGCATCACAGAAATAAATTCCTTTCCCGGCGCGATACTATAAGTATTACAACCGTTTGCTCTTTATATGTAAACGGCAATAAAATGTATAACATAGTAGATGGAGTTTTTACAGAGTTAGGCACCAGTACCTACGGGTTTAGAAAGTACGATGGGAAAAAGTGCCTGTGGATGAACTGGAAGATCGATTCGCTAGATGTTAACAACAAACCCGATGTTATTAGTAAAAAACACAAGGTAGAGGCTGTGGTTGAAAATTATAAATCACTCCTATTATCCCAGTATATAATGCAAAAACAGCCGTTTGGCAAATATGATGCTATGGCTGGCAACATTGGCATTGAGGAAAAGGAGCTTAACAATGTTCCTGTGTATGTACTCACCTTTAAGTTTAAAGACCATGAAGATATCCGGGATAATGTGGAAAAGCATTACATACGGAAATCAGACTACCTCCCCGTGGCGTATTACTCCTTCTTACGATGGGAAAACATGGAACAATACATTTATTACGAAGTAGAATATATAGCCATTAACCCAAATATAAACGTGAGCCAGTTTACAATACAGAAAAATGAAACTGTAAACGCCAGGGAGCGCTATACCCTTATGATGCAACAATAAAATTCCATTAAAACAATGAATACTGCCAACCGTTATTTTCCGCTTTTACTGTCGTTTTTTATAAGTATGTTGTTTTTAAACGCCTCCGCGCAAAACGTTACCAAGAATCTGCAACTGCCCGATGCTGAAATAACACTGCACAATAACCAGGTGCTTAACCTGGCCAGCTTAAAAAGGAAGGTAGTGTTGCTCGATTTTTGGCATAGGGGCTGCGCGCCCTGCCTGCAGGCCATACCTGAACTGATAGCCTTACAGGAAGAATTTAAAGATGATTTGGTTATTATAGGCGTTAACGTATATGACATTCAGGAAGACGTGGTGTCTTACGCCGCCTACAAGAAAATGAATTACTATTCCACATTTAAAAAAGAAGGCGTTAATCTTCTTAAGGCTTTGGGTATTACCGTTACGGCGTTTCCTACCACAGTGCTATATGGTAAAGATGGTACTATGGCTAAAAATGAAGCCGGTTATAGTAAAGGAACAATGAAATCACTTCGGAGGGCTATTGTACGCGCCCTTAAAGATTAATCGTCATATAACATTTATTTGTTTGTATTGCTACTACACATTTACCTGTAAAACACTTGGTTTTCGCGGAAAAATGATGCTGGCAACTATGTTGGGCTGTATATACAAGCTTAATTTCATTAACTTGCACATACAAACAAATAACAAATTATAATGAAACTCTATACCGTAGAAAGCGGCAACTTTAAGCTCGATGGTGGTGCCATGTTTGGTGTGGTGCCGAAAACCATTTGGAACAAAACCAATCCTGCCGACCAAAACAACCTTATAGATATGGCAGCGCGCTGCCTGCTGGTAGAAGATGGCAATCGCCTTACCCTTATAGATACCGGTATGGGCAACAAGCAGAACGATAAGTTTTTTGGCTACTATTCGCATTGTGGCGATTATAACCTGGACAGTACGCTGGCAGCGCACGGCTTTCACCGCCATGATATTACCGACGTTTTTTTAACCCACCTGCATTTTGACCATAGTGGCGGCGCCATACAATGGAACAAAGACCGCACGGGCTACGAACCGGCTTTTAAAAACGCGCATTTCTGGACCAATGATAACCACTGGGCATGGGCCACTAAGCCAAATGCCCGCGAAAAAGCATCGTTCCTGCCCGAAAACATTATGCCCATGCAGGAAAGTGGCCAACTGAAATTTATAACCCGCCCGGAAGCCGGCGATTTTAAAGCGGAAACCGAAGCCGGCTTCGGGGTGCTGTTTGCCGATGGGCATACCGAAAAACAAATGTTACCCGTAATTAACCATAACAGCAAAACCTTTGTGTTCATGGCCGATTTGCTGCCTACTGTGGGCCACCTTCCGCTGCCATACGTTATGGGCTACGATACCCGACCGCTGCTTACGCTGGACGAAAAAAACAAATTTCTTACCGAAGCTGCCGATAAAGGCTACTACCTTATCCTCGGGCATGATGCGCATAATGAGGTAATCACCGTGCAGCATACCGAAAAAGGGGTGCGCCTTAAAGAGGTTTATAAGGCAAACGAAATATTAATATAATGTTAATTGCTACCTTTGTGTAACAAACAGGCAATACATTAGACCAATTTTTTATCAAAAGAAGTAATTTAGAACGGATGAAATTCAAATCAATTTTCCTTTCGGCGGCCCTTGCATTGTTTCTTGCAAGCTGCGGCGCCAAGAAAATCACAGCCGAACCACTAGCCATAACCACACCGGTTACTGCCAAAAAGGCTAAAATAACCGAAACTGACGAGAAACGCTGGAGCCACCTGGATCTGTTTAAAGATACCATTCCGGGTATGAGCGTAGACCGCGTATACGAACTGCTTAAAGGCCGCAAGGCTACTAAAGTTATTGTAGGCGTTGTAGACAGCGGGGTAGACATTGAACACCCGGAGCTTAAAGACGTGCTTTGGACAAACAAAAAAGAAATAGCGGGTAACGGTATAGACGACGATAAAAACGGCTATATAGACGACATCCACGGCTGGAACTTTTTGGGCGACATAGAGCACGAAAACATGGAGTTTGTGCGGATTATTAAAAAAGGTGACGACGGTTCTGAAACCTACAAGCGCGCGCTTGCTGAGTACGATGACGAAATAAAACAGGCGCAGGTAAACAAACAGCGCATGGAGTTTATACTTAAAGCAGATAAAACATTCCGAGAAAAAACCGGAAAGAACGTGTATACTGCCGAAGATCTTAAGGCATTGAAATTAGACGATCCGCAGCTTGGTATGGTTAGGGATAATCTAGCCCGATACCTTAGCCAAGTACCTTATGAGGAGCTTTTTGGTCAGGTAAAAGAGGGTTTTGAGCATTACGACAGCGAGCTTAAATACCACCTTAACAAGGACTACAACGCGCGTAAAGACATCCTTAAAGATAACGCAGACGACTGGAACAGCAAAACCTACGGTAACGCTAACGTTATTGGCCCTGAAAAAGAAGGAGCTAAGCACGGTACGCACGTAGCAGGTATTATAGCACAGGCACGCCACAACAATGTAGGCGGAGACGGTGTAGCTACCCCTTACGTAGAAGTTATGGCAGTACGCGCCGTGCCCGATGGCGACGAGTACGATAAAGACGTAGCGCTTGCCATTCGCTATGCGGTAGATAATGGTGCTAAAGTTATTAACGGTAGTTTTGGTAAATACTACTCGCCTCACAGCCAGTGGGTGTACGATGCACTTAAATATGCAGGCGAAAAAGACGTACTTGTAGTATTTGCTGCCGGTAACGAAGGTATAGACCTTGATGCCGATAAAAGCGAGCGTTACCCTAACGACGATAAAAACACGCTTGAAGAATACACAGATAATGTACTTACCATAGGTGCCCTTACGCACGATTACGGAGACGGCCTTGTAGCCGACTTTAGTAACTACGGTAAAACCAAGGTAGACGTGTTTTCGCCGGGTGTAAGGATTTACGCTACCGTGCCAAACGACAAGTTTGAATACCTTCAGGGTACGTCAATGGCATCGCCTAACGCTGCCGGTGTAGCCGCGCTTGTACGTGCATTCTACCCTAAGTTAAAAGCAGCCCAGGTAAAGCAAATCATTATGAAATCAGGTATTGCCATCCCTCAGGAAGTAATGCTTGGCGGTGATGAAAATGCTACACGCCAGTTTAAAGATGTTTGCCGTTCTGGTAAAATTGTAAATGCTTACAACGCTATTATCCTTGCCGATAAGGTTTCAAGGGGAGAGAAACTGTAATTACATTTAGTTAGAAATACAAAACGGGTTGCTTTAAAGCAACCCGTTTTTTTGTTTTAATAACCTTACATTAGGCTGTTAATAATTTTATTCGTAATTTTTTGTACCGATAACGCAACCTGTCGCCGGGTTTTGTATCTGTAATTATGAACGTAGTTGTATCTAGAATTGATTGATAGTATGAAAAAGAGCCTTATAGCGTTTCTGTGTTTTATTGCGGGTATCTTACTTGTAGTTTCCTGCAGTGCAGACGACTCCCCAAAAGTTAACTTTCACCTTACGTACCTGGCTACAGAAGGGGTTTCTGTGCCCGAATACATGAAGCGTGGCGAAACCTACACCATAAGCGTGTATTACAAAAAACCCGACGATTGCCATTATTTTAACGGCATGTACTCTACCGTAAACCAAAGCGTGTATACTATGGCCGTAGAAGCCATGGTGTTAGATAACGTAGATTGTCATCCTTCTGCTGCTATGGCTCTAGATGTGGCTTCGTTTAATTTTACGGTACCGCTATCGGTTTATAACAATTGTACATTTAAGTTTTACACCGGTACAGATGCACAGGGTAATGATACCTTTATTGTAAAAGAAGTGCCTGTATGGCAGTAGGTTAATAAAAAATTATAAATGCGCACTTTTGGGTTTAGATCAAATAATAAAAGATTGCCAGGCAAATAATATAAAAGCCCAGGAGCAGCTATACCGTTTGCTGGCGCCTAAGTTATTTGCCGTATGCCTAAAATACAGCCGCAGCCGTGCCGACGCAGAAGATAACCTGCAAGACGGTTTTATATTGTTATTTGATAAAATAGGCCAGTACCGCTTTCAGGGTTCATTTGAGGGTTGGGCAAAAAGGCTAATGATAAACAACGTGTTACAAAAGTACCGCACCACAGGTGTGTTTAGCCTTGTAACCGAAAATATACCTGAGGAGGCCGACGTGTATGTGGAGGCCGATGAGGTAAGCATGGAGTTCCTGGTAAAGATAATACAGGAGCTGCCAGACAGGTACCGTACGGTATTTAACCTGTATGTTACCGATGGATATTCGCATAAGGAAATAGCCGAAATGCTGGGTATTACAGATGGCACATCTAAGTCTAACCTGGCGCGTGCCAGAATGATATTGAAAGAGAAAATTGAAGCCCTGCAAAAAACAGGGGATTACCGGATGCAAAATGAGTGAAAGGAAAAATGTAGACCGTGTTTTCCAGGAAAAGCTTAAAGACTTTGAGGTTACCCCGCCGGAGTTTGTGTGGGATAACATCAGGGAGGCCTTAGAGGAAAAGAAAAAACGACGTGCCGTGCCTATATGGTTCCGGTACTCAGGTGTTGCTGCCGGATTGGTGGCAGGGGCATTCTTTGGCTGGCAATACCTGTCAGACAACAGTGCCACACCTACTGTAAAGCCAGCAGGTAACGGTGTGGTGGTAAACCCGGTAGGTACCGAAGGCAAAAAGAATATAGATCCTGATAAGGTAGTAACACCGGGCGCTGTAGAAGGCACCCCGGGCAATGTAAATACGCTTTCGGGTAACCCGAGTTCGCTGGTAAGTACTGATGATGCTGCGGACAACAATAATGCGGCTTCCACTGAAAAAAATAACCGTAAACAAACCCTTACGCATAAAGGTAGTAATACTGCTACGCTGCAAAGTGAAGGCGAGGTAGTATATAACAACAATGCTAATGCTGAAGATAAGGCGCATCGCCAGGCTTCAGGAAGAAATGCCCATAAGCGTACAGCACATGGTGGTGTACAAAATTTAAATGCTGACCAGGTTAGTAGTGCTACAAAATCAGCACATAGCAATCGTATTTTACCTACCTCTAACCAGGAAACCGTTGCTACAGCTAAACCTGTTAAGCATAAAAAACAAGGAACAAGACCACTTACAACGAATCAGGGTATTATTAATAATTCGGTTGCCGGAAACGATAAAACCAAACGCACTGGAGTTGCAAGCGGTAATCCTATGGGGACTGTTGTTTCACCGGAAAACAATACGGCTCTTACAGCAAATGAAAACACTCCCATGCAGGGTAGGGCAAATGCTGGTTCGGCTGTTATAGATAAAGAGGTACCGGTAGCCACGCCCGAAACTGCGGTTACTGAAGTGAACGTAGTACCTGTTACAGATACTGTAAAACCGGCTCAGGAAAATGAGCTCGAAAAATTACTGAGAGAGCAGGAGCAGGGCAAAAAAGAACAACTTGCCGAAAGTGGCAAGGCACCAAAATGGAATGTAAAACCACAGGTAGCACCGGTATTTTATGGTTCACTATCGGGTGGTTCGCCTATAGATGCACAGTTTGCGTCTAACGCAAAAAGCTATGATAAAGACCTTAGCTATGGCTTAGGGGTTAATTATGCCGTAAACAGCCGCATAAGCATCCGTACAGGCGTAAATACGGTTAACCTCAATTACGCTACACAGGATATACAGTTTTACGCTTCGCTAAACGGTGCTACCAGTAACGTGGCACGCAGTAGCAAAAACGCTAACATTGTGGTAACCACGCGTACCGAAGGCAGTAGTGTTGTAGCGGGCCTTGCCGCCACCGCGGGTAAGGAAAGTTACAGCGGTGCTATGGTGCAAACCACGGGTTACGTAGAGGTGCCGTTAGAAATGTCTTACGCGTTATTACGCAAAAAGTTTGGCATACAGGTTATAGGCGGTTTTAGTACGCTGTTCCTTAACCAAAATAATGTAAGTGTTATAAGCACCCAGGGCTTAGCTACAGATGTGGGTGAAGCACAAAACCTTAATAATGTTCATTTTAGTACTAACGTGGGCCTTGGTTTTAAATACAGGATATTTAAATCCCTGGAAGCTAACTTTGAGCCTACCTTTAAGTACCAGGTAAATACATACAGCAGGGATGCAGGTAGCTTTAAGCCTTATTTTATAGGCCTGTATTCCGGTGTTAGTTTTAGTTTTTAGATTGAGGCCCTTCGGGTTGGGCCATTATAAAGTTAAGTTAAGTGAAAACGCCCTCTGTAAAGGAGGGCGTTTTTTTATGATTTTTATTTTCGGTTTTGTGTATTGTACTGCATAAGCTGGTTATAAATCACCTGCCACGTTTTGTCCTTAAGGTCTTTTTTGTCGTCCTGGGTTAAGCCTTCGGTAGGGATAAACGGAAGTACTTTGGCGCGCATCCTGCCCGGGCTTCCACTAAAAAATGTAAAGCTGAAACACTTTTTGTTATCGGCAAAAGCCATAGGTACAATAGGAATCTGGTGGGCTATGGCAAGCCGGAATGCACCGTCTTTAAACTCATCCAGCAGTATGTTTTCGTCGTCGGGCACACCGCCTTCGGGAAATATGCAAATGCTAAGTCCCTGGCTCAGGCGTTTCTGCGCCCGTTGAAAAACTTCAAAACGGCTTTTGCTGCTATTACGGTCTACAAGAATACAACTGCGCTTATAAAAGAACCCGAAGATGGGTATTTTGGCAAGCTCCTTTTTCCCTACAAACACAAACGGGTTCGGGCAAATGGCCAGCATCAGCATGATATCGGTCATACTGGTATGATTGGATACCAGCATATTGCTTGTGCCGG
>JAAXJD010000093.1:33761-62666 GCA_012270005.1 Flavobacterium sp. | reverse complement strand
TCAGAGTTGCTTCCAGCATCTAGCTTTGGCCGGGTTCAAACTCCTGTTGTTTTTCTAATTGGGTCCAAAAGCCCATAAAGAACAAGGTAAACCGCCCCCAGCCACGCGCCATGATAAAAAACAAGGGATAAGTACGTTCAGATAACAGCGAAAGCACCAGCAACGGCGACAACACTATAATGGGGATGCCCATAACCACGTAAAACCATATACGGTACAGGGTCCAGAAAATGTATTTAAAGGCTTTCATACTGCCCAAATGTAGCAATTCGGCGTGAATAATGTATGAAAACCGTTACCTTTGTGAAAATTTCAAACTTTTACAATGGCAAAAATTTTAACCGGTGTACAAAGTACAGGCACACCGCACCTTGGCAACCTGCTCGGGGCTATACTGCCGGCCATAGAAATGGCCAATAAGCCCGAGAATGAGTCGTTTCTGTTTATAGCCGATTTACATTCGGTAACCCAGATAAAAGACGGCAAAACCCTTCGCGAAAATACATACAGCGTAGCGGCAACCTGGCTTGCGTGCGGACTTGATCCTAACCGCGTTACCTTTCACCGCCAGAGCGAGGTACCGCAAACTGCCGAGCTTCGCTGGTATCTAAGCTGTTTTTACCCGTTCCAAATGCTTACACTGGCGCATTCGTTTAAGGATAAGGCCGACAGGCTTGCCGATGTAAACGCGGGGCTTTTTACTTATCCTATGCTTATGGCGGCCGATATACTATTGTATGATGCCGAGTTTGTACCTGTGGGTAAAGACCAGCTGCAACACCTGGAAATCACTCGTGATGTCGCCAGCCGTTTTAACCACCAGATGGGTGAAACCTTTGTGCTACCTGAGGCGATAAGTAGCGAGGAAACCAAAATTGTACCGGGAACTGATGGTGAAAAAATGAGTAAATCACGCAATAACTTCATCAATATCTTCCAGGATGATAAGGCGCTGTTAAAACAGATTAAGCTAATAAAAACTGATGCAACACCACTTGAGGATCCTAAAAACCCGGATACAGACAACGTGTTTGCTATATACAAACTGCTTGCTACACCCGAACAAACCGAGGCTATGCGTGCCAACTATCTTGCTGGTAACTATGGCTACGGCCATGCTAAGCAGGCGCTATTTGAGCTGATTTGCGAGAAGTTTAAAACCGTACGTGAAAAGTATGCTTACTATATGGCTAACCTAAACGAGCTGGATGCCGAACTTAACAAAGGTGCTGAAAAAGCCGCTAATCAGGCAAACAGCGTACTGGACCGCGTAAGGGAGAAACTTGGTTTTGAATAGTTTTTCAGTTTACAGTGTTCAGTCGTAGTTTACAGAACGCCTGTCATGGCGAGCGGAGGCACGGAGCGTGGCCATCTCGCCCTGTTAGTCTGTTTGGCTAGTCAAATAAATAGAACATAAAAATAGTCAATAGTAGAGGTCTTTAGCAACGCGATATGTGTTGGTATGGGCCTCTATTATTATTTTAATATCAGGGCTGTAGCCGCCACCCATACTGCATTGTACCGGGATATTAAGTTTATGGCAAAGCTCTAAAACTATCTCATCCCGGCGTTTACAGCCGGCTATGGTACAGCCCAGTTTGCCCAGTTTATCTGTAGCCAAAATATCTACACCACTGAGGTAGAATATAAAATCGGGCTTTTCGGTATCAATAAGTTTTGGCAAAGTGTCTTCTAAAATAGCAAGGTATGTATCATCGGCAGTACCATCGGGTAGGGCAATATCAAGGTCAGACCGTTCTTTTTTAAACGGGTAATTACTTTTTCCATGCATTGAAAAAGTAAATACCGACTCACTCCCTCTAAAAATTTCGGCCGTTCCGTTTCCCTGATGCACGTCTAAGTCTACAATAAGTACTTTTTTAGCCCGCTTTGTGTCGATGAGGTATTGTGCCGCCATAGCCTGGTCATTCAGCAGGCAAAAGGCTTCTCCGTGCGTGGAGTAGGCGTGGTGGGTGCCTCCGGCTATGTTAAAGGCAATTCCGGTTTGTAGTGCCTGTTCTGCGCCGGCTAGAGTGCCTTGGGCTATGCGTAGTTCGCGCTCTACAAGTTTGGCAGAAAGCGGAAAGCCGGTTTTTCTTACCGCCCGCGCATCTAATGTAAGAGAAGTAAGCTGTTCTACATATTCCGGTTTATGAACAGCCAGCACATGTTCCATATTTGGCATGCCCGGTTCAAAAAACTGGCTTGTTTCTGCAATACCTTCCAGTAGCAATTGTTGTGGCAGCAACTCATACTTTACCATAGGAAACCGGTGACCGTCGGGTAGGGGATGTTTGTAAATGGGGTGAAAAGCAATAGGAAACATGCAGTGCGTTTTTATTTACAAATGTAGTTAGCTGCCCTTTTCGGAAGGGTGTAACAAACCGTAAAGTTTTACGGTAATTACACATTTTGTTTAAAAAAAGTTATATTTATAAACATAATTATTTATTTTTCAGATTTATACGTATCTTTAACTGTATAGATATAATCAAGCAAAAGATTCTTTTAGACGAAGCTAAGAGTGTTGCTGATTATAAATTCCAAACCAACGCCCGTTTTATCATGAAGTTTTTTAAGAAAATGCCTGCCTCTTCCCGAGGTAAAAATACTTTGCCGCCCTATGACGCAGCCGATCCTGAGGGGATCGCAGCTGCAACACTGCAGCAGCTGGAGAACCGGCTTATACCGCTTATAAAAAACGCCACTGTGTTAAAGGTTAAGGAAGCTACCCGCCTGCATCCGGAAGCGGCCTTCAGGTCGCATTTTGGTGGTACACCTTACTTTGAACAGGGTGATACCTGGCCGGTAAATAAAAAAGGCATTCCGCTTCAATTTGTATTCCAGGTTTTTGCGTCGCCGTTTGCACAGTTGCCTGCAGGGGTAAGGCTGTTACAGTTTTTTTGCCCACATATTACTGATATCGAGTCTTTCAACGTAAACGAGTGCTACGTAAAACTCTTAACGGAGTTTAATCCTACACGGCAGGTAACGTTATTGGCGCCATCGTTTATTACTCCGCGCCCGTATTGCGAAATAATATCTGACGATGCACTTTCGTTACCAGACTGGCAGGGTTTACCTTTGTACAGTCCTGAGGCTGTATCTATTATAACCGCTCTTGAGCCGGAGGAACCGTGGGAGTTGTATGAGCAGTTTTGCGAAAAACTTACCGGTAATTGTTATTATCGTACGCAGTTGGCTGGCTATCCAAGGTGGATTCAGCAGGAGAATACACCCATTAACAGTAAGGGTAAACATTCCCGGTTGTTGTTTCAGGTAGATAGCGAAGATAACGCCGGGCTTATGTGGGGCGACATGGGGCTTGTGTATGTTTTTTATGACCAGGAAAAAAGTACGTTTTGGTTTGAACACCAAAGCCATTAGGAGGGTTCTTAATTGTAGTGTTGGTTGATTTTATATATTATTTAAAACAATAAGTAGTTGAGATAATATAAGTTTATAAATAGACGTTTCTAATGAAAAAATTAAAAAAATATGGTGTCTCTGATGCTGTACTCAATCAAATCCCGACTACGGATAGTAGCACTATGAATTCTGATAAAAATCAATTAACATATGGTTTTTCAATAATATGAAGCTTTTGTTTACATTAATATTCTGCGGCCTTTCATATCTGACTACTGCCCAAATCAGCGGGCAGTTTTATAGGGATGGATTTGCGGTGCCGGTTATCGACCCATTAGGCAATGTCGATTTTGATGGTAACTTTTCAGTTAATTTACCAACAGATAACCCCGTTAAAGAGCTTATATTTAAAGTATATGATTTTAAGGTTAAGATTGTAAATATTCCCAAGGATTTAAATAAGATTAATCTGGGAATTATAGAATTGCCCGAGAGAAAAAGTATTGACTTGAGGCAATACGAGTTACTATCAGCCGAGCAGAAAAAAGATTATTATCCAGTAAACCATTATGCAAACTTTTTGGGTTACGAACACAAAACGCTTCTAGATAAAGATTATATACTGTTTACCTGTAACGGATTATCAAAGCAAGTAAAGGAATTCTCTTTTGACTGGAAAATGGGTATGATTACTATAGATGCAAGGAAAATAACCTATTGCAATTAAAATGATTATGAAATCACTTTTACTACTTTTCAGTTTCTTAATACCCTTAGCGTCTTCCTCTCAGAATGTAGAGGTAGATACCATTGCAAACCCTCATCTTGCTGATTTTAGTAAAATTGTGCATTATATTCCTAAGAAATTAGTAGTGGAAAACGCCCCTGAAAAGTGGGAAAGCTATCCGGTTAATACCATTGCATCGCTTTTAGCACTATTTGATAATGCTGACCGATTTTCTGAAAACGACAGGGTGTGGGCTAAAGCTGCTACAGAACGTCTGGCAGAGGCATTATTTAATGAGAATAAGCCTGTTCTTTTGTCTGGCTACGGTTATTCCGGAGGTCCTGCCAGTCGGCTGGAACCGCTTATAAAGGATAATCATACATATACACGGGTGATTATATGTGTAGGCTGTAAATGTGTTACTAAAGAAATGCATGTTTTTCTTGACATTTTTAATAACAAGATGGAAGCTCTGGTAAGGGCTAAGTGTTAATTTAACACCCCCTTAACCAACCATAAATACATCTAAGCGAAAGGTTTTCGTACATTTAGCATAAACTAGAAAAGGATTATGCAAGCAGAAATAACCAAAGTAGAACTCCGTAACCTGCGTATAGAAGATTACAAGGAGCTCCGCCTGTCTATGCAGCACGCCTACACAGGCAGCGAAATGGAAATGGACGAACCCTACTGGGGCCTTAACGATATTAAACGCCTTTTAAAAATATTTCCCGAAGGGCAGCTGGTAGTATTGGTAGACGGTAAAGTGGTGGGGAGTGCCCTGTCGCTTATTATAGATTATAAAAAAGCTACATCAAACCACACCTACGAAAAAATTACCGGTAACTACACATTTGACACCCACGATTATGATGGAGAGGTGCTATACGGCATAGATGTGTTTATAGACCCCGCTTACCGTGGCCTTCGCCTGGGCAGGAGGCTATACGACGCCCGTAAGGAACTCTGCGAGCAGCTTAACCTTAAAGGGATAATATTTGCCGGTCGTATGCCGCATTTTAATGAGCATGCCGATGAAATTACCCCAAAAGAATATATAGCCAAAGTGCGCCAAAAGGAAATTTATGACCCCGTGCTGTCGTTTCAGCTGAGTAATGATTTCCACGTGATTAAGATAATGCGGAACTACCTGGAGGGTGATAAAGACAGCCAGGACTACGCCGTACTTATGGAGTGGAATAACATTTACTATGAAAAGGAGCCAAAGCTGATTAATGCCCGTAAAAGTGTAATCCGCCTGGGGCTGGTACAGTGGCAAATGCGTCCGCTGGCAAATGTGGAGGCGCTTTTTGAACAGGCTGAATTTTTTATAGATGCCGTTTCCGGCTATGGTAGTGATTTTGCCTTATTTCCTGAATTGTTTGTGGCACCGCTCATGGCCGATTTTAATCACCTTAGCGAAGCCGATGCCATACGCGAGATAGCCCGCTATGCCGAACCTATACGCAAGCGCTTTCAGGAAATGGCTATTTCGTATAACATTAACATCATTACCGGCAGTATGCCCCTGGTAGAAAACGGTAATCTTTACAACGTAGGCTTTTTATGTAAGCGCGATGGTACCAGCGAAATGTACACCAAGATACACATTACCCCAAACGAGGTAAACTACTGGGGTATGAAGGGTGGCTACGAAATAAAAACTTTTGATACCGATTGTGGTAAAATAGGCATTATTATATGCTACGATGTAGAATTCCCGGAGTTGAGCCGCCTGCTGGCCGATGAGGGTATGGAAATACTTTTTGTGCCGTTCCTTACAGATACGCAAAACGGCTATACCCGTGTGCGCCATTGTGCACAGGCACGTGCCATAGAAAATGAGTGCTACGTAGCCATAGCGGGCTGTGTGGGTAATCTGCCAGGAGTTAATAACATGGATATTCAGTACGCGCAAACGGCTGTGTTTACGCCCAGTGATTTTAGTTTCCCCAGCAATGGCATAAAGGCGGAGGCTACCCCGAATACCGAAATGACCATTATTGTAGACGTAGACCTGGATTTACTAAGGGAGCTGCATGAGTTTGGCAGCGTGCGTATTTTAAAAGACCGCAGGCACGATTTATATAAGCTTAAAAAAACACCGGCGTCTCAAAAACTTACAGAGGAAATCAAAGCGCCCGAAAAAACACCTGAGCCTAAATTACGTAAGAGCATAGACGATACGCCTGTAAAAGCTCCGGCAAGTAAAGCGTCTAAACCCGCTACGGCGCGGGCGGCTAAGACGGCTGAGGTTAAGCCGGTAAGGAAGCCTGCCAAATAGACAAATGCGCACTGGTACAAATGGTTTTTAATGTAACTTGCGGATTCAAAAAAACTCAGGTTAGGCGTAATGGTTTGGCCTGATATAGCAAAAACAACAATCAATGCAAATATCTATATTGGGTTGTGGCTGGTTGGGATTACCACTTGCCGAAGCACTTGTAAAAATCCACACCGTAAAAGGATCTGTTACCACGACTGCTAAGTTGCCTGTTTTGAAGGAAAAAGGTGTTTTGCCTTTTCAGGTAGATTTAAACAATCCTGATGCTGACGCAATAACCGGATTTTTACACGGTAGTGAGGTGCTTGTTGTAGCAATACCTCCTAAAGTACGTGCAGAAGGGGCAATTTCTTATCCTGATAAACTAAAAGCGCTTGTGCCATACATAGTGCAGGCAGGGATAAAGAAAGTGCTTTTTACGAGCTCTATTTCAGTTTACGGAGAAAACGAGACGGTGCCCGAAGTAGACGAATTAACAGAGCCTAATCCGCAAACGGAAAGTGGTAAACAGGTACTGGCTTCCGAAAGGGTATTACAGAGTTGTAATGATTTTAGTACCACTATTGTGCGCCTTGGCGGACTGGTAGGAGGGGAGCGCCACCCTGTATACCATTTATCGGGCAGGGACAATATAGAAAATCCGCACGCCCCCGTTAACCTTATAAACCGGGAAGAATGTGTGGAAATTTTATCAAAAATAATAGAGCGCAACGTTTGGGGTGAAGTATTTACCGCCGTACACCCGGAAACCAGAACCCGCCAGGAATATTACACAGGCGTAGCAAAGGATTTAGGCCTCACAGCACCTAAGTTTGTGCAGTATGGTAGTACTGTGGGTAAAATTGTAAAAGGCCAGGAAAAGCTACAGCGGTTTTTAGGCATTACATTTTCTTGAAAAAGATACTGCCCGAACTTTTATAAAAGTTCGGGCAGCTAAAAATATCATATCTAAATTTGGGGGCTATAGTTTAAATGTAACCCTGCATGCGGGCTTCATGTATAAGGTCTTCGTCATTTCCCTCTACCTCCAGCAATCTTTTAATTTTATATTTTCTTTTTTCTATAGCGCTGTCACTCAGTGGTATATAATTGCTCAGGTTTTTGTTTTTAATGCCTTTTGCAAGCAATAAAATTATCCGTACATCTATGTCCTCCAGTACAATACCCTTTTCTTTGCGTCTCAAATAGTTAGAAATTGCCTTGCTGTATACTACCTGTCCGTCAAGCACTTGTTTAAACGCTTCAGAGAGTTCTTCTGCACTGCAGTCGCTTTTATTTATAAAACCTTCCGGGTTTATCTTTTCTATAATGCTGCCTATAATGTCAATCTCCTTATGCATGGTCATAAGTATAATTTTACAGCCCGGCGTTGTTTTACGTATAAGAGATGCTAGGTCAGCCCCGCTATATAGTTTTTGGTCTTCGTACTGAGGGATGCTATAATCAAGTAGTGCCACGTTAAAAGGCTCGTACCTATGAGCCATTATAAGGTGGTAGGCCGTTTCGCAATCGCGGGCCTTTATAAATTTTAGTTCATCATGCTCGTGATTAAGGTTCTGGAACATATAATGATAACCTTCCAAAACCACTACGTGATCGTCTACAGCAAGTACATGTAAAATTCTGTTCAATTGGGGGCGGTTTAGAATTGGCAATGCAAATTTAACCTTTAATTAAATACGGTCGTTGCGGGAAATCCGCAATTCACACAGTAACAGGCGTATTTTTATAAATAAAGTCCTGTTAATTGGTTTTTCTTAACGTTATTTCAAACTTTTTAGGTTAGTCTTGTGATTTAGGCACTGTTTATTGTAATAACTAAATAGGCTATTGCCTGCCATATTGTTAAAATTACCACGAAAGTTTTCGAAGAGGGAGGATAAGGTTTAAGCAAGTGGAAAATCAGTCGTGTTATTTTACGTTTTACATATAATAAAAAAAGCCACCCGATTAAGGTGGCTTTCAACTATATAAGTTCTAAAAATTATTGCTTAACAGCCGGAGTTGGAGCCGGAGCCGGAGCTGTATCACCATTAACTTTACCTTTAATTACAAGGATTTTGTTTTGGTCTGTATCGTTAGTAGTTACAGTTACAGTTTTAGTAAAAGGGCCAGGATTAGCAGCGTTGTAAGTAGCTGTTACTGTTCCGCTTTCTCCCGGTTTAATAGGTTCTTTAGTCCAGTTAGGAGTAGTACATCCGCAAGACGCTTTTACAGCAGTAATAAGAATAGTTTCCTTAGATGTGTTTTTAAAGCTAAACTCGTGTGTTACCGGTTTTCCTTTTTCAATATCACCAAAGTTAAAAGACTCTTCTTTAAAAGTAAGTCCTGTAGGTTTTTGGCTTGTAGCAGGTGTTACTGCAGCAGGTGCAGTGGCTGCCGGGATTGAAGCGCTCTTTGTGTCTTTCTTAAGTTCAGTTGCTTTTTTGTCCTGAGCTGATGCTGATACAGATACAAAAAGTGCTGCAGCAGCAAACAGAGATAATTTTAATGTTTTCATACGTACTTATTTAGTTACAAATTTAAAAATTGTACCGTTATGGTTGCTTTTCTATGTTACAAATGTAATACCATAATTGTTTTAATTTGTTAACCGCCTTCAAACTCTTGTTAATGACATGTTAACAACGTGATGGTTGATTAGTTTTTTTAAACAGAAAAACGACTGATAACATTGGTGTTAACCACCTGTTAACGGTTTCTGCAATGATTACGGATTTATTTTTTTACCGCATATTTGTATGAAAGATTTACATACCTTGAAATTCAACAAACTAAATATCATTGTATTTATAGGCCTGGTAGCAATAGTGGGGGTAATCACCATGCAGTTGTTAATGCTGCGCGAGGCATATAATTTTGAACGCCGCGAAATGGGCGACAAAATACACTTTGCGCTGCAAGATGTTGTAACTAAGATTTATGCCGACAACACTACCGAACCACCTACCGAACCACCCATAAAACGTGTGGCAGACGACTATTATGTAGTAAACGTAAACGACCAGTTTGAAGCCGAAGTGCTTAGCTACTACCTTAAAAACGAGTTTTTAAAGGTAAAGCTGGATATGGATTATGAGTACGCTGTATACGACTGCTCCGGAGACGAAATGGTTTATGGCGAGTATATTAACATGGATGGTAAGGAAGTTACAAATGAAAGCCTTAAGTGCGTTAACTGTTTCCCTAAACGGCCCGGACTGGTGTATTACTTTGCGGTTAGATTCCCAAAAATGAGCCATAGTTACCTGAGTACACTGGGATTGTATTGGGTTTATACCGCAGTGCTTTTTTTGGTATTGGTGATTTATGTGTACTCTGTTATTTTGCTGCTAAAGCAAAAGAAGTATACTGAGCTGCAAAAAGATTTTATTAATAACATGACACACGAATTTAAAACACCGTTGTCGTCTATATTAATAGCCAGTAACTACGCTGCAAAACAGCACGAAATACACGATAACCCTAAGCTGAACCGATACCTTAAAATTATTATTGAGCAGAGCAATAAGCTCAACCAGCACATAGAACGCATATTGTCTGTGGCTAAAACCGAATCTGGTTTTGGGAAACTGGAAAAACAGTCCTTCTGCCTTCCTGACACGTTGGAGATTGTAAAAGAAAATGCTCTTGCCAAATTTGAGAATGCCCGCATTAACCTTGCCACAGGAGGGAGTAAGCAATGCGTAATTGCAGATGAGTTTCATACCTACAACATTGTATACAACATTGTAGAAAATGCCATTAAATACGGAACAGAAAACCCGGTAATCGATATAAGGCTGTTGCCCCAAAACAAAGGGCTGCTGTTGCAGGTTAGCGATAACGGGCCGGGTATACCACAGGAACACCTTGATTTTGTTTTTGACAGGTTTTACCGTATTCCGCGCGAAAACACTAAGGAGGTAGATGGCTTTGGGCTGTGTATTTTTTATGTGAAAAAGATTTGTTAACTTCACTGTTGGAAAATTTCGATACGGAACAACACCGGTACTACAGGTATTACCGTAAGCGTGGAAATCCCTAAAAACAGTTTGGCATGAAAAAGAAAATACTGTACGTGGAAGATGACAGCACCCTGGCTTTTCTTACCGCAGATAACCTGGAGCAACACTATGATGTAGCCCATTATGAAAACGGCAAGGATGCCTTTGAAGCCTTTAAAAAAGGAGGGTTTGATTTGTGCGTGCTCGATGTAATGCTTCCGGGCATGGACGGTTTTGAAATCGCCGCCGCTATACGCGAAAGAGACCTTGAGGTGCCTATTATATTCCTTTCGGCAAAAACGCTTAAGGAAGACCGTATAAAAGGCCTTAAATTAGGTGCCGATGACTATTTGGTAAAGCCGTACAGCATAGAAGAACTGATTTTAAAGATTGAGGTATTTTTACAGCGGAGCCAAAAGCAAACCGTGCCTAAAAATACCACGTGTACCATAGGGTCTTTTACATTTGACCCAAACAATTACTCGCTGCACCGAAACGGCGAAACCATACAGCTTACCGAGCGGGAAAGCGCCCTGCTAAAATTGTTTATAGACAACAAAAATACCATACTGAAGCGTGAGCGTATGCTTACCGCCTTGTGGGGTACCGATGATTATTTTATGGGCCGCAGCATGGACGTGTTTATATCCCGCCTCAGAAAAATTTTTAAGGAAGATGAAAGCATCCGTATAGAAAATATACCAAGGGTGGGTTTTAAGCTGGTGGCGCCGTAGGCGCATTCCCCAGCCATTCCGCAATCAGGCTCCACATATTTCTACAAATTCAACAATTGTTGTATAAAGATTTAAATCTGCCATTTTTTTGTCATTGTGTAATTAAATCCCTTTAAACCAAAAGGTTATAATAATATACACTGTGGATTATTTAAAATGTTATGTTTTCGGCATTTATATTGCCTTTACTTATGCGTATCCCACAACGGGAATTAGTACAGAAAACTAAATATTTTAAAAAATACACCATGAAAAAACTAATTGCAGGTGCTCTTATGCTTACAGGAATTGTAGCTTCAGCACAACAACCGGCTCAGAAACCGGCAGAAACAAAATCTACTACAACCCAAACAACTACAACTACGCAGCCGACAAGTACTACTACTGCTACGGAAAAAAGTAGTACTACAAGTACTACGGTAGCGCCGTCTTCAACTACTGCAACTCCGTCGGCTCCTAAGCAAGAAGCTGTAAAAAAAGAAGAAACAGCACCGGCAACACCTGCTAACCCAGCTAAAAAATCGTAACCATTTATTCGGGTTTTTAGCGCCTATATACACTTCTTACAACGCAATGCGGCAGGTTTTTCAATCTATTTTGCCTGCCTTAGCCTCCGGTTTACTTAATACCGGAGGCTTTTTTATTAAAAAATAAACCCCTTTGATGAATAACATTAAAGGGGTTTATTGTATAATTTCGGCTGTATATTATTTTTTGCCTGGTATATAGCTGTTGTCTTCTTTATTAACATCTGCCATAAGTTCTGCCGGGTCTATGGCTAAAACCTTTATAGCCGACTTTGGTTTTGGCAACGTAAACTCATACGTTACGTGTCCCCAGTCCCAGTCTTTTAACACCGTACGCGGAAGGTTAGGGTACGGGTTATCTTTTTCATAATGCATCAGTTGCAGCGGTATATACAGCCCCTGCTGTGTACCGTCATCATACACTACAATAAGATCCAGCGGCATAGGCATGCGGCCTTTGCGCTCGAGTACTACACGCGTAGTATTACCTTCGTCTTTAATATCCTTTATAGCGTAATCAATGGTATTTGTGGTTTGGCACCAGTCGGTAAGGTACCAGTCCAGGTTTGCCCCACTAACACGCTCTGCAGTGCGCTTAATGTCGTTTGGTGTTGGGTGGCTAAACTTGTAGTCTGCGTAATAGCGCTTTAGGGTTTCGGCAAGTTTATCCTGCCCTATAAGATAGCCCAGCTGCGCCAAAAATATTTCACCCTTGCTGTATGCAGAAATACTATACAGTGTAGAGGTATCATATCGGTCGGCATGCGTGGTAAGCGGCTGTTCCTTTCCGGTCTTCACCATATAAAAGTAACCTTTATACGCACCTGCAAACGGACTTTCGGGCTCTTCACCCTCCTTTACCTTAGCCGGAAGTACAGACTCCATAGCCAGGTCGCTTATATAGCTGGTAAAGCCTTCGTCCATCCATTCGTGCTTGCTTTCGTTACTGGCCAGTATGTGCTGAAACCATGAGTGGGCAAACTCATGTGCGGTAACACCCACCAGGCTGCCGTAGCTGCGGTTTCCGGTAATCAGCGTACACATAGCATACTCCATACCGCCATCACCCCCTTGTACTACACTATATTGCTTATAAGGGTACTGGCCTACGTTCTTGTTATAAAACTCCAGGAGCTCGGCAGTCTTCGGCTGCATCTTTTTCCAGCCTTCCACATATTCGGGGTTGTTTTTGTAAAAGAAGTGCAGTTCTACGCCATTAGCCCCTATAAGTTTATCGTGCACATACGCAGGGTCTGCGCCCCAGGCAAAGTCGTGCACATTAGGTGCTACAAAGTGCCATGTAAGCGTTTTAGCTTTTTTAGGATACGTTACCTTTACGCCTTCGTCTTCGTAGCCGTGGCCTATTTCGTTTTTATTTTCAAGATACCCGCTGCCACCTATGGTGTAACTTTTATCTATAGTAATCTTTACATCAAAATTTCCCCACACACCATGGAACTCACGGCCTATGTAAGGATCGGCATGCCAGCCTTCAAAATCATATTCGGCCATTTTAGGATACCACTGTGTCATGCTCAGCGCCACACCTTCGGCACTGTTACGGCCGCTCCTGCGAATTTGCAACGGTACCTGCCCTTCAAAATTAAGGGTAAGCGTAGTGCTTTTTCCGGGCAATAAAGGTTGTGCCAGGTTTACCTCTAGCACAGTGCCTTCTTCGTTAATTTTTGTACTGGCACCATCCTGTTTAAGGTCAGATACTTTCAGGTAGCCTATTTCCTCTGGTTTTAAAGTGGCTATGCGGCTTTCGTTTACCGTTTTACTGCCGCTTTTAAAACTTTTTACCATACGCTTATCAGGGTCGGCTATGGTTTGAAGGCGGGCATCCATTTCGCTTCCGGGCTGAAATGCGTTAGGGTACAGGTGGTAAAACACCCTGCGCAGTGTATCTGGCGAATTGTTTGTATAAACCAGTTGTTGCTTGCCCGTATACTTAAACGTTTTTACGTTCATGTCTACATCCATCTTATAATCAACATGCTGCTGCCAGTACCCGGGATTAGGGTTATGCTGCTGCGCAAAAAGGCCTGAGGCCGATAGTAGTGCTGTTACTAAAAATGTTCTCATGCAGTAAAAATAAACAAAGTTTATAAAAGCCCGTAAACGACCCCACTTAAAATAAAGAATTAACTATTACTGCAAACCATTCCACCAGTGTTGTGTATGGTTTAACTTATCGAGGTAAATTTTTTCTCCTATGATGGGGGTTACTATGAACTGTTGCTGATTTTGGGCCGCTGTAGTAACTCTTTTTATGGATTCGTCCCAATCGTGCAGCGCAAGTGAAAATTTGGCCCAGTGCACCGGTAAAAGCGTTTTAGCCCCTAGTTGACGTGCTACCGTAACGGTTTCCTCGGGCATCATGTGTATGTATTTCCACGCGTGGTTATACTGTCCGCATTCTAGGATAGCCAGGTCAAAAGGTCCGTATTGCTGTCCCATCTTTTCAAAGTGAGTATCGTATCCGCTATCGCCACCCAGGTACAGCCTGAAAGAAGGCGTTTGCCACACTGCAGATATAAACAACGTACCATTTCGCTTAATCCCCCTGCCGCTAAAATGCCTTGCAGGTTGCGCTGTAAAAATAAAATCGTTAAAGGAGACGCTTTCATGCCAGTCCAGCTCCGTGATTATTTCGGGACTGTAGCCCCAGCGTTCTAAATGTGCTCCTGTGCCCAGCCCTGTTATAACACGTTTTACTTTGGGCATCAATTGTTTTATGGTTCTATAATCTAAATGGTCCCAATGGTCGTGGGAAAGAAACAGGAAATCTATATCGGGCATATCATCAACCGAATATACATCGCTGCCTTTATAAGCGGGGACGTTGCCTATGGGTGACGCATTGCTGCTAAATACCGGGTCTGCCAAAAGGGTTTTGCCATCGGCCTGAATGAAGTAAGAGGAGTGCCCAAACCATACCACTATATTTTCCTGTTTGGACAGGTTTTTTAAGTCGTTTTTTTGTGTGGGGATAACGCTCACCGGTACGTTTCGTTTACTTTTCCCGAAAAAGAACTTGTACAGTACCTCAGTCATTTTAGTATCCTCGGCGAGCTGGGGTGTATGGCTGAGGTTTTGAAATGCGCCGTTTTTGTAATTCGGGGAGTTTTGTATGCGCTGCATGCGGCTGCCCGAAGGCCTGGCGCCAAACTTAGGCTGCTGCATAAAAAGGTATACTGCAAGTACCAGTGTCGCAATAACCACAAGAAAGATTGTCATAAGATGTGTGTGATGGAATTAATAATTGCCAAATCCGCCTCAAAAAGCGTGCAGGTTTTGTTATTTGGCAATTTCCAGGGTTACTGTCAGGTTACCGTGAGTCTTTTTGTCTGTAATTTCCATAAAAGCCTTACGCGTAAGGTCCAGATCAAACCCGCCCGAAAACGGCCCTCTGTCATTTACGGTAACAATAACTGATTTTCCGTTAGCCTTATTGGTTACTTTAAGTTTTGTGCCAAAGGGTAGCTTACGGTGAGCGGCGGTGTATTTGCTGTTGCTAAATGGTTCTCCGCTGGCGGTTTTTTTGCCGTTAAACTTATCGTGGTAATACGTGGCTACCGCCTTTTTATCGTACATAGAAAAAGCAGCCCTTTTAGAACTGCCACACCCGGTAAGTAGTACCATTAATGTAACCAGTAATAAAAAAGCTGCCTTCTTCATATATTAAAACGGTATGTTTTTACTTCTTCTCTACTATTTCAAGCTTTACCTTAAAACTGCCTGCTCCCTTGCGCGATGCAATTTCCATATAGGCTTTTTTAGTAAGGTCTATTTCAAGCTTGCGGCTGTATGGGCCACGGTCGTTAACTTTAACGTCTACATACTTGCCGTTTGCCTCATTAGTTACCCGTACCACAGTACCCAGCGGTAACCTCATGTGTGCGGCAGTGTAGTTAGAATTATGAAAACGCTCGCCGCTGGTAGTTCTGCGGCCATTAAATTTATCAGCGTAATACGTAGCCAGTACATTTGATTTGTAGTGGGTAAGCTTCGGTAAGGAAACTTCGGCTTCGTCTGTACAGGCGTTATTAACGCCGGTAGAGTCTGCCACGATATTTACATTTGCTGATTCACGTACGTCCGTGTTACTGGCCGTAGTGAAGGCTGTTAACATGAATAAACATACTGCTGTACTGAAAATAATTACGCTATTCCTCATAGATATAATATTTTTGTCCGTTAGTTTTACAATTAACATGCCAAAGAACAGGACGGGACTAAAAAAGCCCGAAAAACGGAGACTAACCTAACCAGGTTCTCCATGGTATCCTGCTAAGCAGTAATACCAGTCCGATGGCATAAAGCACGGCGATTTTTTTAAATTTAGCCGCGTCGCCCTCTGCTTTTTTATGTTTAGACCAGCCTATGGTTATAAGCGCAAGCGCTATAATGTTTACAAGCGGGTGCTCTACAATGTAAAGCCTAAGGGTGCTGTCTTTCATAGCTGCTCCCATACCTATTTGCTTTGCAGTTTCAAGGTAAGGAGAAGTAAACAGCATTATAAGCCCGAACAATAGTTGTATGTGCGAAAAAATCAATGCAAACAAAGCAATCTTACGGTCGTTTGCTGTAAACGGCTTCTTTTTAGAAAGGCCCACAAACGAGTTCAGTGTTGCTATTAGCAATAGGCCAAGCACAGCGTAGGCCCAAAAAGAATGCATTTCTTTGATTGTAGAGTACATAGTTTTCTAAATGTTCAGGATCGCAAATATAGGCAATAACACAAGAAAAAACCGCAACAAACATCAGTTAAGATGTTAAATTGCGGTTTTTTATAATCGTTCTAAATAATAAATATGTTATAAATCAGCCCTGTAGCGCGGTTTTAAGCACATTGGCTAATCGTGGCACTTACAGCTGTCTCCGCCACAGGCAACGGCTTTTTTCTTTGGTATAAAAAACTTTTTCACCAAAAAAACAACCGAAATCAGTACAAGCCCGTAGGCAATAATATCCTGAATGTTCATAAGTATATGCTTAAAAAGATAATCCGCCTCCCAGCGTCATAAAATTAAATTTAGACGATGCTATTTTAATATTTTCGTAGCCTGCGCCAATAAAAAAATTCTTTCTGTGCCAGCGCGTTTCAAGCTCCAGATTGCGTATGGGTTGAGAATTAACCCACGCCCACTGCGCTGCTCCTAAAAAACTAATCCTGCGCCTCATAAAATACTCGGCATTTAATCCAAGGTTAATACCTCCCTTATTAACGCCGCTAAACACATGTGTATAGCCTATGCTCCAGCCCAGGTTAAACCTTTCGGTACGCACACGGTCATAAGCAAAACTAAAGTCGGTTATGGCGAGGTCATTTGTTTTGCCCGTAGCCTGGTTTTTTTCAAACAGGTGACGGTAGCCCATTTTTAAGTAAAATGCCTCGTGCGGCCTTACTTTAACATCGAGTTGGTTGCCATACATAAACCCTGTAGTATGCAGATACTTATCTGACGCGTCTATCCGAAAAACATAACGCCTTACAGTATCTACAGCCCGCAGATAATTGCCTGCCTCATCAAACTCATACGGATACCGGGTGAGGCCGTTATAAAGATGATCTTCGTTGTTATAGTCGCCTATAAGGCCATACTTGCCTACAGCCCAAACGGTGTACTCTATAGCAGGCCATAATATTTCTTCTACAAAAAATGAACCGCTGTCAGAATCATCGTCTGAGGACGACGATCGCGACGACATTGATGAAGATGGCGAGCTTTCAGCTTTAAGTTCCCGTTTAGAATTGTCAAGTTTGTTTTGTGCCAAAGAGCGGGCAGGAGCTACTAAAAGCACTGCCATTAATAAAAATCCGGTTGGTTTCATTTTCTATTTTAAAAACTGATAAGCTATTAACGCTACAACGAAAGCAAATCCGCTCATGCCTACAAGCTGTATTAAAGGCCACTTCCATGAATTAGTTTCCTTCTTTGTTATAGCAAGGGTACTTATGCACTGCATGGCAAATGCATAAAACAGCAATAATGATGCCCCGGTTGCAAAATTGAATACTTTTTCTCCCGTTTCCGGATTTATTTCTTCAGCCATCCTTTGGCGGATGGTTACTTCGTCTTCGCTTTCGGCGCTGCTGCCTATGTTGTAAATGGTGGCAAGGGTACCTACAAATACCTCCCGTGCAGCAAAGGATGACACTATACCTACGCCTATTTTCCAGTCGTAGCCCAGCGGGCGTATTACGGGCTCTATGGTTTTACCCATAATACCTATGTACGAATGCTCCAGTTGGTAGGCCGCTATCATGTCTTCCCAGTGCGCAGGATTTACCTGGCGTTCTACAGCGTCTTTTTTTACAATGTCTGCAGCATTTTTAAAATCGTCACCCGGCCCGTGCGATCCTAAAAACCATATTACCACAGAGAGTGCCAGTATTATTTTACCTGCGCCAAATACAAACGCCTTGGTTTTTTCTATTACGGTTATGGCTACGTTTTTAAACATAGGCAGCTTATAGTTGGGCATTTCGGCCACAAAAAAACTCTTATGCTTAAGTTCCAGTATTTTATTTAAAATCCACGCGGCAAGGATAGCCCCGCCAAATCCCAACAGGTACAATAACATTAGGGTAAGTCCCTGCAGGTTAAAAATACCCAACACATATTTCTCGGGAATAATAAGCGATATAAGTATGGTATATACCGGAAGCCTCGCACTACAGGTAACAAATGGGGTAACCAGTATGGTTATAAGGCGTTCGCGCCAGTTTTCTATATTCCGTGCCGACATAATGGCCGGGATGGCGCATGCCGTACCAGATATTAGCGGCACCACGCTTTTTCCGTTTAGCCCGAAGCGTTTCATTATTTTATCCATAAGGAACACAACGCGACTCATGTAGCCGCTTTCTTCCAGTACGGCTATAAACAGGAACAGGAATGCAATTTGCGGAATAAAAATAACCACCCCGCCTATACCGGGAATAATTCCCTGGGTAATCAGGTCGGTTAACTTACCGGGCGGCATGCTTTCGCCTACCGTGGTTGCCAGTGCGGCAAACGTTTCGTCTATAAAATCCATAGGTATCTCGCTCCAGGAGAAGATACTCTGGAAAATCAACAAAAGGATAAAGAAGAAGATAACGTAGCCGAATATTTTGTGGGTAAGTACCCTGTCTAGCTTTGCGCGCAGGTCGTTAGCCTTGGCGGTATCTATTTTTTGGCCTACTTTAAGTACATTATTTATAAACTGATAACGCTTTATGGTTTCCTGTTGCTGCATGCGCTTCAGGTCTGACTTGCTTTTTGTTACCGATGTTCCCTGAACTTCTTTACGGTCCAGCCTACCGAAGTTAACATCTTGGGTAATAACCAGCCACAGCTTGTACAGCAACTGGTTAGGGAACTGCTTGCGCAGGCGCCCGAAATATTCAGGGTCTATGCTGCTGGCGTTAAGGCAGGGTTCTGTGCTTAGGCCGTTGTAGTTAAGCAACAGGTCTTTAAGGTGGTCTATGCCCGTACCTTTCCGGGTGCTTACTAAGGCAATACGCGTTTTAAGATGATTTTCGAGATAAGGGATATCTATAGAAATTCCTTTTTTCTCCATACGGTCGGCCATGTTAATAACCAGTATTGTAGGGATTTCAAGGTCTTTAATCTGTGTAAAAAGCAACAGGTTACGCTTAAGGTTTTCCACATCGGCCACCACTACGGCCACGTCTGGATAATCCTTATCGTTTTTATTCATAAGCAGCTCTATAACCACGCTCTCATCCATAGAGCTGGCATTAAGGCTGTACGTGCCAGGGAGGTCTATTACCTCTCCGCGTATGTGGTTAGGAAGTTTACAAACGCCGCTTTTGCGCTCTACGGTAATACCCGGATAATTGCCTACCTGCTGGTTTAGCCCTGTAAGCTGATTAAACACAGATGTTTTTCCTACGTTAGGGTTGCCTATTAGGGCTATCTTTATTGTATTACCGGCCATGAGAATTACTCCGTTATTAGTATAACGTCTATTTCGGCAGCAGTTTCTTTGCGTATGCTTACATGGCTGTCGCTAACGTTAATATATATAGGGTCGCCCAGCGGGGCTATTTGCAGCAGCTCAACCTCGTTACCCGGAAGACAGCCCATTTCCAGCAATTTAAGCGGAATGGCGTCCACGTTAAAGTCGGTTATCACGGCTTTTTGGCCTTTTTTAAGCTGCGCGAGATTTGTTTTCAACTTTTATTTAGAATAAATTTAGATTACAAAAGTAACAATTAATCTTTATAATCATTCATTTTCGCGTAACCATTTAATGTCCTCTAAAAGCTGCGATACGTTTTTAACGCCGTCTTCTGTGGGCTTATTTAAATTGGTACCGTCATAAAAACCTCTTATGCGGCCTTTTTTATCTACAAGGATAAAATTTTCGGTATGTACCATGTCATACAGCTCGCTGCTGTTTGCCGTTTTTACGGCAAGATAGCTTTTGCGCGCTATATAGTAGATATCCTTTTTACTACCGGTAACAAGGTTCCATTTACCGTCAATGGCTCCTTTTTCATCGGCATACTTGCGTAATACCGGTACGCTGTCTATATCAGGCGTAACTGAATGCGATAGCAGCATTACATCGGGCATTTGTTTTATCTTATCCTGAAGCCAACCCATATTTTTGGTCATTTTAGGGCAAATGGTTTGGCAGGAGGTAAAAAAGAAATCGGCCACATATATTTTGCCTTTATAATCTTCCTGGGTGATGGTTTTTCCGTTTTGGTTAGTAAAGCTAAACGGTGCTATGCGGTGGTGGCGTGCCACACCCGTTACACTACTGTCTGCCAGTTCCGGGTTAACATCGGCAGGGCTATATATTTTAAGCGATTTTTTTGGAGTAAGCGCGTTATAAAAAAAGTAAAGGATTATTGCTGAAAGCACCACCATAACCCCTATAAACAGTCGGTATTTTTTTAGAATAGAACGCATTTTGCAGAAAATTTATGCAAAGATAGCGAAGAAAGCGGCATTAGTTAAACCACACACGTGTTAATTTATATGGTGTATAAACCAAATAAATTTTGCTACAACACTGTGATTTTGCTAATGAATAGCGCCTTTAATAACTACTGTAATAGAAACTCCCTAAAACATGAATTAACAAATGTGTCGGTTTACATGTAACCGAATCGTATATATTTGTACTAATCTTAGAAAAAACACAAACAGATGAAACTACGTTTTGACGCAAAACTTGCCGCTGCTGTACTTCTTACAGGAGGGGCGCTTTGCACCAATAATGCCGCAGCACAACAAAAACCCGGCATTAACCTGCAATACATGGATAAGTCGGTTAAGCCCGGCGACGACTTTTTTAGGTATGTAAACGGTAAGTGGAGTGATGCTACACAAATACCTGCCGATAAAACCCGTTGGGGGAGTTTTGACGAGCTTCGGGAAAATACCAATAACGATGCTTTGGCCATACTGAAAGAAGCTGCTGCAAACAAAAAACTTAACCCGAAAAGCGATCAGGGTAAAGCTGCTGCCATGTACCGCACCATTATGGATACTGTGGCACGTAACAAAGCCGGGATAACGCCTTTAAAGCCATATCTTAAAAAGATAG
Organism: Flavobacterium sp.; assembly: GCA_012270005.1. Lineage (GTDB taxonomy): Bacteria > Bacteroidota > Bacteroidia > Flavobacteriales > Flavobacteriaceae > Flavobacterium. The sequence goes on along the minus strand of JAAXJD010000093.1, from coordinate 41,463 downwards.
ACGCGATTACCGATGTAAAAACACTAACAGCCTTTTTGGCGGAAATGGAAAAAGAGGGCGGTATAGGCTTCTTTGGTGTATACATAGGTGCTGACGCTAAAGACAGTAACAAAAATGTAATTACGCTAGGGCCCGGCAGGCTTGGGCTTCCTGACCGTGATTATTATACCAGTGAAGATGCCGACAGTAAAGAGAAGCGCGCAAAATACGAGCAGCATGTGGCGCGTATGCTTAAGTACATAGGATATACAGAAAAAGATGCAGCGGCTGCCGCTAAACGCATCCTGAAACTGGAAACCGAACTTGCTACTCCTATGCTGGACAGGGTAGCCCTACGCGATGACCGCGTTACCTATAACCCTATGAGCCTTGCCGAGCTTAAAAAGCTTTCGCCAAGCGTAAACTGGGATGCTTATTTTGCGGCTATTGGCCTGGGCAAACCCGCTACCATTGTTGTGGCACAGCCTAAGTATATGACCGAGCTAGATGCTATTTTCAAGAAAAAAGACGTGGCGGCTTGGAAAGACTACCTTAAGTGGGCAGAACTTCGTCGTTCTGCCGGTAAGTTAACCACCGGCATAGAAACCGCGAACTGGGAGTTTTACAGCAAAACCCTTCGGGGGGCGCTGAAAGAGGAAAAACGGGATACAAACGCCCTGCAGACCATTAATGGTACCCTGGGTGAGGCACTTGGCCAGTTATATGTTGCTAAAAAATTCCCGCCGGAAGCTAAGGCTAAAGCCCAGGCGATGATTAAAAACGTAATGCTTGCGTTTGAAAACCGTATAAACCACCTGCCATGGATGGCCAAATCTACTAAAGAGAACGCGGTAAAAAAATTAAATAATCTTACCGTTAAAATAGGCTATCCAGACAAGTGGAAAGACTATTCTGCACTTGCTATTGCAAGCCCTGAAATGGGTGGAAGCTATTTTTCAAACTCGGTTAACATTGCAAAATGGAGCTGGAAAGAAGATGTGGAAAAACTAAAAAAACCGGTAGATAAAACAGAATGGGGTATGGCGCCGCAAATTGTAAACGCGTACTTTAACCCATCGTACAACGAAATTGTATTCCCTGCGGCTATACTGCAACCGCCGTTTTATGATTACCGTGCCGATGAGGCCGTTAACTACGGTGGTATAGGTGCTGTTATAGGCCACGAAATATCGCATGGATTTGACGACAGCGGTGCACGATATGATGCTAACGGTAACCTTGTAGACTGGTGGAGCGAAGAAGACCTTAAGCAGTTTACAGGCCTTGGCGGCGATCTTGCAGGCCAGTACAGTGCCCTGCAACCACTACCTGGCATTCATGTGGATGGTAAGTTTACCCTGGGTGAAAACATAGGCGACCTTGGTGGTGTAAACGCCGCTTATGATGGGCTTCAGTTATACCTGAAAGAAAAGGGCAACCCGGGCCTTATAGACGGTTATACACCAGAGCAGCGTTTCTTTATATCTTGGGCTACTATATGGCGTACAAAAATGCGCGATGAAGCCATAAAGAATCAAGTAAAAACAGATCCTCACTCGCCGGGTATGTACCGTGCGTATGTGCCACTGCAAAATATCGATTCATTCTACCAGGCATTTGATATTAAGCCGGGAGAAAAATTATATGTAGCGCCAGATAAGCGCGTAAAAATTTGGTAATACCTATCAACGCCACCTGAACGGGTGGCTTTTTTATGGGCGATAATTGTTAAATCTGCATCTTATTTAGAACGGAAACAGATAGCGATGCTTTTTAGTGGTTATGAGCACCCTTTTTTAAAAATCCTGACGTAACTTTGTGCCAAAATACACCCCTGCCATGAATGCAGCTACAAAACAAGATACACAAATGTTTGATATACAAGCCATACGTGCTGATTTCCCTATACTTAACCAAACCGTAAACGGCAAGCCGCTGGTTTATTTTGATAATGGGGCTACATCGCAAAAGCCTCAGGTTGTTATAGATGCCATAAGCAAATATTACACAACCATAAATGCCAATATTCACCGTGGCGTGCACACCCTTAGCCAGCTGGCAACAGATGCCTATGAGGTTTCGCGCAAAACCATACAGAAACACCTTAATGCCGCCCATGCCCACGAAGTACTTTTTACCAGCGGCACCACGCACGGTATTAACCTTGTGGCAAGCGGGTTTACACAGTTTTTAAAAGAGGGCGACGCGGTAATGGTTTCGGCCATGGAGCACCACAGTAACATAGTGCCGTGGCAAATGCTTTGCCAGCGTACCGGGGCCGATCTGCAGGTGATACCTATGGATGAGCATGGCGACCTTATATTGCCGGCGTTTGAAAGCCTGCTGGCGCAGGGTCGTACAAAAATTGTGGCAGTTAATCATATAAGTAACTCTTTGGGTACTATAAACCCTGTAAAATACATCATAGACAAGGCGCACGCGGCGGGCGCTGCCGTGCTTATAGACGGTGCTCAATCCGTGCCGCACATGAAAATAGATGTACAGGAACTCGACGCTGATTTTTATGCTTTTAGCGGGCACAAGGCCTGTGGGCCTACGGGTACAGGTGTTTTGTACGGTAAGGAAGCCTGGCTGGAAAAACTACCGCCTTACCAGGGTGGTGGCGAAATGATTAAGGAGGTTACCTTTGCACATACTACTTACGCGGGGCTTCCGCATAAGTTTGAAGCCGGTACGCCGCATATTGCCGGGGGTATTGTGCTGGGTACCGCTATAGATTACCTTAACCAAGTGGGCTTTGAAAATATTGCTGCTTACGAGCATGAGCTGCTGCAATACGGTAATAAAAAGCTTGCCGAAATAGAGGGGATGCAGTTTGTAGGCACAGCAAAAGAAAAAGCATCGGTAATATCGTTTAACCTTGCCGGTATACACCCGTATGACGTAGGCACTATTGTAGACAAAATGGGTATAGCCGTGCGCACAGGCCATCATTGTACGCAGCCTGTTATGGAGCATTTTAATATACCGGGTACCATACGTGCTTCATTTGCTTTTTATAATACTAAGGAGGAAATAGACGCGCTGGTAGCTGCTGTTAAAAAAGCCCAGATGATGTTGGGATAATTACTGGCTTATTTTTTGCTATTTTTACAGTAAAGCAAACACAGATTCATGAAAAATATTTTTGCACTGCTTGCCGCAGTATTTGTACTGGCCACCGGCTGCTGCTCTAAGAAAAAGGCCGCAGAGGCGGCTGCCAATAATGTTTCGTTTGAGTACGAAACCACTACCCGCGGAGCGTATCATAAGGTTATTGCTAAAAAGGATACCCTTACATTTATAGATGGGCGTAATCGTAACATAACAAGTAAAGTTGTTTTGCCCGAAGCCGAATGGAACCAGCTTACAAAGGCTTACAAAACCGTAAAGCCTGAAGCTATGGCCGACTTAAAGTCGCCTACAACAAAACGCTTTTATGATGGTGCTGCTATTGCAACACTTACCGTGGTAAAAGAAGGTAATACGTTTAAAAGTGCCGATTTTGATAACGGCTTTCCGCCGCAGGAAATAAAGCCGCTTACGGATTTGATTGTGGCGCTTGCCGCCAAATATAAAAAGAGTGATGAGAATTAGAGAAATACAAGATGAAATCATCGATGAGTTTTCGATGTTTGATGAGTGGGATGAGCGCTACCAGTACGTTATAGACCTTGGTAAATCGCTTCCGCTGATAGATGAGCAGTACAAAACCGACGATAACATTATTAAAGGCTGCCAAAGCAAAGTGTGGCTTCACGCCGAAGAAAAAGATGGCACTGTGGTTTTTACCGCAGATAGCGATGCCATACTTACAAAAGGCCTTATAGCCATTATGATTCGTGTTTTTAGTGGACAGAAACCTGCTGAAATACTGGAGGCAGATACAAATTTTGTAGACGAAATAGGGCTGAAGGAGCATCTTTCGCCTACGCGTGCTAACGGTTTGGTAAGCATGATTAAACAGATTAAAATGTATGCGCTGGCTTTCAGTGCTAAAAATTAATACAAGGTATGACACAAGAAATTGATACGGCCCAGCTGGGCGAAGAAATAGTAAAGGTGCTTAAAACCATTTACGACCCCGAAATCCCAGTAGACATCTACGAACTGGGGCTGGTATACGACGTTATGGTAAACACAGATAACGAAGTAAAAATACTAATGACACTAACGTCTCCAAACTGCCCGGTGGCGGAAAGCCTTCCGCTTGAGGTAGAGGAAAAGATAAAGAAAATAGATGGTGTTCAGGCAGCTGAGGTAGAAATTACCTTCGACCCGCCATGGACACGCGACCTTATGAGCGAAGAAGCCAAGCTGGAGCTGGGCATGCTTTAATTGCGTCTTAAAGTTTTAAAAGTCGAAAATCATAAAGTCGTATCGTATATCCACCCAGCCCTGCACGCACCCCTGCAAAGGAGGGAAATGATAGCAACCGAACATCAGAGTGGTATTCCCGTTCTACGGATGGGTGGTTGAAAGCCGGGTTGGGTGTGTAACACTACTTAAAAAGGTTAAGTATGAAGCCAGAAATAAATGCTGAAGACGAAATAGTAAACCGCGTTGCAAACAGCGCACTCCAGGTCTTTGACCTTGAGGATTATTACCCGGAAGGGGAACGCGTAGCCCTGGATATTTCCGGATGGTTATGGGAGGGGTTTGTGTTGCGTGAAAAAGATTTTCGCGAAACCTTAAAAGACCATGACTGGAGCCAGTACAGCGGTAAATATGTAGCTGTTTTTTGCAGTACCGATGCCATAGTGCCTGCATGGGCATATATGCTGGTTACCACCTACCTTTTACCCGTGGCTAAAAAGGTGGTACAGGGCAGTGTGGCACAGCTAAACACCCTTATTTATCAGGAAATATTAAACGGACTTGATTACGCCCCTTATACAGATAAACCTGTTATTATTAAAGGCTGCTCCCGTAAGCCGGTACCTCAGGAAGCTTATGTAATGGCTACACAAAAGCTGCAGCCTGTTGCAAAAAGCATCATGTTTGGTGAGGCCTGCTCATCGGTGCCGCTTTACAAGCGCAAATAGCTTTTTTAACGTAAGTTTTAAACTCCCTGCACCCTTATGGGGTATATTTGTAACAAACCCTTTAAAACCATGAAAAAACTGCTTCTATTTGGTGCCGCGCTGCTGTTTTGCGGTATAGCCTCAGCACAGGGCGATAATCCTGCAAAAGCCGATAACGATACTATAGGCCCATGGACCAAGAAAGGTAATGCCTCGTTGCTGTTTAACCAAAGTACCTTTGAAAACTGGGTGGCCGGTGGCGAAAACAACATATCGGGTACACTGGGCTTTAACTATGATTTCAATTATAAAAAAGGCGACTGGAGCTGGGATAACAAGGTTATTGCCAGTTACGGTATTGTAAAAACACGTACAAGTTCTTTTGCCAAGAAAACAGACGACCGCCTGTATTATAACTCGGTTGTGGGTAAAAAGGCGTCTGATCGCTGGAACTATACAGCGTTTTTAAATTTCCGCACGCAATTTACAAAAGGGTATAACTACGGTAAAGACGATAACGGTGCTGAAATCCGTACGCGATACACTAACTTTATGTCGCCCGCTTACTTACTGGTAGGTCCGGGTATGCAGTATGTACGCGACGAGAATTTTAAGATTAATATTTCGCCTGCTACCAGCAAGTTTACCTTTGTAGATAAAAACTTTACCTTGCCAAACGAAGCATACTTCGGGGTGAAGGAGGGGCAAACCATGCGCTATGAACTTGGTTTTAACACCAGTATGTATTACAAGCTCGATGTTATAGCAAATGTTACTTTTGAAAACATACTTAACCTCTACTCAAATTACCTTGAAGATCCTCAGAATGTGGATATTGACTATCAGCTGAATATTGTAATGAAGATAAACCGTTATCTTACCACAAACCTTCAGTTCCAAACCATATATGATGATAACGCCTACAGGGGTTTCCAGATAAGGCAGGTATTTGGGGTAGCGGCTAATTACGGATTTTAATTAGTTTATTAAGATAAACGCTGTGTAAAGTAAAGTGTTTACTACCATATATAATAACAAAGCCCTTTGAAGTTTGTATTCAAAGGGCTTTGTTATTATAGCTTGTTTATTGTTCCGCAACGCCTATTTCGTCAATAGGGTTATGCGGTTTTGGGGTAGCATCGGGTTTAGATTTTATCATAAGGTAAACCCGGTACATTAATGCTATGCTTATTAATGTTATAGCCCCTACTACATACCCCAGGGTATCAAAGTGTTGCAGTGGGCTATTTTCGTTTTCCTGATATACAATCCATCCGCCTATGGCAGCGGCCACTCCGCCAGATATTTGTTGTAATGAGGAGTTAATGCTCATAAACGCACCCCTGTCCTGCATTTCGGGTACACCCGAAACCATGGCTGTACTAGGTACCATGCGCCCCATAATACCAATCATCATAAGTACATTAACCGTGATTACCAGCCACAAAGGCGAAACGCCCAGGTGGGTATATACAATAACTATAGCTATCATCCAAAGGCAACCTGCGGCAAAGATTTTAAACTTGTCTACCTTATCACTTATAATACCCATTATAGGCATGATAATAAGCGTAAATATTCCGGCAATGAAGTAAATAATAGGCAACTGAGCCGATGGAATACCTATGTTGTTAGTTACGAAGGTACTACTGTAAGGCATCATCATAAATCCGCCTATAGAAAGCAGGGCAGTGGCTGTAAAGCCCACCCTATAGTCTTTTTTGGCTACGGTGTGCCACAGGTGGAGTAGGGGCGATTTGTCTTGTTTTATTTTAAGGTGCTCGTCTACCGGCTTCATTTTAAAGGCTATGAGCGCCATAATAATACCGGCTACTACTACAATACCTAGGAACGGTGCATGCCAGTCCAGATATTCGGCAGCGGTTAGGCCAATGGGTATACCCAAAACCTGGCTTGCGCCAAAGCCCATTTGCATAAAGCTCATTACCCGGCCACGCTGGTTAAGTGCAAAAAGGTCGGTTACTATGGCAAATGTTATAGAGCCTATTACCCCACCGAAAATTCCGGTAAAAATACGGGCTGCTACAAGTGTTACAAAGGTGTTTGCTATTCCGCAGAGAAATGTTCCGATTATAAACCCGGCATAGAAAAAGATAAGGAGTTTTTTTCGGTCGAATTTATCGGCAAAGCCTGCCGCCAGTAACCCTGATATGCCGGCACTGAAAGCGTATGCCGATACGGCAATGCCAAATTGGCTTTGTGTTATATGCATGGACTTGGTAAGTATGGTGCCCAGGGGAGACATTACCATAAAGTCCAGGATTACCGTAAACTGGGTCATGGCCAGTATAAAAATAACCAGCTTTTGATAGCCCGAAAGGGGGTTGTCGTTTGATTTGGTTTTCATGTACTGTTCGTTTTTTGTGATGTGTGATTGTGATGATTGAACTCTTTATTTGGTAGGTGTAAGTGCTTTTATAACAGCTTCAAATGCTGCTTCGGTCATTTCGGGGGTAAGCTTAAACGGGCGGTCGCCCAGGCTCTTCTTCTCCTGCTGAAAACGCATCAGCGTATATAGTGGGCCATAGGCTATGCTCCAGAATACCTCAAACGGCAGATTTGTGAGTTCGCCGCGTTTTATGGCATTTTCCCTAAAAAGGGTAAGAGCTTCCTTAAACTGGGTATAGCTGTTTTGCAATACATACTCAGTATGCGGAGAGTGTCGAATGGCCTCCCAG
>JAAXJD010000093.1:10030-33751 GCA_012270005.1 Flavobacterium sp. | reverse complement strand
TAAATGTAACCAGGTTATCCATTCCATCCCTACGCCTGCTCCGAAATGCATATCGTGGTCGACGTCCCAAAATGCACTTCCAAAAAATTCGCGCCCCATTTCTAAACCGATTTGTTTAATCAGGTCGTCTTTATCTGCATAATAAATGTATAATGTAGCTACCGATATGCCACAGGCCTTTGCCAGCTTATTCATACTGAAGCCTTCAAAGCCCTGTTTTGCCAGGAGACTTATAGCGGTTTCTTTTACAAGGTCTTGTTTATCAGTATTACGTGTACGCATTTTTTATATTTACCGATGCAAATATAAATGAATGTTCATTCACTTTTAATCTGGGGTATATTTTTTTACAAAAAAAATAGCGGCTGTAAAGCCGCTATTAATTATTCTTTTTCTTCTGCAAAATTCTCTTTGTAATCAGGGTAAAGGAATTTGTTGTACGGAAAACGCGTAATGTGGATTTCCCTTACAGCTTCATAAACCTTTTCTCTAAACTCCTCAAAGTTTTCTTTGTTTGTGGCTGATATAAACAGTGCATTCTTTTCGCCCACGTTGTTCATCCAGGTTTCCTGCCATTCTTCTAAAGAGAAGTGTCGCCTTGTTTTTTCTGTAACCAGGTCGTCTTCGTCTATAACAAGCGGCTTGTAGGCATCTATTTTGTTAAACACCATTATGGTAGGCTTGTCATTGCTCTTTATGTCCTGCAAAATTTGGTTTACAGATGCTATGTGGTCTTCAAAATCAGGATGCGAAATATCTACCACGTGCAGCAGCAGGTCGGCTTCACGTACTTCGTCCAGCGTACTCTTAAATGATTCTACCAGCTGAGTAGGTAGTTTACGTATAAACCCTACGGTATCAGAGAGTAAAAATGGCAGGTTTTTAATTACCACCTTACGCACGGTAGTATCTAGTGTAGCAAACAATTTGTTTTCTACAAACACCTCGCTTTTACTTATTACATTCATAAGGGTGCTTTTCCCTACGTTAGTATAACCCACAAGAGCTACGCGTACCATAGCACCGCGGTTGCTGCGCTGTACATGCATCTGGCGATCTATGGTGCGAATTTTTTCCTTAAGCAATGCTATACGATCGCGTACAATACGTCGGTCTGTTTCAATCTCCGTTTCACCGGGTCCGCGCATACCTATACCACCACGCTGACGTTCAAGGTGGGTCCACATACCGCTTAGCCTTGGTAGTAGGTACTGGCACTGCGCTAGTTCTACCTGCGTACGGGCGTAAGACGTTTCGGCACGCTGTGCAAAGATGTCCAGGATAAGGTTAGTACGGTCAAGCACTTTACAATCCAGGATTTTGTTTAGGTTTTTTTGCTGTGCCGGTGTAAGCTCGTCGTCAAAAATTACGGTCTTAACATCGTTTTCTTTTATGTAAAGGTGTATTTCGTCTATTTTACCGGTCCCTAAAAAAGTTTTAGGGTTAGGTTTATCCATGCGCTGGCTGAATCGCTTTATTACCTCACCGCCGGCCGTAAACGTAAGAAACTCGAGTTCATCAAGATACTCATTTAGTTTTTCTTCATTTTGCTCTTGCGTTATGATACCTGCAATTACGGTTTTTTCAAAATTTATTACTTCTTTTTCGAGCATGTAGTAATGTTATAAATATTTACAAAAGTACGAAATTAAGCCCTTATAAAGGGCATTATAAGAAAATCACATAACCGAGTGCAAAAATATGTTAAATTTAGCCAACGCGATCAGTATATGTTATATTTTAATAAATTTGGAACTTAAATGTTACCTAAACTAAAAACTATGAAGAAAATTACTTTTGTGATTTTCGCCTTTCTGCTATCTTTTATGGGCTTTGCACAGTTTGGCCCCGAAGGATTTGAAGGAACCTGGACTCCTGGTTCGGGACCTGCAGGATGGTCGATAATCAACGCAGCCGGTCCTGCACGGTCCTGGGCGCAAGTAACCAGTAATGTAAACCTTCCCGCTCACACCGGAAACTCGGCTGCTTACATGCAGAACGAGAACGTTGCCGATGGAACGTTTACCGACGACTGGCTTATTACTCCTGCAATTACAATGCCATCAGCCGGACAGCTAAATTTTTGGTCGAGACTGTATGTAAACGGTGACCAAGGCACAATTTACAAGGTATTCATTGGTACTGATCCTGCTAACATGGCATCGTTTACAGAACTAGCCAGCTGGACAGAACTTGAAATTAACCCTGTTCAAACAGAGTACACCTTAAAACGTGTAAACATACCGTCTAGCTACGCTGGTCAGTCTGTACACCTGGCTTTTGTAATGCGCGGTGACAATGGCGATCGCTGGTTAGTAGACGACGTAAGTGTAGTAACACTATGTTCTACTCCTACTGCTGTTACCGTTCCTAACATTACAGGAACTGGTGCAACAGTGGCCTGGACTGACGCTTCTAACGCGGGTACCTATCAGGTACAGGTTGTGCCAACAGGCCAGGCTCCTACAGAAACTGGAGGCCAGACAGTAACAAACGCTACCACAGCAGTTGTTACAAGCCTTTTGTCAACCACTACTTATGATGTTTATGTTCGTTCAAAATGTCAGCCTGACGGCAATAACAGTGAATGGGCCGGACCAATAACTTTTACCACTTTACAGGTTCCTGCCACACTTAACTGGAACACGGATTTTGAATCGTCTGACTTTGGTTTTACCTTAGTTAACGGCAACGAAGCTAACAAATGGTATGTGGGCACTGCTGTTTCTACCAGTCCTACACACTCACTTTATATTTCTGGTAACAACGGTGTATCAAACGGATACGATAACATGACCGCTTCTGTTGTTCATGCTTATCGCGATGTTATAATACCTCCGGGTGCTGCTGTAATGGCGTTAAGCTTTGACTGGAGATGTCAGGGTGAGGCAAATAACGACCGTTTGCGCGTTTGGAATACACCAGTAACCTATACTCCCGTAGCAGGTACACAAACTACTGCAGTAAGTGGAAATGTTAACGTTCCCGGAGTAGACCTTTCTTTAAATGGTACATGGACTACTAATCAAAGATATTTTATAAACGTTTCTGCTTATGCAGGGACTACAAGGCGATTTATTTTTGAGTGGGCAAATAACAACAACAACGGTACTTCGCCTCCCGCAGCTGTAGATAATGTAGACTTTACACTTGTAACATGTCCTCAGCCTACAAACCTTGTTGTGGCTAACGTTGTTGCTGCAAGTGCTACTAATGCTACTGCTGATCTTACATGGACAGAGGCTTCTGCAGCAACTCAGTGGGAAGTATTTGTAGCTCCGGTTACAGATCCTGCCCCTACAGCAGCTTCTACAGGTACTATTGTAAACAGTACATCTTATACTATACCTACATTAAACTTAGGTGTAAAATACAGAGTGTATGTAAGGGCTGTATGTGGTCCTACAGATAAGAGTTTCTGGACAGGCCCCGTTGAATTTACCACACCGGTGTGTCTTCCTTCAGCTACATGTAACTACAACTTTGTATTAACCGATAGCGGTAATAACGGATGGCAGAATAATACCATGTCTGTTAGGCAAAACGGTATTGAAGTAGCTACTTTAACGTTAACATCGCAAGGCTTAATCCCTGTTACAAGGGTGGTGCCGCTATGTAACGGTATTCCGTTTGAATTATACTGGAACAACGGTGGTAACAATCCTGAGCAAGTAGGGGTTACTGTAGTAAATAACTTTAACCAGGTGTTGTTTACTAAGTCTGCCGGCACAGGTGCTCCGGCTTCATCTTTATTTACAGCAAACGTAGATTGTGACAACCCTGCCTGTTTAAGCCCTACAGGGCTTACGGCAAGTGGTATTGGTTTAACTGACGCTACCTTAACATGGACCGCTCTTCCTACAATTACGTATGAGTACTACATTGTTCCGTTTACAGAGGCTGCTCCTACAGATGCTACTGTAGGTATACCTGTAACAGGTAACAGTGTTACACGTAATGACCTTAGCCCAAGTACTACTTACAATTATTATGTAAGGGCTATTTGTAACAGTGGTGCGTCTACAAGTCCGTGGTCTGCACCGTATAACTTTGCTACCCTTCAAACGCCGGCAACAGTTACTTATGACGACAATTTTGAAGGTCCGTTTACCTGGACTATGGTAAATGGCTCTCAGCCTAATAAATGGTTCTACGGAACTGCAGTAAGTAATAGCGCTACGCACTCTCTTTACATTACAAATGATAATGGTGTGTCTAACGCGTACACAAATTCTACTGCCTCAGTAGTACACGTTTACAGAGATGTTCTTATACCTGCAGGAACAACAATTATGGCAATAAGCTTTGATTGGAGAAACGTAGGTGAGGCCTCAAATGACCGTTTGCGTGTTTTCAACATTCCTGTTACAGTTAATCCTGTAGCCGGAACATCTATATCAACAGCGAGTGCTGATAACGTACCAATTACGCCTACTGCGGGTCTGCTAAACAGTGCTAACTGGACAAGCACCAGGTACCTTGTAGATGTGTCTGCGTATGCAGGTACCGTAAGGAGGTTTGATTTTGAATGGAGAAATAACGCTAACTCAGTAGGTGTAAACCCTCCTGCAGCTATTGATAACATACAGTTTAAGAGGGTTACCTGTACACAGCCTACCGCTGTTGCTGCCGCAAACCCTACTACAAACTCAGCCGATATTACATGGACTGAGGCAGCACTTGCTACCCAGTGGGAAGTGTATGTGGTTCCGGTAACAGAGCCTGCTCCTACAGAAGCTACGGTAGGTACACTGGTAACGGGTACTGCAGCTTATACACCTACAACCCTGTCTCCTGGCGTTGTATATAATGTATATGTAAGAGCTGTATGTAGTGATTCTGATAAAAGTTTCTGGACTGGACCTGCTTCTTTTACCACACTACAGGTACCGGCTTCACTTACCTACACAGAAGATTTTGAAGGTCCGCTAACATGGACACTAACAAACGGATCTCAGGCTAACAAGTGGTTCTACGGTACTGCTGTAAGTAATAGTGCTACACATTCATTATATATTACTAATGACAATGGAGCTTCAAATGCTTACACTACTACTGCAACATCTACGGTTCATGCTTATCGTGATATTGCTATACCTGCCGGAATTACACAGATATCTGTAACTTATGATTGGAGAAACGATGGTGAAACCAACAATGACCGTGTTCGTCTTCTAAGTACTCCACTTACGTATACACCAGTGGCGGGTACTCAGGTTCCTGTTTCTTCTACTAACATTAACCATAGTGGTAACCTAAGTGGTAGAGGTACATGGACAAACAGAGCAGAAGTAATAGATGTTACGGCTTATGCGGGTACTACGCGCAGGTTTATATTTGAATGGGTAAACAATGGTAGTTTAGGGTCTAACCCTCCTGTTGCCATAGATAACTTAGAGTTTAAAGTTATTACCTGTGTGCAACCAACAAACCTAGCCGTTGGAACCATAGAAGATATTTCAGCTAACATTACATGGGTTGAAGCAGGTACTGCTACCCAATGGGAAGTATTTGTATTGCCTGAAGCAAGCCCAGCGCCTACAGCAACATCAGTTGGTGTTATTGTAAACGGTACACCGTCTTACACTGCACCTGGCTTAACTCCGGGTACGTCATACAAAGTATACGTGAGAGCAATTTGTGGTCCGGGTAACAATAGCTTGATTACAGGTCCTGTAAGCTTTAAAACAGGTGTATGTCCATTAGCAAACCAGTGTAGTTATACGTTTACGCTAACCGATTCTGGTAGTGATGGATGGGGAGCTAGTACAATGTCTGTAAGACAAAACGGTACTATTGTAGCAACTTTAAGTTTACCTAATGGTGCAGGTCCTCTTGCAGTACAAGTGCCATTGTGTGCTAACGCTCCTTTTGATGTTTTCTGGAACGCAGGAGGTACATTTTTGACTGAAATAGGTCTTACTGTAAAAAATATAGTTGGTGAGGTTATTTTTACAAAACCATCTAATACGAATAATAACAGCATAGTTTACTCAGATATAACAAACTGTGTTGCTCCTAACTGCGTTAGGCCGGAAGGTATCGTTACAAACTGCCTAAGTTCTGAAGGTGTTAATTTAACGTGGACCGATCCAGGAAATATTTCGCAATGGCAGGTTGTAGTACAGCCTACAACCACCCCAGCGCCTACTACCGGTACTACTGTAACTGTGCCTAACTATACTTTTGAAAGCCCTCTTGCAGCTGGAGTTTCATACACAGCGTGGGTGAGAGCCGTGTGTGCCGATGGTGTTAGTTTTAGTAACTGGAACCAAGTTACCATTGCAGGTCCTCAGGTATCTGTAGGTGATGCACGTGCACTTTGTGCAGGTGTACTTGCGGTGCCTCAGGCAAGTAATTATGGTGGTACTGTTCCTGCTTACGGTACAGTAGGCTGTTTGAGCACTACCCCTAACCCTACGTGGTATTACGTAAGGCTTAACGAAGGTGGTACTGTTTCCCTTGATCTTTCACAAAGAACTCCAGGTGGAACGCCTATCGACGTTGACTTTGCAATTTTCGGTCCATTCGACAGTAAGCTTGATGCTTGTGCAAAACTAGGTTCGCCTAGGCCAAACACCGCTTATATGGTAGACTGTAGTTACTCTGCTTCGGCATTTGAAACAATTGATTTTACCGGTGCTGCCGGAAAGGTGTTTGCATTACTTGTAACAAACTTTAACGGACAACAAGGTAATGTAACAATTAACCAAACCTCTGGGCCTAGTTTAAGTTGTGATCCTGTGGTAGAACTTGGTACAAACAAGTACCTGTGTAATGCCACTTCTTACAACCTTACTGCAAGGGTAGATAACCCGGGTGTTACTCAGGTGTACACGTATACTTGGTTACAAGACGGTCAGCCATATACGCCAACTGTTGTAGGTACTACAGCTAGTTCGCAAACTATATCAATAACAGATACAGGTAGCCATGTGTATACTGTAACCGTTACCATGCCGGTGCCTTCTAGCGCTACTCCTGTAACAGATACTGTTACCATAGCTATAAGTAACCCTTATACAGCGCCTACTTACGATGTTATTACGGCTTGTAGTACTGGTACAACAGGAGATGCTAACGTTAATATTAACTTCCTGGGTACGCTGGATCCTACCAAGTATTCTTTTGTAGGTTTGTATGCTTCTCTTGCAGATGCTAACAATAACGTTAACCCTATAGATGTAACGCAGCCTTATAGTACTACGGACACTACACTGTATGCTGTAATTACAGATACGGCTATGCCGGATTGTAAAACACTGGTGCCACTGCAAATAGATGTAACGCTAACTTCGGCAACATTAGGTTATGCTGCGGCTTACTGCCCTACAGACCCTGCTTCGCCTTCAAACCTGGTGCAAACAGGTGGTACTGCAGGTACGTATACTGTTACACCTGAAGTTGGTCTTACTCTTGATCCTGTAACAGGTGAAATTACACCTGCAACAAGTACTCCGGGTAGCTACCACATTACTTACACCATTCCTGCAACAGCCACATGTCCGGCTGTAATCGCAGAGGACGATGTACAAATTATAGACATTACGCCTACTACAATTTCTTACGGAGGTCCGTTCTGTAGGGTTGCAGGTACTACTGCTCCGGTTAACATTATGGGTGCTTCCGGAGGTACATTTTCATCAACAGATACCAATCTTGTTATAGATGCAAACGGTACTGTAGATCTTGGATTAACTCCTGCGGGTATTTATACTGTAAGTTACGTACTACCAGGTACAGGTAGTTGCCCTGCTCCTATAGTACCAGACGCCACTATAGAAATTATAGAACCACTTACCGGTACTTTATCTTATGCCGGTACGCCTTACTGTTCTAATGCTGGCACGGCTATGCCAAGTCTTATGCCTGCTACGTTAACAGGCGGTTCTTACGTGGCTAACTCTCCTGATTTAAGTATAAATCCTGCTACCGGCGAGATTGATCTTGCTGCAAGTGTTGCGGGCGTTTATATCGTAAACTATGTAGTGCCGGCTTCTGGTCCATGCGGTGAATTCCGTACGGCAGATACTACGGTAACCATAGTAGCAGCTCCAGATCCTGCAACAACCATTGCTTACTCTGCTCCGGCCTACTGTTCTGATGCAGGTACTATTGCAGCACCTCAAATAACAGGTACAACAGGCGGTACATTTAGAGCCACTCCTGCGGGTCTTGATATTGATCCTGCAACAGGTGCTATTAACACCCTTACAAGTACAGCGGGTGTTGCGTATACAATTACGTATGCTGTACCGGCTACAGCGCCTTGTTTAGGCTTTGATGCTCCATCGGTTACTGTAACTATAACACCGCTTCCGGTGGCTGCAATTACCTATGGTGGTACAACATTCTGTTCTAATGGTGGTTCTATACTGCCTACACTGAGCGGATCTAACAACGCAGGCGGTACATATACTGCTTCAAACGGCCTTATAATTAACCCTGTTAGCGGCGAAATTGATCTTGGCGTTAATGCTGCCGGTACGTATGATGTAATTTATACTGTGCCTGCTTCTGCGGGATGTGCAGCAGTTGTTTCAGCTCCTGTAAACATTATTATTACGAAGCTGCCAATAGCTGAGTTCACGTATCCTGTAGTTCAGAAGTGTAACGCTCCGGGTACAGCTACTATAGAGCCGATTATGGCTACTGATGCTGTAAAAGGTACATTTACAGTAGACCGTGCGGGTCTTGCTATAAACCCTACCTCAGGTGTTATAGATCCGTCTGCCAGCGATGCAGGTGAATATAAAATAACTAACACTGTAATTGGTACAGACGGATGTGCGGGTCAAATCGTAACATCGACTGTTATAACCGTTACCATTACAAATGCTCCTGTAGCAGATTTCAGCTACAGTGCAGCTGCTTACTGTAAGGCAACGACTACTACTGTACCGCCAGCCCTTGCAGGTGTTGCAGGCCAGTTTACAAGTACTCCTGCAGGTCTTAGCATTAATGCCGCTACCGGTGTAATAGATGTTGCTAACAGCCAGCCTGGTGCTTACACTATAATTAATACTATAGCAGCTACAAGCGATTGTCTTGAAATAGTAAGTACTCCTGTAAATGTAATAATAACCGCTCAGCCGGTAATTACTACAACACAAGGCTGTGTCGATAATAAATACCAACTGCAGGTAGTGCTGGATTCAGACCCAATATACAGCGTGGATAACGTAGATATCGTTTGGACCTACACGAACTCAGCAGGAGCTACAGAAAACGTAGGTACTACAGAAACAGTAGTTGTTACTAAATCTGGAGACTATGTGGTAACTGTAAATCCTAAATCAGGTGCTGCCTGTGCCGCAACACTGCCTGTGAACGTAGTTACTACTATGTGTAATGTACAGCGTGGTATTTCGCCAGACGGTTCTGATGGACTAAATGACAATTTTGTTTTAACAGGTTTAGATGTACGCAAGTTGGTTATCTTTAACCGTTACGGAAAAGAAGTTTATAAGTTTGAAGGACAGTATACTGATCAGTGGCACGGACAAACATCTTCTAACGAAGATTTGCCTACAGGTACTTACTTCTATACCTTTGTACGTTCAAACGGAGAAAACCGTACCGGTTGGATCTATGTAAACAGAGGAGTAAAATAAATAAATTATGTGGTAATGTGCTTCCTGCCAAATAGGTAGGGAGCACGCCTTACCCACAGGCTGGCAATTGCAAAGGAGTTTTAATTTTAACTTTTTGAGGTGTTATTATTAAAATTTTTTAAAACATCTTTTTTTAGATTAAAATTTTGCATATTTACCGCCTGATAGGTTAAACAGGGATAAAGCCACAATAACCTTTAATAAAGAAAACCACAGAATAATGAAAAAACTATACCTGGCGGCATTAGTTGCATTGGGAGGATTAATGGGGGCACATGCCCAGCAAGATCCGCACTATACCCAATACATGTATAACATGAACGTGATTAACCCGGCTTATGCTGGTAGTAAAGAAAACCTTGCAGTAGGTTTGCTTTACCGCAAGCAGTGGGTAGATATAGATGGGGCACCTAGTACAGGGACATTGTCTATACACTCTCCTGCGGGTAAAAACGTAGGTCTTGGTTTCTCAGCCATTACAGACAAAATAGGCCCTGTAAACGAAACTAACGTTTACGGAGACTTTAGCTACACTATAAAACTTGGCGGCTCTAACAGGCTTGCATTTGGTCTTAAAGCAGGTGCTACATTCCATAAAGTAGGACTTTATGACGATATTAGGTACGGTCAATACATTCCGGATCTAAACGACCCTGCATTTGCCGAAAACATAAACAACGCGTACTTTAATGTAGGTACCGGTATCTTCTATTACAATGATAACTGGTATTTGTCATTCTCTGTGCCAAACATGCTTAAGAGCAAACACCTTGATCTTACTCAGAATGGTACCGATTATAAATTTGGTTCAGAAGTATCGCACTATTTCCTTACCGGAGGTTACGTATTCCAGATTAATGACGACTTTAAACTAAAGCCATCGTTTATGGTTAAATCGGCTTTTGGTGTAGATCCTTCAATAGACGGTTCATTAAACGCGCTTTTCTTCGAGAAATTTGAAATTGGTGCTACATACAGGCTAGACGATAGCTGGGGTGGTATGGTTAACTACGCGATTACTCCTAACATAAGGATAGGTTATGCTTATGACCGCATTATTATCGATCTTAAAGTAACTACTCCTGCGTCTCACGAATTCATGCTTCTTTTCGACCTGAATTTCCCGAAAAAAGTATCTCGTTCACCACGTTACTTCTAACCTAATAGCTACATAAAAAAAGAAAGATACCATGAGAAATCTATATATTACACTTGGTTTTATGCTGGCGACAGGTTCAGTAATGGCGCAGAGCGATGCTACTAAAGATGCAGACAAACTGTTTGACCGTCTTGAGTATGTAGATGCAGCCCAGGAATACCTTAAGCTGGATAAAAAAGACCCGTATGTACAAAAGCAGCTTGCAGAAAGCTACTATAACATGTACAATACTAAGGAAGCCGTTAAATGGTTTGCCGAGGTGGTTAAAAAACCGCAGGATGCTGAAACATATTACAAATACGCCCAAATGCTAAAGGCAGAAGGCAAGTATGAGGAAGCTAATGCGCAGATGCAAAAGTTTGCTTCTCTTGCGCCATCAGATCAGCGTGCTATAGAGTTTAAAAAAGATCCAAATTACCTACCTACACTTCGTAAGCAGGCAAAACTTTTCAATGAAAAGGTGCTTGACATTAACGATAAAAAGTATGGTTCGTTTGGTGGCGTTTTAGCTAGCGATAATACATTCTATTTTACAAGTGCACGTAATACTGCCCGTAAAAAATATGGTGTTAACGAAGAGCCTTACCTTGATATTTATCAGTCTACTTACAATGCAAATGGCACATACAGCGAGCCGATTCCTGTAACAGACGTTAACTCAAGATGGCATGATGGCCCTGTGGCTATTACTGCAGATGGCAACACTATGTACTTTACCAGCGAGAGCTTTAACGAAAAAGAGTACATAAAAGACAAAGAAAAGAAAATCAAACAAGGCCAGTTATACCTTTACAAGGCTACTAAGGTAAACGGAAGGTGGGAAAATATTACCGAACTACCGTTTAACAACAAAAAGTGGAGTACAGGTAACCCTTCGGTAAGTAAAGATGGCAAATGGCTGTACTTTGCTTCAGACAGAGAAGGTTCTATGGGCGGAAGCAGCGATATCTGGAAAGTGGAAATCACAGGAAAGAACAGCTACGGACAACCGGTTAACCTTGGTCCTAAAGTAAACACTGAGGGTAAAGAAAACTTCCCTTTTATTGCCGATGATGGTAAACTATACTTCTCTACAGACGGTAAAAAAGGTTTCGGTTCTCTTGATGTTTACGTAATTGATCTTAAAAAATCTGGTGCAGAAGCACAAAACCTTGGTGCTCCTGTAAACACAAATAAAGACGACTTTGCATTTACGTACAACCTGGATAAAAAACTAGGATATTTTTCTAGTAACCGTGATGGCTTTGACAAAATATACGAGGCTAAACCACTATGTGCTGTTGAGGCATTGGTTGTAGTTACAGATATTAAAACCGGTGCTGTAATACCTGGTGCTGCTGTAGCAATACTAGATGAAAAAGGTAACGTTATTGAAAGGCGTACTGCCGGTACAGACGGTACTGTAGAATACGGTATAGACTGCGACAGGGCATACACCATTCAGGCTTCAGCCGAAGGTTATGAAGGTAATGCATTCCCTATAGAGAAAACTCCTGGTGGAGAAGTAAAAGTGGATGCAAAGCTTAAACCGGTTGAAAAACCAGAGGAACAAATTGTACTTAACGATATTTACTTTGAATACAACAAGAGCAACATTACTAAAGAAGGTGCTTTTGAGCTAGACAAAGTAGTTGAGACAATGAAGAAATTCCCGGATCTTGTAATCATGGTTAAATCACACACCGATAGCCGTGGTAGTGACCAGTACAACATGAACCTGTCTAACCGCAGGGCTAAGAGTACTGTACAGTACGTGATTTCAAGAGGTATCTCTAAAGATCGTATCTCTGGTCAGGGTTACGGTGAAAGCGAGCCGAAAGTTCAGTGTACAGAATGTACCGAAGAACAACACGCACAAAACAGGCGAAGCGAATTCCTGGTTGTTAAGAAATAAGCAACAAGGTTTTTCAAAATCCATATTTAAATACCCTGCCGAGAGGCGGGGTATTTTGCTTTTAAGCCCACATGAAAACCTGCTTTTTTAACCATACAAAGAAATTATCATTATTTTTGCTGATTATATAAAAATCAAAGCCATTGAGCCTGCATAAAAAATTATTGAAAGATACTGCCGTATACGGAATTGCTACCGTAGTACCCAGATTATTCAGTTTTATACTGAATCCTTTATACGTAATGCCCGGCGTTATGGATATGGAAAAGTTTGCGCAGGTTTCTATTAACTTTTCATGGCTGGTGTTTTTCAATGTTATATTGTCGTACGGTATGGAAACCAGTTTTTTCAGATTCTACAATACTGAGGATAAAAAAGACGTGGTAAGTACCACAACAATCTCTTTGTTTTGGTCATCGCTGGCATTTTTGGTATTGGGGCTTGTTTTTAGGGGTGGCTTTGCCTGGGCGTTAAAAACAGACGTAGAATACATGCCATACATTGTATGGGTATTAGTGCTGGATGCGCTTACCATAGCACCGTTTTCTAAACTTCGTGCCGATAGCCGCCCGCTATACTACGCCGTTGTTAAAATAGGTAGTGTATGCTGTAACGTGCTGCTAAATTTCTTCTTTTTATTATTCTTACCAAAACTTGCAAATGCACATCCCGGTAGTATTTGGGACGATTTGTTTACACGCGATTTTCAGGTAGGTTACGTTTTTGTGGCTAACGTGATTTCCAGCCTTTTTGCCCTGCTGCTGCTTATACCGCTTTACTTTAAAATATCATGGCATTTCAATAAAACGCTCTGGAAGCGCATGATGAATTATTCTATCCCGGTTATGTTTGCCGGTATAGCGTTTGCCATAAACGAAGTATTCGATAGGCCGTTACTTTCTTACATGCACGTTGCTAAAGATGATATTGCAAAGTATTCTGCATGTTATAAGCTGGCGTTGTTCATGACGCTTTTTACTACGGCGTTCAGGCTGGGTATAGAGCCTTTTTTCTTTAGCCATGCCAGTAAGGATAACGCCAGGCAAACCTATGCCACAATTACAAAATACTTTGTAATACTAGGCTCTGTTATTCTGCTGGGTGTGGTGGTATTTGCAGATGTGCTGAAGTATATCCTTGTGCCTACAGCTTCCTACTGGGAGGGTATGAAGATAGTCCCTATAATTGTACTTGCTAACCTTTGCCTGGGTATTTACACCAATTTATCGGTTTGGTACAAACTTGCCGACCGTACAAAAATGGGTGCCTACATTTCGGGCATTGGTGCCGTTATTACCATCCTGTTTAATATTGCCCTTATACCCGTTTGGGGTTACATGGGCTCTGCTATTGCCACGCTATCGGCATACGGGACCATGATGTTGGTTTCTTACATTATAGGAGCCAAATATTACCCCATACCGTACGACGTAAAAACAATGGGTACCTATATGGCATTGGCTATTGTGCTTTCCAGTATATCATTTTATGTACCGGTGCTTCGCCATACCTATGTATTCGGAGTAGTGGCGCTTCTTGGATTTATATTTTTCGTTTACCGCAACGAAAAAAATACACTTCTTAAACTCGTTAAAAAATAAAATCAGTATATGTCTGTTATTATAAAAGTTATCAATAAGTCGGGCCATGCACTGCCAAATTATGAAACCATAGCCAGCGCCGGTATGGATCTGCGTGCTGTATTAGAATCGCCCGTTGTATTAAACCCGTTAGAACGCGCTATTATAAAAACAGGCCTTTTCATAGAGCTTCCTGTAGGTTATGAGGCACAGGTGCGCCCACGCAGCGGCCTTGCGGCCAAATTTGGTATTACGGTACTAAACAGCCCCGGGACGATTGACGCGGATTACAGGGGTGAAGTAGGCGTAATTTTAGTAAATTTATCAAACCAGCCGTTTACGATAGAAAATGGCGAACGTATAGCGCAGCTCGTTATAGCAAAACATGAGCGTGCCGAATGGCAGGAAGCTGCCGAACTTTCAGATACCAGCCGCGGTGCCGGAGGTTTTGGAAGTACCGGGACAAAGTAGTAGTAACGTTTAAACCAACCACCATGAATGTAAAAAAATGTTTCACTGTTGTACTAGTGCTGTTTGCAGCTTGTCTGGGATTTTCTCAGGATGCAAAAGAAAAGAAGTTTATTAAGAGGGTAGCAAAAGAGGCATGTAAATGCCTGGACGAAATCCCTGCCACGCTGGGGAAAGAGGAGGTGCTCGAAAAAATAAATAGTTGTATTACATTAGCTATTATTGCTCAGCAAACTACTGCTGACTCCGCTGAAATGAAAGAGATGAAAAAGCTCATCGATCAGGCGCTTGAGGCTAAGGAGGGTACATCAGTAGGTGATGGAAAAACGTTTACCATTTACGCTGACAAAAATTTTCGCGAAATACAGGACTACATGATGGAAAATTGCGAAAAGATGAAGCCTTTAGTAGCCAGTAACGATATGCTGTCTGATAAGTCGATGTCAAAGAATCCGGTAGCACTCAAGTATTATCATGAAGGTGAAGATTACTATGCTAAGGAAAAATATGAAAAGGCTGTAGTTAGTTATAAGAAAGCCTTAGAGACGGATGCTTTTTTTGCTTTTGCCTGGGATAATTTAGGTTTAGCATATCGTAAGCTGCTTAATTTTGATGAAGCGCTTAAATGCTATAAAAAATCGCTAGAGATAGACCCTTACGGTACCATGCCTTTACAAAATATGGCTGTTGTATACCATTTAAAACAGGATTTTAAGAGTGCTGGCGAAACCTATCTAAGGTTAATAGATATAGAACCTGAGAATCCTGAAGGATACTATGGTGCCGGTCGTGCTTTTTATGCAGCAAACGACTATGAAAAAGCCTGCGATTATATGTTTAAAGCGTACATTAAGTACAGCGAAACCCGGTCGCCTTATTTAAAAGATGCTGAAAGTAACCTTAGCATGTTTTATCAGGATCTAAAGTAAAAAGGAAAGCTGGACATTATACGCGACGCAGCAAAAAAGAACAATATAAATTTAGAATAAAGACCGTGCCCTGATAAACAAGGGCGGGCGGAAATAATTTTACACAATAGACGAACAAAAAGAGGATGAAGATTATTGTACCTATGGCGGGCCGCGGATCGCGCCTTCGCCCACATACACTTACTGTACCAAAGCCACTTATACCCATAGCAGGAAAGCCAATAGTACACCGTTTGGTAGAAGATATAGCGGCGGTGCTTAATCAGGAAATAGAAGAAATTGCCTTTATAATACACCGTGATTTTGGAGACAAAGTGCCATTAGAACTTAAAGCTATAGCTGAAAAGCTTGGCGCAAAGGGTTCCATTTATTACCAGGATAAGCCACTGGGTACAGCCCACGCTATTATGAGTGCAAAGGAAAGCATGAGCGGCCCGGTTGTAGTGGCGTATGCCGACACGTTGTTTCGCGCTGATTTTACCCTGGATACCACAGCAGACAGCGTTATATGGGTACAGCGTGTAGACGACCCTAGTGCCTTTGGCGTAGTACAGCTTAATGATAACAACCAGATTGTTGATTTTGTGGAGAAACCGAAGGAGTTTGTAAGCGACCTCGCCATTATTGGTATTTACTATTTTAAAAGTGGCGAAACACTGCGCAGCGAGTTACAATACCTTTTGGATAATGATGTAATGAAAGGCGGCGAGTATCAGCTTACAGATGCTTTAGAGAACATGAAGCAGAAGGGCATGAAATTTGTTCCGGGTAAGGTAGAGCACTGGATGGATTGCGGTAACAAAGATGTTACTGTAGAAACAAACAGCCGTATGCTTAACTTTTTACATCAGGATGGGGTAAACCTTGTATCGGCAGGCGTGGTGTTAGAAGACAGTACTATAATCCCTCCATGTTACATAGGGGAAGGGGTTGTGCTTAAAAACAGTACCATAGGCCCTAACGTGTCTATAGGCGATAATACCATGGTTGCCGACAGCAGCATTAAAAACAGCCTGATTCAAACTAATACTAAAATAAAAGACGCTAACCTGGATAACGCCATGATAGGCAACCACGCGGTGTTTAACGGACATTTTACCGCCGTAAGCATAGGCGACTATAGTGTTTTAGAATAGTAGCATCATGAAAATAAAGAACCTTTTTGGTGGTATAATACTTGCAGGCTCCCTATTGGGGCCTGTAGCTGCTTTTGCCCAGCAGGAGCCCGAAGAAATAGCATTGGCAAACAATGATTTTGAAAATAATTTCTTTGAGGCACTGAAGCAAAAAGGGATGGAAAATTATGATAAAGCTATAGTGTCACTGCAAAAATGCCTTGCTAAAGAGCCAAACAGCGCGGTAGCGTATCATGAATTGGGCAAAAACTATTTGTGGTTAAAAAACTATGCCGAGGCCGAGAAGGCGTTTAAGAAAGCTACTGAGATAGATCCTAAAAACCGCTGGTACTGGCAGGGGCTGTATGATGTTTACTACGAACAGAAAGATTTTAACCGCGCCATACCAATAGTTGTAAAACTTACCGAATGGCGCAAGGAATACTATCAGGAAGATTTGGTTTCGTTATACATGTATACGCAGCAGTATGACAAGGCGCTTACCCTGATAAACGAAATGGAGCAAACGGTAGGGATGAGTGAAAAGCGCGAGCGCTATAAACTGGAAATCCTGGCGGGAAGGGTAGAGGCTAAACCAAAGCGCGAAGCGCTGGAGGAGGCTATAAAAAAGGATCCTAAAAACGAGGATAACTACATAGACCTGATTTACCTGTATAGCGCAAGCAACAAGTAAGCTAAGGCCGAAGAAGTAGCCCGCAGGCTTGAGAAAGCTGTGCCTACCTGCGACTGGGCGCAGGTGAGCCTGTTTAAATTTAACCTGAATAATAATGACCCTGCACAGGCTACACAAAATATGATGCAGGTTATAGGTAGTCGCAAAATAGACGCCAAGATAAAGCACCGCGTATTAAACGAGTTTTTAATCTATGCGAGCAATAACACCGCCTATTTACCGGCTCTTGAAAAAGCGGTAGATGCATTTGGCGGTGACCGTACGGTGAATGTACCGAAAGAAATTGGTAAATTTTTCTTTAATAAGAAGAACTTCTCAGAAGCTATTCGTTATTTTGAAAAAGCATTGGTAAATAAAGATGACGATACCGAAGCGGTAGACCTGCTTTTGTTTACCTATGCAGAGAGTGCACAGTACGATAAAATGTATAAACTGGCTACAAAGTACCTTGATTTGTACCCCACTCAGCCACAACTTTACTATTATGCCGGGTTTGCAGCAAATAAACTGCAGCAGTACAGCAAGGCGAAAGAATGGCTGGAGTCTGGCATGGATTTTATTGTAGATGATGCGGCACTTTTGGCCAAATTTAAACAACAGCTGGACCTTGCAAAGAAAGCATTGGGCAAAGGCTAAAATGAATTGCTTATGAAAAAGGAAATAAAAAAAGGCTTTATATCGGTTTTAGGTATGGCATTATTGCTGGCATCTTGTAAACCAAAACAGGCGGTGGTAGCACAAACCGATGTTACAACCCCGGCAGAAACCGTTACGGTAGACGCAGATAAACCGGCGCGCGAAATAGCCACTGCACATTATGCTAATCCGCATAACTTCAGCACCCTGCTTATTAAGGCAGATGCGCGATACGAGGATAAAAACCAAACGCAGAATGTTTCGGCAGATATCCGTATGAAAAAAGATGAAACCATACTGGTAAGTGTGCGTTACCTTGGTTTTACTGTAGCAAAGGCGTTAATCACGCCCAACGAAGTGAGTTATTACGAAAAACTAAACGGCACGTTTTTTAAGGGAGACTATAAATTGCTTAGCCGCTGGCTGGGAACCGAGCTTGATTTTAAAAAGGTACAAAATCTGCTGTTGGGAGAAGCCATTTACGACCTTAACAAAGGTAAATACACCGCTACTGCAGATAACGGACAATACAAACTAACCGGTAAAGACGGCAACCTGCTAAAACAGTTTTTGTTTGAAGGGTCTAAATACCTGTTAATACAGCAGCAGGTAGACCAAAACGGGCTTGACCCGCGCAGCCTTACTATACAATATCCTGCTTATAACCAGTACCCGCAAGCTAGTTTGCCTGCATCTGTAGGGATTTTGGCAGAGCAGGCCGATAAAGTAAAAATTGATATAAAGTATAATTCTGTTACCTTTGACGAAAAATTGACGTTTCCGTTTGAAATTCCGGAAAATTCAAAAGAAATAACCATCGAATAAGCACCGTGGGTATGAAACAACTTTTGCTAACACTTTTTCTTTTAGGTTCGTGCATTGCAGCACTTGCCCAGGGCGGCGAGCAACAGCGCAAGCTGGAGGCACGTAAAGCCGAACTCCAAAAGGAGATTAAAGCGCTTAACAGCCTTATTAAAGACGAAAGCTCTAAAGAAAAATCAGTGCTTGGCAAACTTACCGAGAACGAAGCCCGCATTAATCTTAGCGAAAAGCTGATACGCAATACCCAAAAACAAACCAGGCTGCTTACCGATGATATTTACCTGAACCAAATAGCCATTAATAAACTAAACCGCGAACTTAAAGTACTTAAGGAAGATTATGCTAAAATGCTTTTAAAGGCGTATAAGAGCAGATCTCAGCAAAGCCGTATAATGTTTGTGCTTTCGTCTAAAAACTTCCTAGAAGCCTATAAAAGGGTACAGTATATGAAACAATATGCTGGTTTTACGAAGGTACAGGGCGATGAAATCCGCAGTAAGATGGACGAGGTAGAAAACAGGCTGGAGCAACTTGGTGTACAGAAACAGAAAAAGGAAAAATTACTTGTAGAGAGTGTAAAAGAAAAATCCCAGCTTGAGAAAGATAAAGAGCAGCAAGAACAACTGGTGCAATCCATACGCAAGGACAAAAAGAAATATGCGGCAGAAATCAGGGCTAAAGAAAAAGAAAGCCGTAATATAGACCGCAAAATAGAACGTATTATACGTGAAGCTATTGCTGAGGCCAACCGAAGAACAGCAAAGAAAACTGCAACTGAGTCTAAAGAAACCACCGCCGCTGCCGAAAAGGCAACCAAGAGCACCCGCGCCTCTGAAACCAATAAAATTGTGTTGACTAAAGAGGGTAAAATAGTGTCAGATAACTTTACGGCAAATAAGGGAAGGCTGCCATGGCCGGTATAAAAAGGCTTTATCTAGTAGGGTTTCGGTAAGCACCAGCATCCTTATATAGATAATGTTCAGATTAATAATCTTGGTGTAGATATTACCACTGAGTCTAATGCACCTGTAAGGGCAGTATTTAGCGGCGAAGTAAGCCGTATAGACACGTTAAGGAATAACCAGAAAATGGTGTATATACTACATGGTAATTACTTCTCTATTTATGTAAATGTAGATAATGTGTCAGTTAATATTGGAGACAAGGTTTCAATAAACCAACGCATTGCTACTGTAGGCGATGATACAGAAGGCCGCCCCGTACTTAAATTTATGATTACAAAAAACACCACACCGCTAAACCCTACACAGTGGATAGCCAAGTAAAAAATATATAAGCCATAAAAAAAGCTCCCAACGGGAGCTTTTTTTATGGTAGTAATGAATGTATATTATTGTAGTACCCTGTATAGTTTATCAGACAAACGCACACGGAACGGCAGGTTAAACGTTACCTTGTCGCCTGCGGTGGCTGTAGCGCCTTCATTACCGTTTACACGCATATTCTCTACGGTTAGCTGCTGTTCGCCTGTTGTAGGGCCTGAAATGATGATTTTATCACCCGCTTTCAGTTCGCCCTGCTCTATGGTAAACTGTCCTACGCCGGCTTTAGGGTAGTAATGCTCACCTTTACCAATAAGCGTTTTGCGAATACGTGCGCGTACCGGTTTAGGTGCAGTGGCTATGGCCACATCGGGCAGTTCGCCACTCTTTTTAAAGCTAAGCTTGTCTGACTTCCCTTTTTTGAAAATCATGTTACCTTTATTAACACCACGGCGCAGTGCCTTTTGTTCCTCTACCGGAAGCTGGATTACCTCAAGGCATTCGGTAGAACAAGTGTTTTGCATAGATGCCTTACAGTCATCGCACTGAATAAACAGCAGGTGACAGGCTTCGTTAGCACAATTAGTATGGTTGTCGCACGGCTTACCGCACTGGTGGCATTGCGAAATAATATCGTCGGTAATGCGTTCGCCAAGGCGGCCGTCAAATACAAAGTTTTTACCAATAAACTTGCTTTCAAGGTTTTCTGCCTTTACCTGGCGGGTGTATTCTATAATACCGCCCTCAAGCTGGTACACGTTTTTAAACCCTTTGTGCCTAAAAAAAGCTGAAGCCTTTTCGCAGCGGATACCTCCGGTGCAGTACATAAGTAGGTTTTTATCTTCTTTATAGTCCTGTAGTTGCTCCTCAATAATCGGCAGAGACTCGCGGAAGGTTTCCACATCTGGTGTAATCGCACCTTTAAAATGGCCCACTTCGCTTTCGTAGTGGTTACGGAAGTCTACCACAATGGTGTTAGGGTCTTCCAGCATCTGGTTAAAGTCCTTTGCGCCAAGGTGCACGCCTTTGTTGGTAACGTCAAACGTGGCATCGTCCAGCCCGTCGGCAACAATTTTGTTACGCACCTTAATGGTCAGTTTCAGGAACGAAAGGTCGTCCTGCTCCACAGCCACATTAAGGCGGATGTCTTTAAGGAAAGAGATGGTGTCCAGGTGGTCTTTAAACGCGTAGAAGTTATCTGCCGGAAGCGAAAGCTGGGCGTTAATACCTTCGGTAGCCACGTAAATACGGCCCAAGACTTCGAGTTTGTTCCAGGTTACAAAAAGGCTGTCGCGAAAAGCTTTAGGATCTTCAATGTTTGCGTACGCGTAGAAAGACAGCGTAAGGCGCTGCTTGCCGCTTTCTTCTATAAGTGCGGCCCTTTCCTCGGCGCTTAAAGTGTTATACAGTTGCATGCTATCACAGTTTAAGTTGAGAAAAATAAAAAAATACTGCGGCTCCTATTGGCGGAACCGCAGCAAAGGTAATAATTTTCCTGAAAAGTCAGGAGGTTTGTTGGTTGGTGTGTTAAGTTCTTGTTTGTAAATCATTTAGCTCTTGGTTCTGAACTTCTTTTTCTTGTTTTTCCAAGGCGCGTTTTTCTGCACATCACCTGCCATAATGCAGCCGTACGGCATCACTTCGTCCAGCACTTCGCATAGGCCGTATTCCTCAATTTGAGCCCTTACATTTTTAGCGCTTTTGTAAGCACTTGGCAATTCAGAAATGTCAATTTCATTGCTAAAAAACCTGATGTCTAAGCCTTGTGTTTCTTCATTAAAGATTTCCTCAGTGGTTTTATGTGCCAACAATCTTTTATGAAACGTTCTGCTGAAGTTTCTCCCTGCTCCGTGAGGGGCAAAACCTAAATTTCTGTCGTTTGTTGTTCCCTGAACAATCAATACCGGCTCTGCCATATTCAGGGGAATTAACCTCGGTCCTGTAATATCCGGCAAAAATTTATCATCCAGTGGCGTTGCCCCTTTTGCATGGTAAAACAAATCACCATCCCTGAATACAAAGTTATGTTCGTTCCAATATCTGTCTTGTTTCTCGATATCAAGGCTTTCCAAGATTGCGTTATGAATGGATTCGTGGTTTTCTTTAGTCCAGTTCCTGATTAACTGCAGCGCTTCCCAGTATTGTTTACCTTCTTCGGTTTCAAACGGAATCCTCTTGATAAGAACAATCAACTGAAAGGGCTGGAACATATTGACGTTTTATACCAAAGCATTTTAAATAAACAGGTACTAAACATTACATATAAGAGTTTCTCGGCGTTAGATTTTAACCAGTTTATAGTACATCCGCAGTTTTTAAAGGAGTATAACAACCGTTGGTTTCTGTTTTGTAGCAAGCAGGGTAAAATTGTTAACCTGGCCCTGGATCGTATGGAGCAAATTACTATTGTTGAAAATGAGCCTTATGAAGATAAAAATATAGACCCTGACAACTTTTTCAGGGAAGTAATAGGCGTTACGGTTTCGGAGCGGCAAAGAGGGCGAAATATAATTTTCTTTGTAGACAAGCTTAATGCACCTTACGTAAAAACAAAGCCTTTTCATCATTCGCAGGTGGTAGTGGAAGAAAAAGATGAAGGAACCGTGTTTAAAATTTGTGTGCAGTTTAATTACGAACTGGAACGATTACTGCTTGGGTTTGGCGATTCGTTAAGAGTAATTCAGCCGGTACATTTAAGGCGACGAATGATTCAAAAGTTTAATAGGGCGTTAAAGCAGTATGGCAAATAAAAATAAATAAGAAAATAATTTTGTAACTAAGAAAATATTCTTAATATTGCAGAAGGAAAAAACAACTAATTTTACTCAAAATATATCAAAGCAAAATGAGTGGAGAAAGAGAAGCAAAACTAAAAGCATTACAGCTTACGCTGGATAAATTAGATAAAGCCTACGGTAAAGGTACCGTAATGAAACTGGGCGACCAGGCAGTAGAGGAAGTAGAAGCCATACCATCGGGTTCGCTTGGGGTAGACCTTGCCCTGGGTGTAAACGGTTATCCACGTGGCAGGATCATAGAAATTTACGGTCCGGAATCATCGGGTAAAACCACCCTTACATTACACGCCATTGCAGAGGCGCAGAAGGCAGGGGGTATTGCAGCGTTTATAGATGCAGAACACGCGTTTGACCGTCATTATGCCGTAAAACTGGGTGTAGATGTAGAAAACCTTATCATATCACAGCCGGATAACGGAGAGCAGGCATTGGAAATTGCTGAAAACCTTATCCGTTCTGGAGCCATAGACATTGTGGTTATCGACTCGGTTGCGGCACTTACACCTAAAAGCGAAATTGAAGGCGAAATGGGCGACTCTAAAATGGGTCTGCACGCACGCCTTATGAGCCAAGCGCTTCGTAAGCTAACGGCTACTATTAATAAAACCAACTGTACGGTGTTCTTTATCAACCAGCTTCGTGAGAAGATTGGGGTAATGTTTGGTAACCCGGAACCTACGACCGGTGGTAATGCACTTAAGTTTTATGCTTCGGTAAGGTTAGATATCC
>JAAXJD010000093.1:0-10020 GCA_012270005.1 Flavobacterium sp. | reverse complement strand
AGATGGTGACAACGTTATTGGTAACCGCACTAAGGTAAAAGTGGTTAAAAACAATGTAGCACCGCCGTTTAAAACAGCAGAATTCGATATTATGTATGGCGAAGGCGTAAGCAAAACAGGCGAAATCCTGGATCTTGCGGTGGAGTTTGAAATCGTTAAGAAATCAGGTTCATGGTTTAGCTACGGCGATACTAAACTGGGCCAGGGTAGGGATGCTGTTAAGGCATTGCTTAAAGATAACCCGGAACTTGCCGAAGAACTTGAACTGCGCATTAAAGAAGCGATTAAAGAATCGTCGATATAATTTAGGCCAACCAACTTTTATATACAAAACGACCTGTTAGCAATAACAGGTCGTTTTGGTTTTATATGTACTGCAGTCAGTACGTTATATTTTTTTATTTACAATAGTAGCACTAGCCTGGGCGGTAGGTAATACCAGTAAATCGGCTATGTTTACATGATAAGGGCGCGATATTACAAAGTGAATAATGTCGGCTATGTCTTCGGCGTGTAATGGCTCTAGGCCTTTGTACACATTTTCTGCACGCTCGCGGTCGCCTTTAAAACGTACTTCGCTAAACTCCGTATCTACCATTCCCGGGTTTATGGCACCTACGCGTATGCCATATTGGTTAAGGTCCATGCGCATACCCTGGTTTATGGCATCTACAGCGTGTTTTGTAGCGCAGTAAATATTACCGTTTTGGTATACTTCTTTCCCGGCTATAGAGCCTATGTTTATTATATGCCCGCTTTTGCGCGCTACCATACCGGGTATGATTTCTTTACTTACGTACAGCAGTCCCTTTACGTTAATGTCTATCATGGCATCCCAGTCGTCTACGTCGCCGTTTTCTATGGGGTCCAGTCCGTGGGCATTACCCGCGTTGTTGATTAAAACATCAATATTTAAAAAATCGGCAGGTAACGATTTTATGGCTTTTGCCACCGCTTTTTTATTCCTTACGTCAAAGTTCAGGGTTTGTACATCGGTAAGTTCGGCAAACTCATCCTGAAGTTCGGCAAGGCGGTCTTCCCTGCGGCCGCATATCACAAGGCGGTACCCATTTTGTGCCAGTAAACGTGCTGTCGCACGGCCTATTCCGCTGGTAGCTCCCGTTATTAGTACTGTTTTTTTCATATCGTGTGTTGTAATGTTCTGTGTTTTGGGTGTAAAGGTGGTGTTTTGCTTAAGGTACTTTATGGCCGGTACTTTCTGTCCATATTGCAAACCAGTCCATAAGTTCCAGTTTTACGGTTGTAGCCTTCATTTGATTTTTCAGCCGCTCTGCGCTGGTAGAGCCAGATACCGGTATAATATCCGCAGGGTGTTGCATAATCCAGGCAAACAGAATCACATCTTCGGTTACGCCATATTTTTCAGCAAATCCTGTAAGCAGCTTTCTTAAGCGTTCTGTTTGGGCGGTGTTTTCTTTAAATATGCTCCCCACAGGGCTCCACGCCAAAGGTTTTATGTTGTTAACCATCATATAGTCCAGAGAGCCGTCGAGCATGGGTTGCAATGCGGTAGCTGAAAACTCTATTTGGTTGCAAAAAACCTCAGTGCGTGTGCGTATAAGATCGGTTTGGCTATTCGTAAAGTTGCTAAGGCCAAAGGCTTTAATCTTACCCTCTTGCTTCAGCTTTGTTACTGCTTCGGCAATTTCGTCAGGGTGCATTAAAGGGCTTGGGCGGTGTAGTAGTAATACATCCAGATAATCGGTCTGTAGAAATTTAAGGGAATTTTCTGCGCTCCAGATTATATACTCTTTGCTATAGTTATAGTGCTTTACCGCATTGTTGCGATTGCCCAGCGTATGCTGTATGCCACATTTACTTATAAGCTGAATATCTTCACGTTTTACGCCGCTTTGCGCAAAACCCTCACCAAAATCAGCCTCGGTGGTATAGCCTCCGTAAATATCAGCATGGTCAAAGGTTGTTATGCCATTGCTTACACAGTGATTTATAAGTTCGGCGGTTTGTGCGGGGTTAAATTTCGCGTGCCAGTCGCCCCAGTTCATAACGCCTGCTATTACAGGCGAAAGCTTAATTTCCATATATTGCGCGTTGTGCAGAATTTTACACCGCAAAATTACTTAAAATTCGGTTGTATTTTTTGTAAAAATAAGGCCCCGTAATTGCGGGGCCTTATTATCATTTTTTATCTTTTTATTATTTTCTGCTGATGGTTTTTCGTGCCACTTTGTGCCGTTATTAAATATGTTCCTGAACTGAGCTGAGAAATGTTTATATTTCCTTCAGATGTATTTATGTTTTGAACCAATACAAGCTGCCCCAGCATATTGTATATTTTTACCGTATCAATAGTTTCTTCAGCGCTTATTGTAAAACTGTCTTCTACGGGGTTTGGCATCACGGTTATTGTTTTACTTTGTATTATATCTGTGTTAAGAGCGTTTCTTATATATACCCCATAATCCTCAACATCGTTTATAAAATAATTACTCTGGCAGCTAGCTTCAGAATCCGTAAGCCCGTTTGCCTCACCAATAACCCTCATACGAAGCAACTGGTTTTGTACCGCTGTAGCAGGTATGGATATATCATGCTGATACGTGTTTGTTGAAGCCGCCGGGTTAGCCCCCGAAGCAATAAGTTCTGTAGCTTCCATTATACCGTTGTTGTTGTAATCAATATAAACGCGGTAATTTTCTGTATAAGAGTTGCCTGACCTCACTCCAAGTAAAAGTGGATAGGTAGCACCTGCATTTAGAACAGTATTGCTGCTACATGAGAAATCGGTATATCCTGCATTTACTGAGTTAGAAGTCGTGTTATTTATACCGGCAAACTCCACGTTATTTATGGTGTACCCAAAATTGCCCAACTGCCCGTTACGTGGTGTACAACTGGCTGTGGGTCCCCCGTTTGTTATGATTAAGGCGTTAGGTACAGTATTAGTTGCGGTTCCTGCAGGAGAAATTATCTGCAACGTTACAGTATAAGTACCGGCTTGGCTTACGGAAAATTGTGGGTTTTGCCCGCTAAATCTGTACGATGTTGTACCGTTTGTAAGGGTCCAGTTATACGATATACCCGACCAGTTAGACTCGCTCAAATAATTTTGTGGAAGGCACGGCGTGGTACTCGTAAAAGATAGTGTTTGGCCTACTGCACAGGATAATGACGGGCTAATTGTAAAAGAAGGCGTTTCGGCAACTACCGGAACCAGGCTCATATTGCCATTTTGGGCAAGGAGCGATCCTCTTATCTCCACTATGGCTTCAAGCATCCTGTCTCTTTGGTTTTGCGTAAACATATTTTGGCAGTTTAATACACTAGAGTAGGTCATGTAATTTTTGGCGTAACTCAAATCGGTATTATTCGGATAGCAGGAATTTGTTGTGATGGTATTACAGTTAGTAAATCGGGTATGTGCAGGTGTATCTGAACAACAGTCGCCTCTACCAGATCCGCAATCGTTAACAGCGGGGCAGTTAGTTCCACCTCCATCGCCTTCAAAGGTGTGATATAAATTTAACGCGTGCCCTATTTCGTGAGGAAGCGTAACACTTGACGGAGACCCTACATGGGAATAAAGCATCACGGTTCCATCATAACTTTCTCCATGAGACGAGGCAAAGTACGCGTAACCTGCAATAGTTGACGCTCCGTTGTCAAACTCCGAAATAACCCAAATATTATAGTATTTAGAAGAATCCCAAAAACTCACGGCTTTTAATGCAGCATCAGTAACGCCCACTCCATTAGCAGCATTCTTTACACCATTTGCCATATACACGTAGTTTTGAGTCATATCTACACGGTCTATGCCATTTGTACAGTTTCCTTGCGGATCTCTTACAGCAAGAGCAAACTCAATACCTATATCTACTCCGTTACCATCTCCGGGCGTACCGTCAATTTTGCGGTAATATTGGTTAAGCTGTTTAATCTGGGACTGAATTAATGCATCGCTCACATTAGTGCCGGTACCCACTGCCTCTCCCTTATGCATTACGTGTACCACCACTGGTATTACGTAATTAGCAGCAGCTTGCCTTGCTGTATTTTTTTTGCCAAAAGTCCGGGCATCAAAATCCTGGGTTCGTTTTGCGTAAAGAGGATTTGAATTAAGTTTTTCATGATGAAGCTGGTCACTTCCACAAAAATCCTGGGCAGCCCCAAGCCATACCACTAATAGTGGTAACCATGTAACTAGTTTTCTCATAATTGGTCGGTGTTATTTTTATTTCAAAAATAATTAAAATACACATATGTCGACTACAAATTTTTCATGAAGGCAAATAACGATTTAACACGTATATACTTTAACTGTATTAATTGCGTTCATAATGGGGCCGTAGCGTCATTGTCAGTTTCTGAAGCATTTACATGTTGTAATAATCATAAGTATTTCAGTGGTTTAATTCAACTATAAAACCCGTTAACAACATATTAACAGCATAAGAAACATAATCTCAATAAATTCGGCAATGAATTTGCGGTGTTAAAAAAGCATTTGTTAATTTACACTCCTTAAACAACGAACATAAATTATGGAAGGAAATTCTGCAGCTCTGGACATCAGGGCGATTAATGAAAAAATAGAAAGGGAAAGCGCCTTTGTAGATCTCCTTATGATGGAGATGAACAAGGTTATAGTAGGGCAAAAGTACATGATAGAACGTCTTTTAATAGGCTTACTTGGCCAGGGCCATATACTGCTTGAGGGTGTTCCGGGCCTTGCTAAAACCTTGGCTATTAATACGCTTAGCCAAGCGGTGCAGGGTAGTTTTAGCCGGATACAATTTACGCCTGATTTGCTTCCTGCCGATGTGGTGGGTACCCTTATATACAACATTAAGCAAAACGAATTCTCTATAAAAAAGGGTCCTATTTTTGCCAACTTTGTACTGGCGGATGAGATTAACCGTGCCCCGGCCAAAGTACAGTCGGCACTACTGGAAGCCATGCAGGAAAAGCAGGTAACCATTGGCGAGGAAACCTTTAAGCTGGAAAAGCCGTTCCTTGTTATGGCTACCATGAACCCGGTAGAGCAGGAAGGTACCTATCCGCTGCCCGAAGCACAGGTAGACCGTTTTATGCTAAAGGCAGTTATAGACTACCCTAAGCTGGAAGACGAGCGCCTCGTTATCCGCCAAAACCTTAAAGGTTCTTACGAAAAAGTAAGCCCTGTGGTTACGGTAGACCAGATCCTGCGTGCGCAGCAAGCCGTTAGGGAGGTGTACATGGATGAGAAGATAGAAAAATATATCCTTGATATTATATTCGCTACCCGTTATCCGGAACAGTATAAATTAGGGAACCTTAAGCCTCTAATCAG
The DNA here is from genome assembly GCA_012270005.1 of Flavobacterium sp. GTDB lineage: Bacteria > Bacteroidota > Bacteroidia > Flavobacteriales > Flavobacteriaceae > Flavobacterium. The sequence goes on along the minus strand of JAAXJD010000093.1, from coordinate 4,706 downwards.
TTTTGGTTCGTCGCCAAGGGGTAGTATCAACCTGGCAAACGCGGCTAAATGTTATGCGTTTATTAAACGCCGTGGGTATGTAATCCCTGAAGATGTTCGCGCTGTAGTGCACGATGTGCTACGCCACCGTATAGGAGTTACTTACGAAGCAGAAGCAGAGAACATTACCTCTATTGATATCATCAACAAAATCGTTAACGAGATAGAGGTTCCGTAGGCCGAAGGCCGTTTCAGGTTTAAAGTTTAAAATTTGCTTCGCCGGTTCGCTAACGTCTCGTGTCAGGTTGTTGACCGGAGTGGTGCGCCTGAGTGGTAACTTGAAACCTGAAACCTTAAACTTTAAACTGTAAAATGGATACAAAAGATATATTAAAAAAGGTCCGCAAGATTGAGATAAAGACCAGGCGGCTTAGTAACCACATTTTTTCGGGGGAGTACCACTCGTCGTTTAAAGGCAGGGGTATGACGTTTGCCGAGGTACGCCAGTACCAGTTTGGCGATGATGTGCGTAATATAGACTGGAATGTAACTGCTCGATACAACGAGCCGTATATAAAGGTTTTTGAGGAAGAGCGTGAGCTAACCATGATGCTCATGGCCGATGTTAGCGGCAGCGAAAGCTTTGGTACACAAAACGCTTTTAAGCGGGATATCGTAACAGAGATTGCAGCCACTATGGCGTTTTCGGCTACGCAAAACAACGATAAAATAGGCCTGATCCTGTTCTCAGACCAGATTGAGCTTTACATTCCGCCAAAAAAAGGAAAAAGCCACGTGCTGCGCATCATCAGGGAACTGATAGAGTTTCAGCCAAAGAGCAGGAAGACCGATGTGGGACAGGCGCTTAAGTTTCTTTCGGGCGTGCTTAAAAAGCGGGCCATCGTATTTCTTATATCTGATTTTATGGCAGATGGCTATGAGCATACGCTTAAAATAGCTTCTAAAAAACATGATATTACCGGCGTACGTGTTTGCGATGCCCGTGAAGAAAAAATGCCAGACCTGGGGCTGGTACAAATGACCGATGCCGAAACCGGTGAAACGCTGCTGGTTAACACCGGAAGTAAAAAGGTGCGGCTGGAATATGAGAAATACTATCAGGCAAAGCTGAAATATTTTCAGGAAACCTTTAACCGATGCGGGGCCGGTGTGGTAAGTACCCGCACAGATGAATCGTATGTAACCAAGTTGCTGGGCTACTTTAAAGCCCGGGCATAAGCAGGTGAAAGCATGAAAGTAACAATGTTTAAGAATATATGCGCCATGCTGGCCTTGTTAACCGGGTTTGTGCTCTTTGCGCAAAATCCGCTTGCTACCAGCATAGACTCTACCAAAATAAAGGTAGGGGCGCAGGCAAATTTTACCATTAAGGCCACGGTAAAGAGCAAGGATAGGGTAAACTTTCCGGAAGGGAAGCTATTCGGCCAGCTCGAGGTACTGGAGTCGTACCCGATAGATACGGTAAAGAAAGGCAGCACGTATGAGCTGATAAAAAAATACGGCCTTACCCAGTTTGACAGTGGCCGGTATGTAATACCGCGCCTTCCGGTGGTTATAAATAACAAAACCCTTCAGTCTGATTCGCTTTCGCTGGAGGTAAGCAATGTTAAGGTAGACACCCTTAAACAAAAAATGTTCGATATTAAACCGGTAGCTTCACAACCATCGAGTAATGGCTGGGTGTGGTGGCTGTTAGGTTCATTGGTTGTGGCAGGGGCACTGGCGTATGGCATTTGGTGGTATGTAAACAAGCGCAAAAAGCAGCCTGCTAAGAAAAAAGCCGATGAACGTGTAGTGTCGCCTATAGAAAAGGCTACAGAACTGCTTCAAAACCTGGAGCGTAAAGAACTTATAAAACAGGGTGCAGTAAAAGAATATTACAGCGAACTGGCCGATATAGCCCGTATGTATATAGAAGAGGCCATACACATACCGGCTATGGAAAGCACTACCACAGAGCTTATAGAGGCCATGCATAATGCTACCCAAAAGCGAAAAATGCTGTTGAAACAGGAAACTTTTGAGCAGCTGGAGCAAGTGCTGCGTACGGCAGACATGGTAAAATTTGCCAAGTCTAAGCCGCTGGAATTTGAAATCGCTCAAGACCGCAGCCGCATAGAAACTACCATTGTAGTTATAGACCGCAGCATACCGGTAAATCAGCCGGAAGAAGATACTACCCAGGCGTGGCTTGAGGCAAAACGTAAGCTGGAGGAAGCAAAACGTAAGCGAAGAAAGCGCAACCTGATTATTGCCGCTGCGTCTGTAGCAGTGTTTTTACTGGCGTTTTACTTTTCGTTTACTGCCGTAAGGGCCATGCTTTATGGTGAAACTACAAAGGAAATGCTCGAAGGGCAGTGGGTAAAAAGCGAATATGGTGTGCCTGGTATAACTATAGAAACGCCCCATGTACTTAAGCGTTTAGACGCGGCCGCTATAATGCCTAAAGACAGCTACGCACTGTTTAAAGATATGGCCATGTTTGGCGATGGTAAGCCGTTTGGAAACCTGTACATAGCCGTGGCCACGCTTAACCTTAAAGAGCCTAAAGAATTAGACCTGGGTACTGCCATAGACGGCATAATTAAAAACTGGGAAGCTACCGGTGCTAAAGACATACTGGTTAAAGACGAAGAATACCGTACACCTGACGGTGTTAACGGTAAGCGTGCCTATGGTACCATGGGTTATCCTGATCCCATAACCAAGCAAAGCATACCGGTACATTATGATATATATGTTTTTGGGCAGGAGCAAGGCCTTCAGCAGGTAATACTGCTGTATAAGGAAGGCGATGAATATGCCCCTAAAATCATAGAGCGCGTAAAGAATTCGATAGAAATGAAGAACCTGAATCCGCAACAGCAACAGTAATATGAACGAAGTAACATTTTTAAACCCCGGTTTCTTCTGGTTGTTTGCGGCATTTCCGTTTGCCATAGGCTGGTACATCTGGAAACGTAAGCAGCAAACGGCTTCGCTTACCATAAGTTCTGTAAACGGTTTTAAATCATCGCCATCATGGCTTGCAAAACTAAAGCCTGTATTGTTTGCGCTTAGGCTAATGGCGCTGTCGTTTATGATTGTAGCCATGGCACGCCCGCGCACGGTAGATGTAAACAGTAAAACCCGAACCAGTATGGGTATAGACATAGTTATGGCGGTAGACGTTTCGGGTAGTATGCTGGCTAAAGACCTTAAGCCAAACCGCCTTGAGGGCCTTAAACGTGTGGCTGAGGATTTTGTAGACAATCGCCCTAACGATCGTATAGGACTGGTGGTGTATGCCGGCCAAAGCTATACTAAAATCCCTGTAACGAGCGACAAAGAGCTTGTTAAAGAAGCTATCAGGTCTATACAGTACGATGACCAGGTTATGGAAGACGGTACCGGTATAGGTGTAGGCCTTGCTACTGCCATAAACAGGCTAAAAGACAGCAAGGCGAAGAGCCGCATTATTATATTGCTTACAGATGGTGTAAACAATTCAGGTTTTATAGATCCGCGCATGGCGTCAGACATGGCTAAAGAGTATGGCATTAAAGTATATACCATAGGTATTGGTACAAACGGGCAGGCCATGATGCCGTATGCTAAAGATGAGCGTGGTAAACTACTGTATCAAATGGCTCCTGTGCAGATAGATGAAGGGCTTATGAAAGAGATTGCCAAGAAAACAGACGGAACCTATTTCAGGGCTACCAGCAACAGCAAGCTTAAATCCATTTACGACCAGATAAATAAGCTGGAAAAAACCGAAATAGAAGAACAAAAGTTTTATAACTACGACGAAAAGTTCCGCCCGTGGGTGTGGGCTGCCTTTGGATTGCTTTTAGCCGAGGCATTTGCGCGTAAAACACTTTACCGAAGCTTTATTTAATTATGTACGAGTTAGAAGAACCAAAATATTTATACCTGCTGGCAGTGATTCCGCTGCTGGTGCTGCTGTTTTTGTTTAACCTTTGGTGGAAACGCAGAAAACAGCGCGAGTTTGGTAACCTGAAGTTGGTAAAAAAACTAAGTGCCGAAAGTTCTGTATTTAAACCGGCTCTAAAGCTTGCCTTTGTGGCGCTAGCCATAGCGGGTATAGTACTGGCATTAGTTAACCCAAAAATAGGTACCCGTACCGAAAAGGTAAAACGCGAGGGGGTAGATATAGTATTTGCCATAGACGTAAGTAAGAGTATGCTTGCCGAAGATGTGGCGCCCAGCAGGCTGGAGAAATCAAAGCAAATTGTATCGCAAATCATTAATAGCCTGGGTACAGATCGTATAGGGATTATTGGTTATGCGGGTAGCGCTTACCCGGTACTGCCCATTACTACAGATTACAGTGTGGCAAAAATGTTCCTGCAAAGCATGAATACCGATATGGTTTCGAGCCAGGGTACAGCCATTGCCGATGCCATACATTTAGCTTCTACGTATTATGATGATCCGCAGACGAGTAAGTTGCTCGTACTGGTTTCAGATGGTGAAGACCATGGCGAAGACAGTGAAGCCGCTGCTGAAGAAGCTGAGAAAAAGGGCATAAAAATACTTACCGTGGGTGTAGGTACCGAAAAAGGTGGCCCCATACCGCTAAAAAACAACGGCCGTATAGAAGGTTATAAGAAAGATAATGCCGGCGAAACGGTAATTACAAAACTTTACCCTGATGCGCTTAAAACCATAGCCGAACGTACCAAAGGCGGTTACGTATACGG
>JAAXJD010000174.1 GCA_012270005.1 Flavobacterium sp. | reverse complement strand
TGCCTGCGCGGTTTTAAACACCCAAATGTATCTGAACAAGCCCTTTCCAGCACTATTGTTTTTTTCGCTGCTGCTACTTAACGGATGTGCCGGAGATAGTTCCGGCTACAAAGCCTATTTTTCGGGGCAGATAAAAAACCCAAGGCAGCCTTATGTGTTGTTTTGCAGGAACAATACAGTTACAGATACCCTGAAGCTGGATAAAGAAAACCGCTTCAGCATTGCATTTGACTCACTTACGCCGGGTATATACAGTTTTAAGCACGAGCCCGATTTCCAATATGTTTATTTTGACAGAAACGACAGCATATCGGTTTCTATAGATGCGGATGATTTTGATAAATCAGTCGTATTTAGCGGAAAAGGTGCCGAAAAAAACAACTTTATGATGGATTTGTTTACCATGATAGCAACAGACAGGCGAAACTCTTACGACAGCTTTTCGCTAGATTACAAAGGATTTGAACGATTTGCCGATTCTACACACACCAACCGTTTAAATTTTTACAACGCAAAGAAGAAAGAACTCGGCTGGAGTGTGGGCTTTGACTTTTATGCCAAAAACCGTGTGTGGCTTAATTACTACGGTTATCAGGAATTTTACCCTTACCTGTATGCAAGGCGTAACGGCGAAAGCATAAAAGAATCACTGCCGGCAAACTACTACGACTATAGAAAGAAGATAGATTTTAACAACAGTAAACTAATTCATTTTTCGCCGTTTATACGTTACTGTATGGGATACGCCACCAATCGCGCGTACTACAAAACGTTTAAAAAAGGCGGTGTAGACGAGTTTTCTATAGATTTTAACCTGAACCGTTTAAGTGCGGCCGATTCACTTTTTAAAAATAAAGAACTGAAGAACATTGTTTTAGATAATATCGCCTTCGGCTACTTGCTGGAAGACGAAAAAATAGCTAACAAAAACCGTTGCCTGGAGAGCTACAACGCACTTTCTACAAATAAACGCCCGGATAATGAAATAAGGCAGCTTAGCCTTGCCATAAAAGACCTTACGCCCGGCACGTACTTACCCGATGTAAAACTTGTAACTACCGATGGTAAGCCGTATAACGTAAGAAATACCATAAAACGAAAAACGGTTATATTTTTCTGGACCGGATGTGCGCGCGTGCTGTTACAGCAGGTATACAACCGGGTGGGCGAACTACAGAAAAAACATCCGGAGATTGATTTTGTAGCCATTAACGTAGATAATTATACCGAGTGGAAAAAGAACCTGGGTGCGTATGAACACAAGGGCGTTACACAGGTGCGTAGTACTGATTTTGAACAACTGCACCACAAATGGGTATTAAACAAAATAAATCGTACTATATTGCTTAACAGCAATGGCACCATACGCAATGCGTTTACTAACCTGCTCGATGAATCTTTTGAAAAGGAGCTAAAATAAAAACCGCTTTTACTAAATACATTATAACAAAAAAGGTTACTCTGCTGAGTAACCTTTTTACTTTACCGTAAGGTGTTAATACTTATTTTGTGCTTTCCATACCGGTAAGGCATCCCTGCAATTCCGGTCGGGTTGTTGTAAACTTGTACAGCCAATCTACCAACCTTTCCAGGTCGTAAGGCAGCAACATTTTAAAAGCTTTTTCTACTTCCTTGCAAAAAAGTACGGGATCAAAACTCACGTTTTCCAGTACCATCTTTGTGTAATTAAACATGGATGCAGGCATATGTAATAAAATTTAAAATGAGGTTAGGTTTTTAAGAACGATGAAGTAAAATTATAAAATTAAATTCGACTAAAAAAATGAATTTGATAATTTTTATAGATTAAAATTTTAAATAATATAATTTTAAGCTTAAAAAACCTACTTATATCCTCTTAACATTTCTCGCTTGCCCGGTGGGCCGGGTAGCTTTTCTGTGCTAAATCCTGCCGCTTTCATGGCATTTTTTATAACAGTGCGGCACGCATAGGTAACTAATATGCCATTAGGCTTTAGCGCCTTATACATTTTGGCGAAAATCTCCTCACTCCACAGCTCCGGTTGTGCGTGGTAACCAAAGGCGTCAAAATAAATCAGGTCATACAAACCCACGTCTGTTATATCCTGAAAAAACTTATGCTGCTTAACCAGCGTAAAATTACCGGGGAGTACTACAGGCTGCTCCCACCCGGCGCGGTGCATTTGCTCATAAACCGCCATATGGTTTATGGCGTTAAGTTCGGTTACGTAGTTTAGCTGCATGGCTTCTTCTACCGCTACAGGGTAGGCCTCTACCCCGGTATAGTGTATCTGCTGGCCTGATTTAAGTGCTTCAAGGTAGGTTATAAAAGCATTAAGCCCGGTACCGAAACCTATCTCTAAAACAGCAACGGGCTGCCCTTTAGTTAAGGCCAGCCCGTTTTGTATAAATACATGATACGCCTCGCGTATGGCACCAAACTTAGAGTGGTAACTCTCCTTCATGTCAGGAAGGTGTATGGTTACAGATCCGTCGCCGGTTATAATGATTTCTCTTTTCAAAATGGTAGATTTATTTAAGCAAAAGTACCGAAAGTATAATTGAGACTAACAGACTACCTCCAAAAAAAATATTAAGAAAGTCATCACCTCCGGCAAAAAGAGTTTTATATGAGTACTTCTTGAAAAGAAAAACCCATCGTAAAGCAGCACCAATTCCATTTAAAAAGAAATTGATTACTACCCTAAATAAAAAATCTACACATAAATCTTTCATTTTACTTTATATAAAGCTTTTCAATCCTGGGTATAGGCCCACCGCATTTTCCTTCATGGCACTGTATACAGGCCGAAACCGCATCGTTAAAATGCTGTTTGGCGTTTTTAGGGTCTTTGTAAATGAGCTCCTGTGCCTTTATAAAGCCAGCTGCGTTTTCCTTAAAAAATGCATCCCTGTCAGACTCGTCTGTCATAGCAGCCGAATGTATTTTTATAATATGTTGCGGAAAGCTCCCTACCGTATCGCCTTTTATAATACGCTGCTTTAGCTGTTCATTTTCCGCATACATTTGTTCCATGAGCGCAGCAAGCTCGCTCATTTCATACATCTTGAACTTTTTTTTAGGCTTTGCGCAGGCTGCTGAAACAGTATCTGTTTTCTTAGCATCGGTTGCTGCCGTTTCTTTTTTACAGGCAGCAAAGGCTAGGCATATGCAAACTATAAGTAATAACTTCTTCATTATTCGCTTATAAGAACGCCATCGGCCATAAAACCGTATTTAAATTCAGGCTTTGTGATTTTAGCAATCTCAGCTTCGCTTTTGCCACCATCTTTAGCATAGTGCTTTAATTGCGCTACCGAAATCTCGCTTACAAACGCCTTACCGTGTACTATGGCTTCCTGCCCACCTGCATTTAACGGCACAAAAAATCCGTAGTCTTTAAACTTTACAAACGATTCTTTACCCTGGGTAAGATCTAGTGACATCCAGCAGCCTTTCTTTTGGCACACCTCTTTAATGTCTGTTTTAAACTTTACGGTAATGGTATCTCCTGGTTTAAGGGTATTGTACTTTTTAAGCATTTGTGCCTTAGTAATGGCATTGTCTGCAGTAATCTTATCGCCAAACGACTGATAGTTTTCCTTAACGGCAGCAGTGGTTTTAGCCGCCGGTGCTTTCTCTTTTGCAGGCTCTGCACCTTCTGGTGTTTCTGATTCTTCTGTCTCAGGAGTTTCGGCAGGTGCCACGCTGTCTTTAGTAACGGTATCAGTATCTACCATGGTAGTATCTTTACCTTCTATAACAGTATCTTCGGTTTTAACCTCGATTTCATTTTTTTTGCAAGCTACTAGGCTTAGCAGTGCGGCTGCAAGTACAAGTGTTTTTTTCATTTGTAACTATTTGGGTTAATGTTGTGACAAATTTATACAGTTTCTTTAATTATGCCAACGCCAGAGAGTTATTTATATTTCTTGGTTTCAGCCCTTTGTTTTTTTATTTTTCATTTTTTTAACCCAAAACAGCCCTAACGATGATTTTTTAGTAAATTTGCGAGAACGCGAATAACTCTAAACTACAATACACTAATGAGCGCTAACCCTACTTTTGCCATTGAAGTGCACAAAGCCCAAACCTCAAAAATAGGTGACGTTGACTTCAACAACCTGCCTTTCGGGAACGTATTTACAGACCACATGCTGTACTGCGATTATAAGGATGGTAAGTGGGGTACCCCTGTTATTACGCCTTATGCCCCTATGCCTATGGATCCTTCGTCGAGGGTGTTTCATTACGGCCAGGCGATTTTTGAAGGCATGAAAGCGTATAAAGATGAAAACGACGACGTATGGCTGTTTAGGCCTGACCAAAACTTTATCCGCTTTAACAAGTCTGCTGTAAGGCTTGCCATGCCCGAAGTACCCGAAGATGTTTTTATTGAGGGGCTTAAGCAACTGATTAACCTGGATAAAGAATGGGTAAAAAAAGGTAAAGGAAACTCACTATACCTGCGCCCTTTTATGATAGCTACAGGCCATGGCGTTATAGCATCCCCATCGCAGGAATACCGTTTTATGATTATTATGTCTCCTGCAAAATCTTACTACTCAGGCGAGGTAAAAGTACTTATAGCAGAACACTTTAGCCGCGCGGCAAATGGTGGTATCGGCGCTGCGAAAGCCGCAGGTAACTACTCGGCCCAGTTTTACCCAACAAAACTGGCTAATGAAGAAGGCTACCAGCAGGTTATATGGACAGATGATGCTACACACACAAAACTGGAAGAAGCAGGTACCATGAACGTGTTTTTCCGATTTAATGACACCCTGTGTACCGCCCCTACAAGCGAGCGTATACTAGATGGTGTAACCCGTAAAAGTATCTTAGAACTTGCCGAAAGCGAAGGCCTTAACGTAGAAGTACGCCCGGTATTAGTTACAGAACTTGTAGAAGGTATTAAAAACGGCTCACTTAAAGAAATTTTTGGCGCCGGCACCGCTGCTGTTGTAAATCCTATTATTGGGTTTAAATACCAGGATACATACTACGAACTTCCAAAACAGGAAAAGCCGCTTTCGCTGGAAATTAAAGAAAAGCTAACAAGCATACAATATAAACTTGCCGAAGATAAATTTGGCTGGACGGTGAAGATATAGTCTGCCATAACAACAGCAATCTGCATACCGATATTAAAAACAAAAATGCCTTAGAAATTCTAAGGCATTTTTGTTTTCATCTTATGGTTCGTGGTTTATTCTTTATAGTTCCACTCAGAACCACAAACTATAAACTACAAACCTGAAAGAATTTCGGCGAAATCAGGCTTAAAATAATTAGGGCCTTTCATTACCTTGCCATCTTCACGGTAAATTGGCTCACCGTTATCATCCAGCTTGCTCATGTTACTGCGCTGTATTTCATCAAATATTTCCTCTATTTTGTGTTGCAGGCCGTGTTCTATGATAGTTCCGCATAAAATGTAAAGCATATCACCCAGCGCATCGGCTACCTCGGTAAGGTCGTTATTCTGCGCAGCTTCTAAGTATTCTTCATTTTCTTCCTTCATAAGATTGTAGCGTAGCATGTTAAGATTTTCACCCAGGCTTGCGCGGGTGGTTTCACCTACACCCAGTTTAAACGACTTATGAAAAAGTGATACGGCATCTAATTGTTTTTTCATGACACTGAATTTTTGTGCCCTAAAAATACCCTGAAATAAAACCGCTTGTTGTAGCTTTGCATAAAAGATTTCAACATGTTTACAACAGGACAGCTAATATTTGCAGCACTTTTTGTGGTGGCGTTTGTTACCATTATTACAATTATGTACCGTAAAGACCTGCCTTTGCACAAACTGTATTATAAACGCACGTATTTGGTGCTACTGGCATTCTTATCATTTGTAGCACTCCTCTTTATTATAAAAGTACTCACCAAAGACACGGTGCACTAAAGGCAAAATTAAAATCCCCACCAATGGGGATTTTTTTATTACAGTATTTAGATAATTTTTGTAATATTAATTTTAAATTAACCAAGTATGCCACACGCAATTTATTCAGGAGAAGGAGAGTACAACAGTGCCACCTTAATGGCTGTTTACAAAGCCTATTTACCAAAAGAGTACGACGAAAAGTACGAGTTTAAAACCAATACCATCTACAATCTTTCTTGCAAAGACTACCCTAACAGGATTTTAATGTTTATGCGGCTGGTAGATGCGCAAAACACAGATCTTACCAACTACACCGCAGACGGAACTACAACAGACGAGCCACAAACCATACTATTTAGCCTAAACAGCGCTTTTATACAGGACATAAGCCTGGATGTTGAACCGCTTGACTTTACACAAAATATAAGCCTTGTACTTTTCCATGATGCGTATTATGATATTAGTTATGTAAAAGATTACTTAGCTTGCAGCCCTGACGCCGACTTTGAAACAGGACCCGCTGAAAATGACGATGAACAATTAGAATCGCCCGTAATGATTATGCCTAAAAAAGGTATGAAGGGTGTACTAAGCATAAAAAAATAAAATAACAGAACTGTTTGATGCTATTAAAAAGATATGTTTTAAAAACTGCCTTTATACTTATTTATATGGTAAGTATAAAGGCAGTTTGCCAATACAATAAATCGCTTTGGGAGCTTAAAAAGAGATCCGGAAACGAGTTACCCGCTATACTTATAAAAGACCTTAAATCCTTACCATACAAATCTTATAAAGGGGCAGATAAAGCATTATACAATGTAATACTTGCCGATTACTATGAAAGCACTAATCAGGATGATAAGGCACTAACTCTGTTACTTGAAGCAAAAAAAATATATAAATCCATAGACAGCACAGCTGCTCTTATGGATACTAACCTGGCCATTTACCGGGTTATTTATTACAGCAATACTAATACCACAGACCCTATAAACTACTTACGCGATTATGTATCGTACATTGAAAAAACCAACAATAAAGACAGAAAAGCTACAGCATACATTTACCTGGCCGATTACTATCAGCAAGGGAGAGACGCAAATCTGAGCCGAATGTATTATAAAAAGGCATTAAAATTGTGGAATGAATTTAAAGATTAGCATGGCATATACGTTATTTACACCAATATTTCCGGCCTGTATAACGGCTTACTAAAGCAGCCCGATTCTGCCATGTATTACCTTAACAAAAACCTCCCCTACCTGGAAAAACACGGCACTACAGAGGAAAAAAACTATTACCTTGTTAACATGGCAGCCTCTTACCGCATTAAAAAAGATTACAAAAAATCTGTAGCTTATCTTTTAGAGGCTTACAATCAAAAAACTGAACGCGCTGAGTACGGCTATAAACAGGTAAATGCTGAGGAGCTTTATCGCACATACAAAGATGCGGGAGATTATAAAAATGCTTTTAAATTTCAGGAATTGGCCTACCGCTACAGCGACAGTATGAAAGAACAGGAGCGTAACATAGCTAAGAACGATATAGAATCTAAATACCGGGCAAAGGAAAAAGAGCTTGAAAACAAAGTACTTAAAAGCGACGTTAAGGTAAGTAAACTGGTTACTTATGCTACAGGCACTGTAAGTGCTGCACTGGTAGTTATAGGCTTCCTGATTGTAAAAAATGCCCGCCGTAAGGAAAAAATAAGCCATCAGGAAACATTGATTGAGCAACAGAAACTGGAAAAAACGCTTAAGGACCACGAGCTTCAAAATATAGATACCATGCTGGTAGGGCAGGAACGCGAGCGTCAGCGCATAGCAAACGACCTGCATGATAACCTTGGCAGTATGCTGGCCACCCTGAAACTAAACTTTGAAAACCTAAGGATGCGTAAAAAAAATACAGATCCTACAGATGATGTGTTATACGAACGAACAGACGAGCTTATAGATGAGGCATACCATAAAGTGAGAAGGCTTGCCCATGGTAAAAACGCAGGGGTAATGTCTGGCGATGGCCTTATACCCGCTGTAAAAAAGCTTGCCGAAAAAATATCGGTACCCGGAAAAATAGAAATGCAGTTTATTCCTTATGGTTTTACCACAAGGCTTGATAACACGCTCGAAATAAACATTTTCAGGACCATACAGGAGCTGTGCACAAATATTATTAAGCACAGCCAGGCTACAGAGGCGTCTATTCAGCTAACCCACCACGAAGACAGCATAAATATAATTATTGAAGATAACGGTGTAGGATTTAACACCGCTACGCTTTCAAACGACGGTATGGGGTTAGGCGCCATACAAAAGAAAATTGAGCAATTAAACGGTACCTTTGAGGTAGACAGTACACCCGGTAAGGGCACAACCATAATAATAGATATCCCGGTATGATAAAATTAGCTATAGCAGAAGACCATCAGGCACTTATAGACGGCATGAAGGTATTCCTTGAATACGAGGAAGATATAAAAATTGTAGGCGAAGCCAGCAATGGCGACCGCCTGCTGGATATTGTGCGCAGTAAAAAGCCAGACGTGGTATTAACCGATATCCGCATGCCGGTAATGGACGGTATAACTGCGGCACGCCACATTAAGCAGGAGTTTCCTAACTGTAAGATAATAGCTTTTAGTATGTTTGAACAAGACGAAGCTATTCATCAAATGCAGGAGGCCGGTGCCAGCGGGTACATACTTAAAAACTCATCCTTAAAAAAAGTAATAGAAGCCATACGTACCGTGCACAAAGGCGAAACCTACTTTGATTCGGGAATTAAAGGTAAAGAAACTACTGTAACAGATGAAGTACCATTAAGCAAGCGCGAAAAAGAAATACTTAAACTGGTGGGTGAAGGAAAAACATCGCAGGAAATTGCCGATACCCTTTTTATCGGCAAAACTACCGTAGACACGCACCGAAAAAATATTCTTAAAAAACTTAACCTTCAGGGCAAAACGGAACTAATGCGTTATTCGGTAGAAAAAAAATACGATTTTTAAATAAATACCTATTAATAGGTATTTTCAAATATAAATTAAATAAGCAATTTTGCTGGGACAACAAGTACACTAAAATAGGCAAAAGGGGACTTTTTAATATTAGTTATTTGTAGTTGGTTTAGGACAAGCCGTGGAATTTTTCCACGGCTTTATTTTTTGGCATATAATTTGTAATCCACTACGCGTTAAGAAATGAAATTTGTATTTTTATCAATCAAAAAAACAATCACAATGAAAAATATTACCCTTACTATCTTAGCAGCTGCAGCGATTATAACCACTACCGGATGCTCATCATCCAAAAGCGGCGTACAACGTGTAAATGAAAACACGGTAACAGACATAAGCGGCCGTTGGAACGATACAGATTCTCGCCTTACTGCCGAAGAAATCACCGCCGAACTAATGGATCATTCTTGGTACAGCACGTTTGCCAGTGAAAATACAGGTAAAAAACCGGTACTTATAGTGGGCATGATTACAAACAAATCACACGAACACATAGCCACCGAAACGTTTTCTAAAGACATAGAAAAAGCTATAATAAATTCAGGACGTATGAGGCTGGTACAGGCCGGCACCATGCGCGAGGAAATTCGCGGGGAGCGTGCCGAACAGCAAAATAATGCATCGGCAAGTACCATGAAAAAATTTGGACTTGAGCATGGTGCCGACTTTATGCTACAGGGCACCGTAAACTCTATTGTAGACGAAAACAAAAAAGAAAAAGCGGTTTATTACCAAATAGACCTGGAGCTTACTAACATACAAACCAATGAAAAAGTATGGATAGGCGACAAAAAAATTAAAAAGCTTATTAAATAATCACGGCCGTTTTCAATTTTCCTGAACAGATGAAAAAAGCCAGCTTTAAAGTAGCCGCCCTCACCAAGGCGGCACTTTTACTATTAACCACCTGTATTTACTCTTGCGATACCTATAGTATTAAAACGAGCGAAATACAGCAGCAAATAAGTACGGGGCAATTTAAAACTGCCTCTGACCTTGCCGACCAAAATAAATTTTTGCGCAAAAAACGTAACAGGCTGCTCTATTATCTGGAAAAAGGAAAAATAGAGCACATGGCCGGTAACTATGCCCTAAGTAATACGTGGTTTGAAAAAGCCTACGTACTGGTAGACGATGGCATTAAGACTGATGCAGCGCACGCTGTTGCGGCTAACCTTACCAATCCCATGGCTGCTCCCTACAAAGGCGAAGACTTTGAAAAAGTAAGCATGCACTACTACATGGCGCTCAACTACTTTATGCTGGGGCAACCCGATGAAGCACTGGTAGAGGCAAAACGCATCAACATAAAGCTGCTACAGTTAAATGATAAATATCAAAATCATAAAAACAAGTATACCACAGATGCTTTTAGCCAAATCCTGCAGGGCATTATATACGAAGCGTCCGGAGATGTAAACAATGCTTTCATTGCCTACCGAAACGCTGAGGAAATATTTAGCGCCAACGGCAACAGCTATTTTGGTGTACCCATGCCCGAGCAATTAAAGCAAGACCTTGTTCGCACAGCACGCACACTTGGATTTACCGAGGAGTATAACCAGTATATTAAAAAATATAACCTCTCCCCTACACCCCTGCAAACCACTGATGCGGAAGCGATTATATTTTGGGAAAACGGGCAGGGGCCTGTAAAAGACCAGATTGTTGTTACCGCCTCGGGAGCAGGTAGCTTTTTCTATGGATCTTATATGGAAGATGGCGTAGTACATGATATATTACTGCCTATCCCTTTTGGTACAAACCTCGGGTCTATAAATGCAATTGCCATACCTAAATACAATCGCAGCTATAGTTATTATAGTAAAGCATCGGTTATAACAAACAGTACCGAAAAATACTTTCAACCGGCAGAGGACTATTACGCCATAGCCAGGCAGTGCCTGGAAGACCGTATGCTTCGCGAAGCCGTAAATATGGCTGTGCGCTTTGCATCAAAAAAAGCAGGAAGTGCCATTTTGGGTGAAATCGCCACTCAGGCATTAGGCAAAGACGGCGGCGACCTGGTAAAACTGGGTGCCGATGCCGCAGGAGCGATAACCGAGAAAGCCGATACGCGAAACTGGCAGTCGTTACCGGCCACAATAAGCTATGTGCGTATCCCACTGGAAAATAAGCCCCAGAATAAAATCGTCCTAAAAAAATACGGTGCCGGTAATGTAATAGATACAGATACTATTACGCTGCCTTATAAAAAGGGGCTGCAAATTGTAAATTATTTTGATCTCGGCCGCACCCAAGTGCTTCCAACAGTGCCAAAGGATGTAAAGGCAGATAGCCCAACCGCTCCAAACCCTGGCAAAGAAATGATTGTAAAGCCTGAGGAAAAATATGCTGTAAAATACGGAAAGTGGACAGACACGCCTGAAGGAATATCGTATAAGCTGGAATATTTCCCTCAGCAAAACCAGGATAAAACGTATTGGGGTAAAAAGGTTCTGTTTAAAACAAACTCGGTTAAAAGCGTAAAAATAACGTATGCAATAACCGACGTACCATACAACGGCAAAATGAAGGTGGTATCACTGGATGAATTTGAAAACCTTAAGGATGAAGGTAAAGCTAAAGATACTTATTACTACCTTACCGATATTATAAAACCGGGTACCGAAACCCCGGGATGGTACCCTGCGATACAAGAAAAAGCCGATGTTTATGTAACAATACTTAAAAGAGAAGAACTATGAAAAATTTCTGGATAGCAATATTGCTACTTAGTTGTGCAACAGGTTTTTCGCAAACCGATGGCACGCAGCAAGAATGGGAAAAAACGAGTTGTTACAGCAAAATATCGTTTCAGCTTGTACATCAGGGCACTAACGGTACGCGCCACCTCTGGAAGATCAGGTTTAAAAATGATTATGAAAGTATAATTTCGTTTAACTATCACATAGACAACCAAAATACTGATAACCAACCCACTACGCATCGTAAAATACTCTACCCTAAATCGGTAAGTGCCGAACAGGAAATTTATACTGATACCGAAAATGTTTTTATTATTGTAGATAAGGTAAGTTTATCTCCCTATCCGCAAAATTTTATTAATTGCGAATAATTCTTTTTTCCTTATTTTACGGGCTATAGCTTTAAATTTATAGAAATATTTTTAATTTTACAGCAACCAAATTTTTATAATGAAAATATTAAAGTACGTTTTTCTTTTGCTGGTACTGGGCGCCATAGCACTAACAGTGTTTATAGCTACCCAAAACGGTACTTATACACTTGAGGAGCAAAAAGTAATAAACGTACCTAAACCGGTTTTATACAACTATTTAAATGAGTATAAAAACTGGCAAAATTTAGGTTTACTGCGCGGCGCAGATTCTACCGCTACCTACACATTTTCAGACAGAAGCAGTGGTGCAGGCGCTTACATGACTTGGAACAAAGGCGACAATACCGGTAAAATAAGTACAACGGCGGTTGCCGAAAATGATTCCATAAGCCAGTCGGTAGTACTAAACGACCTTGAAAGCAAAATCTCATGGAACTTTAAAGATACCCTAAACAGTACTAAAGTAAGCATTAAACTTACCGGTAAACTTACCTTTACAGAAAAAGCCCAGGCCTTTTTTAAAGGAGGTATTAATAACGCCTATGAAAAGAATCTTTCTGATGGACTGAATAACTTAAATGCGTTCCTGGTTACAGAGCTCAGGAAATTTGACATTAAGGTTAATGGTGAGGTTACTAAAATTAACGCTTTCTTCCTTGGTACATCGGCTGAAGGCAGCATGGCGGATGCAGATGCCTCTGAAGTGGTTACGTTTAAAAAACTGTATGTTTTTGCCAAACAGAATAAAATAGAAGTAAAAGGCCCGCCGTTTATAATTTACAATGCAATAGATAGAACAGCGAAAACTGCAAAATATACTTACGCTATACAATTAAAAGAAGCCATTTATACCGCTGCCGGCAGTGAATACATAAGTGGCGAGCTAACTGGGTTTAGGGCATTAAAAACTACGCTGAAGGGCGATTATTCACACCTGCCAAACGCTTGGAAAAAAGCGGATGCCTACATTGCCGAAAAACATTTGCACGAAAATAAAACAGGTGATTATGTAGCCGTGTTTACAAAAAACCCAATGCACACAAACCGCCCTTCTCAGTGGATAACTGATATTTATATCCCTACAGGCCGCAGTGCGGTAAACGATTCTGTAAACACTCCGGTTTTACCACCTATAAATAACGCAACCGTAGCAGAACCCGTAATTCCGGTACGTACCGCTACCACAGCAAAACCTGCTATAACTTCTGCTAAACCTGCTTCAAATGCAGTTCAGCCAGGCAGTAGCAGCACTACGGCTAAGCCCACAACGCTAAGATCGGCAGGAACAGCAACACAACCTGCAGGTTCAAGGATCGCACCTGCTACAAGGACAAGAAATAGTACAGGCACCGCTACAAATAGGGCTACTACCACACCTACACGTACAGCAGCGAACACTGCATCAGGAACCACAACAAGAACACCCTCAGCTACAACAAGCGGGAGCCCT
Source organism: Flavobacterium sp. (assembly GCA_012270005.1). Lineage (GTDB taxonomy): Bacteria > Bacteroidota > Bacteroidia > Flavobacteriales > Flavobacteriaceae > Flavobacterium. The sequence continues at coordinate 18,480 of JAAXJD010000174.1, read as the reverse complement.
CGTGCTACTACAACGGCAACCCAGGCGCAGGGAACAACCGTAACACCTAAACCTAAACGTACCAGTACTCGCACAACAGTACGCAACAATACAGACGATGGCCTTAACCCACCAAGGGAGTAACAGATAACAAAAACGCCGGTGCTAAGCACCGGCGTTTTTGTTGTCTATCGTATTTATAATTACTCTTTATGTTTCAGGATGTGCTTCACTACAGTTTCCGCAGCATGTAACCCGAAAAGTGCCGGCATCCAACTGTTAGTGCCAAAGAATGACTTTTTAAAGTTAAGCCCGTTTGTCATTTTAAGGCTGGTTTCGTCCGGCGTTTCTACCGAAAACACTGCTTTAACCCCTTTGGTTATTCCCTCTTTTTTAAGGCGTTTACGTACCGTTTTGGCAAGCGGGCATACATCAGTTTTACTTATATCGGCTACACGCACCTTAGAAGCTTCGTATTTGCCCCCTGCACCCATGTTACTAATAATCTTTACCTTTTTACGCTTGGCTGCTATAATAAGGTTTAATTTCGGCGTAATGCTGTCTATACAGTCCAGCACGTAATCAAACTCAGGGGTAACCAACTCAAATGCGCGTTCCGGCGAAAGAAATTCTTCAACACGGGTTAAATTAAGTTCCGGGTTTATATCCATAAGCCTGTCGCCTACGATTTTTACTTTCGGTTGCCCTACGGTGCTGTGCAACGCCGGTAGCTGGCGGTTAATGTTGGTAATGTCTACGGTGTCGCCATCTACAATGGTCATGTTGCCCACGCCTGCCCTAGCCAAAAACTCAGCCGCAAACGAACCTACACCTCCAAGGCCCACTACCATTACTTTAGAATTTCTAAGTCGTTCAAGCCCTTCTGTTTTAAATAACAGTTCGGCTCTTTCCTGCCATATTGCCATTATATAAATATACGTTTAAAGTTAGTTGCCACCTGCTCGGTAAGCGTATCCAAATCCCATTTTCTTGCTGTTGCTGCTTTGTTGTAAACTTCTGCCAGGGTCTCCTCAATCATATCGGTTTCCAGTAAAAACCTATCTTCAGGCACTTTAGCAAACACTTCGCTTAATTCAGGGTTACGCAACAAATACTTACCAAACGACAGATAAAAACCGTTATCCTGAAGTTGTTTAGCTACCTGGGCATTCTTGCTAAAGCCGTGCACCACCATAGGCACATCTACATTCAGGCGTTTTTTTATTTCAATGAGTTCCTGAAATGCTGCAACAAGATGCAAAATTACAGGTTTTTGGTATTTTTTCGCTAACAATAATTGTTTTTCAAACACCGTTATCTGCACATCAAGCGGAATTTCAATGCGTTTATCCAGTCCGCACTCGCCCAATGCAATACATTCAGGCAATTGCAGCCGCTGTTCTATAATATAAAGATGCTCCTCCAGCTTATCCACATCGATATGCCACGGGTGTATACCGGTAGAAAATTGTGGTACATCAATGGCCTCGTAAGGGTATTTGTTTACCACTTCAAAAACATTTGGGTTGTTGGTGTAGTGGTGGGTATGTAGGTTGTAGAGCATCGTTTAAAGTATTTTTCCTGTTTGAAAGTCAATCTTGAAAGTAATCCAACCTCCGGGAGGGTCATTTTCTCCCTCGCCTATTAAAATACCGTTGGTAAATTGGTTGATAATAACACCATCTATCCCCAAATTATCAGCTCGCCAAATTAACTGACAATCCTTGTTATAACAGTAAATATTGCAGGCATCGCACACCAAAAACCTCTCATCGAAAACATAAATTTTACTGAAATAGAATTGCAAAACTGAAACTACTTTCAATTCCTTTTTACTAATGTCATAAGCATAAAAATATTCACCAAGTCCTATCAAAAGTAAGTCTTTAAATCTGATAGCCTGTTTAAAGGAACCCGATTTATAATCATGCCACAATCCGTATACCTCTACAGGCAAACCATCAATGTAGCCGGTTACGTAATTATTAAAATCATGAGGGAACTGTTGAGATAACGGAATTATATTTCCCGCAAATAATTCAGGTACTGTTATAGAAAAAGGATATTCCAAAACAAAGCCGACCGGTATGGCGGCTAATATATAACATTTTTTAAGAAATCACCCCGCTGCCCACAAGCTCATCGCCTATGTGCCATGCAGCAAACTGCCCCTCGGTAATGGCGCTTTGAGGCTGGTCAAACGAAATGTACATACCATTATCAAACTTATGCAGCGTAGCTTTTTGCAACGGTTGGCGGTAGCGTATACGTACCATAACCTCCATGGTTTCGCCATCGTTCAGGGCAAGGTCTTCTCGTACCCAGTGGATTTCACTCTCCTGTATGTACAGCGCCTTACGGAACAAGCCGGGATGGCTGTGCCCCTGACCCGTGTAAATAGCATTAGTCGCCACATCTGTAGCTATAATAAATAACGGCTCCTTTGTACCGCCTACATTAAGCCCTTTGCGTTGGCCTATGGTGTAATAGTGAGCGCCCTGGTGTTTGCCCACTACCTTAGCTATTGCAGGGCTATAGCTTATGTTTTTGGCCTCAAAAGCCAGTTTGTCTTGTATATTGGCAAACTGAGGTTCAGCTTCTGAGTACAAAGGTAAATCAGCGTTCACTTCATAGATGATACCTTCTTTTGGTTGAAGTTGCTGTTGCAGGAATTCCGGCAGGCGGACTTTGCCTATAAAACAAAGCCCTTGTGAATCTTTTTTCTCAGCGGTAATCAATCCCTGTTCGGCAGCTATGGCACGAACTTCGGGCTTGGTTAGCTCCCCTATAGGGAATAACGCCTTACTTAACTGCTCCTGCGAAAGCTGACACAAAAAGTACGACTGGTCTTTATTATTATCTATGCCCGAAAGCAGCCTGTACACTTCCTGCCCGTCTTTTTCTATTACGTCTCTGCGGCAATAGTGACCTGTAGCCACGTAATCGGCGCCCAGGCTAAGGGCTATTTTCATAAACACGTCAAACTTAATTTCGCGGTTACACAGTACATCCGGGTTTGGCGTGCGGCCTTTTTCGTATTCGTTAAACATGTAATCTACAATGCGCTCTTTGTACTGCTCGCTAAGGTCTACCGTTTGAAAAGGTATACCCAACTTTTCGGCCACTAAAAGCGCGTCGTTGCTGTCTTCCAGCCACGGGCATTCGTTAGATATGGTTACTCTTAACTCGCGCCTGTCCTTCATAACCCGGCAAATAACCTCATACCACTGCTCTTTAAGCAGGTACGCAGCCACACTACTGTCTACTCCGCCCGAAAGGCCTACTACTACACGTTTCATTTAAAAATACATTCAAAAATTTCGATACAAAGGTACAACAAATAATTTTAGTTTGTACCAGAGGTTTTTTCCTGCTGTGGCACAGCTACTTTTTTACCGTCCATATCCTGTTGTTTTACAAGTTTCCCGTTTTCGTAAAACTTCCAGATACCTGTTTTAAGATTGTCTTTATACATGCCTTCAGAGGCTACATTACCGGCGTCATCCCTAAAAGTTACCTTGCCGTCATATGTTCCGTTTACATAAGTGGCTTCCTCCAGCACTATGCCTTTTTCATTAAACTTTTTGTAGCTTCCTTCCTTAATACCGTTTACATAATTACTTTCCTCAGCTACGGCGCCATCTGGGTAAAATACTTTTCTTTTACCGCTAAGCTTTCCGTCTTTATAAAACTCTAAAGCCATTATGGCCTTACCGCCGCTGTGGTAGTACTTCCACTCACCTTCCTGCTTGTGGTTTACCTCTTTACCCTCACTTACCTTACTTCCTTTTTCGTCGAAAAAAGTAGTAATACAAGAACCATCTTTGGCAAAAACCCTGGTAGCTTTAAGCAGGGGCCTATCTGTATTGGTATAAAATTTAAACGTTCCTGTTTCTTTACCGTGGTCAAAAGTACCCTCATAGCGCGGATGCGTGGTACCCTCGTACATACCTTTCCACTGCCCGTGGCGCTTACCCTGGGCATCAAGCTGGTTTAGCTTTGCCTGCTGGGCAAAAGAAACAGAAACTGCAAATAATGAAGTAATGAAAAATATGGTTTTGTTCATTGCGCAACACTTTATTTTTAAAAACCCGAAAATACAAGTTTATATTGTTTAATACTATCTAAAATCACGCCATTAAAACAAAAGCACCCCGAAGAGTGCTTTAGCTATTTATTTTTTGCGTCCCTGAGCTTTTTGCTGCTCTTGGGCCTGCTCCATCATTTCCTGCATTTTTCGCTGGAAACCTCCCTGCTTTTTAGGCTTGCTTTTGTTAGCCTGTATAAGGGCATGGATTTTATCTTCTTTTACAATGTGGTTTTTAATCACATACATAATACCTATGGTAATAAGGTTTGAAACAAAGTAGTACAAACTCAGACCCGATGCGTAGTTGTTAAAGAATATTAGCATCATTACCGGAGATATGTATATCATTATCTTCATTACCTTGCTCATATCCGGCATGCCTTCCTGCTGAGGCGCGCTCATGGCCTGGTCTCCGGTTGTCATCCTCATATAGAAGAATATAGCCAGTGACGCAAGTATAGGGAACAAGCTAATGTGGTCTCCGTAGAACGGAATGTAAAACGGCAGGTGGAAAACCTGGTCGTAAGAAGAAAGGTCTGTTGCCCAAAGGAAGCTCTTTTGCCTTAAATCAAAATATGAAGGGAAGAACTGGAACAAGGCATAGAATACAGGGATTTGCATTACCGCCGGTAAACAGCCTGCCATAGGATTTACACCGGCAGACGAGTATAGCTTCATGGTTTCCTGTTGTTTTTTAAGCGGATCTTTGGCAAACTTCTCGTTTATCTCTGCAATTTCAGGCTTAAGTACTTTCATTTTTGCCTGAGAAACGTATGACTTATACGTAACCGGAGACATAATAAGCCTTACAAGGATGGTAAGCACTATAATACCTATACCATACGGAAGGAAGGTACTAAGAAGGCCAAATACCGGAATAAACACATAACGGTTTATCCACCCGAAGATACCCCAACCCAGTGGCATAACCCTGTCCAGGTGTTTACCTTCATACTTATCGCTTGTAAGGATATTGTAGTCTGAAGGGCCATAGTACATATTCATGTTGTAGCTAAGTTCGCCACCCTTAAATTCAAGAGGCATTTTAGCAACAAATTTTTTGGTAAAAATAGTATCGGTCTTTTCTTCCTTAACTAAGTTTTCAGAAGTAAGCTCAGCTTTCTTAAAAGGCTGATCAGTAAGTAATATCGATGTAAAGAAGTGCTGCTTAAACGCTACGTAGTTTACATTTTCTACACTTTCCTCGTCTGATTTACCCATACCCAGTTTATCATCTTTATCACCCTCATACAGGTAAACAAGATTGGTATAACGGTTTTCGTAAGATACACTCTTTTCGTTACGGTAGGTTTTCATAGACCATTCTAAGTCCATTGGCTTAGAGGTGTCTACAACCTGGGCAAGCCCTTGTGTACGTAGCGAAAAATCAAGCATATAGTCGTTTGGCTTCAGTACATAGCGGTACTCTACAAACTGGTTTTCACCCGCTTTAAGCCTCATGGTTAGCACCTGGTTTTCGCCTTCTTTAGACACTACAGGTTCAAAATAAAGATCTTTTGTATTTAGCTGCCTGTTGTCTTTTGTTTTAAACTGCAGGTTTAGCGCCGCGTTGTTAGCTTTTATAAGCTCAACAGGCTTTTTAGAATCTTTAGAAAACTGCTCAAACTTATTCAGCACAAGGTCTGTAATATAACCGCCCTTGTTAGACACTTTAATAGTAACAAGATCATTTTTAATTTCGGTTACATTGTCTTTAGCTGAAGGCAGGCCTGCACTGTAAGCAAATGCACCTAAAGTACCTTGTAGTGCAGCTACTTTTGTAGAGTCCCCTGCTGTTGTAGCAGCATACGCCGCCTGAGTAGCCTGTTGTTTTTTGTCGGCAGCTTTTTGTTTAGCTTCCTGCGCCTGTTTGGCTTTGGCTTCCTCTTGTTGCTTTTGAGAGCTGTTGAACATCATCCAGCCCAGCATTAAAATAATAACACCGAAACCTACCAGGGTTTTTACGTCTAACTTTTTTTCTTCCATTATTACATATAGGTGAGGCACATGGCCGCTAACCTAGGTTGCGGCACACTGCTACGCATTCTTTTTTTCTACCGCAGCCTTTACAAAATGTACAAAAAGCGGATGCGGGTTTGCCACCGTACTCTTATATTCCGGATGGTACTGTACCCCTATAAAAAACGGGTGGCCGTTTAATTCTATAATTTCTACAAGGCCCGTATCAGGATTTACCCCAGATGCAGTAAGCCCTGCACCGGTAAGCTGCTCCATATACGCGCCGTTAAACTCGTAACGGTGGCGGTGGCGCTCCATAATTTCAGGTTTCCCGTTATAAATGTGGCTTGCCAAAGTACCATCGGTAAGGGCACATTTCCATGCCCCAAGGCGCATGGTACCTCCCTTATCGGTTACGGTTTTCTGCTCCTCCATGATATTAATTACAGGGTAAGCAGTACTTTCATTCATTTCGGTAGAGTTGGCATCTTTCCAGCCCAGCACATTACGTGCAAACTCTATAACCGCCATTTGCATACCTAAGCAAATACCAAAGAATGGTATTTTGTTTTCACGGGCAAAACGTACGGTTTCTATTTTACCTTCTATACCACGGCCTCCAAATCCCGGAGCCACAAGTATACCATCTAAGCCCTGAAGCTTATCTGACACATTATCTTTATCTATGTATTCAGAGTGTATACTGATTACATTAACTTTAGTTTCATTCGTCGCACCCGCATGTATAAAGGCTTCCAGTATAGATTTGTACGAATCCTGAAGCTCTACATATTTACCTACCAGTCCTATGTTTACCGTATGCCTTGGGTTTTTATGCCTGAATAAAAACTCGTTCCACTGTGCTAAATCCGGCGTAGCCTTTTCGGGCAGGTCCAGCTTTTTAAGGGTAACTTTATCAAGCCCTTCCTCCAGCATAAGGTTTGGCACATCATATATAGTAGAAGCGTCTATAGATTGTATAACCGCTTCTTTTTTTACGTTACAAAACGCAGCCAGCTTTTGCCTTAGGTCTGCCGAAAGCTCATGCTCTGTACGGCATACCAGTATATCGGCTTTTATACCGCTTTCCATAAGCGTTTTTACCGAGTGTTGTGTGGGCTTGGTCTTTAACTCGCCTGCCGCTGCAAGGTAAGGCACCAGGGTTAGGTGCACTACAATGCTGTTGTTTTCACCCAGGTCATAAATAAGCTGCCTTACAGATTCTATGTAAGGTAACGACTCTATATCTCCTACCGTACCACCTATTTCGGTAATTACAATATCAAAATCGCCGGTGTTACCCAGAAGCTGCATGCGCTCCTTGATTTCATTGGTTATATGAGGTACCACCTGAACTGTTTTACCAAGAAACTCGCCACGGCGCTCTTTTTCTATAACAGAAAGGTATACCCTGCCTGTTGTTACATTATTGGCCTGAGATGTAGGCACATTGAGGAAACGTTCGTAGTGGCCAAGGTCAAGGTCTGTTTCGGCACCATCGTCTGTTACATAACATTCGCCGTGCTCGTACGGGTTTAGCGTTCCCGGGTCTACATTAATGTAGGGGTCAAATTTCTGGATGGTAGTCCTGTACCCCCTGGCCTGCAATAATTTTGCCAGCGAAGCTGCTATAATACCCTTACCCAGGGAACTGGTAACACCTCCGGTAACAAAAATATACTTTGTCTGATTCATTATTAATTCCTCTTGTTGTGTTGTTGTTGTAGTAAAAAACGTGGCAAAAGTACAAAAATTAATTGACTGAAAAAGGAATTAATCAATGTATCAGCAATACGGTGTAACAATTTAAGACGCAACATAATAGTCGACATAATTGTAAATTGTTACAGGTATTACACTATAATTTACACCTATGTTAAGGGTTTAGGAAATTGCGCCCTTATGTTACGCAAAAGGGGTTCAAGGCCGTTTAACTTAAGTTCGTAAACGGTTTGCAGCTGCTCTCCCAGCTTGCCTTTCGGGAAACCTTTGGTTTTAAACCAAACCAGGTAATATTCCGGCAGCTCTATAAGATAATGCCCCTCGTATTTACCGAAGGGCATTTTAGCGTGCGCCAGTTTTATAAGTTCTTTTTGCTGGTTATCCATAGTTACCAGTTAAAAGTAATGTCTTTTTCAATATCCGGGTGCAGGCTGTAAAATACAGGACAGGTCATGGCTGCACGCTCCAGTATAGTGCGCGACTTTTCGTCGGCATCGCTTTTAAAGCTGAATACAATTTTTATTCCCGAAATCCTGCGGGGCTCTGCAGCCATGATTTTAGTAACCTCGGCAATAGTGCCTTCCAGCGCTACACCCATATCACGAGCCTTAATACCCATTATGGTAAGCATGCAGCTAGCCAGGGCATTTGCCACGGTATCAGTTGGAGAAAATGCCTCACCCCTGCCGTTGTTATCAAGTGGGGCATCTGACACTATTTCGGCACCCGACTGCAGGTGTACAGATGATGTACGAAGATCTCCCAGATATGTTACTTTAGACGTTGCCATTGTAAAATGTGTTGTTTATTATTTCGCTTCGGTTACTATATTACCCGCGTTGTATTGCATAATGTAAATTCCCTTGTTGTAGTTACCGCCATCATGCGCCACATACATAAATTTGTTCTCTACCTGCTCACTTGCTTTTGCTCCCATGGTAGCTTTTAGCTCCTCAGGCTGAAACATACGCATAATCATATCAAAGGTTATATCAAATCCACGTACGGCGTAAGGTGTAGGGTTAGCTCCGTTTTTCTGGCGATACAACTTATCAAATAACTCTTGTTGCGGGCTTTGTATGTCGCGGGTTATAGACGGGTAAAGCAATCTTAGCTTAATAAGCTTATCCAGTGGCACCTCATCATTGTCGTACTTATCATTCTTATCTGCCACAGCAAGCTGTATGTTAAAATCTTTCTGCGCTTCTGCAAGTAACTTAACCGCACCCGAAATAGCACCAAGGCTTTCACTGTCAAGTATTACATAGTTTTGTTTACCCTTTACCAGCAGGGCGCGTATACCATCTCCTGTAACGCCACCGTCAAGTATTTTAAAATCAGGGTAATTTGTTTTGATATAGTTGCGCGAGGCAAGTTTTTTGGTGGAAATTACCGCCACCACGTTACCGCCTTTACTTTGCAGGTAGTCGTACAACGCGTTTCGCATATCTTCATCGGTAGGGATACTATAGTACAGATTATCGTGCGGCGTACCCACTTCTTTAGCCAACGGAGAAACCACTACGGCGTTAGGAAATAAAGCGGCGGCACTCGCTGCGCTACTCTGGAAAAACGGCCCTCCAATCCCATCCGACCCTGCAACACTATTTTTTAACGATACCAAATCAGATGTTTTGTTGGTTTCGCGGGCATCGAGTACCTGCACGTTAAGCGGAAGCCCCATAACGCGCGCCGAGTCTACCGCCATCATGGCACCGGCATAAAAATCAAGGGTAAGGTTAAGAAACTTATCGTTCCTCAGTAGTTTCGACTTAATGGTATCGGTCTCCAGCCTGTACATGTTAAACGGAAGTAACAGCGACAGCTTTTTGGCCTGCTGATCCTTTTTAACAGAAGCAGAAAAATACGTTAGGTCCCTTAACGCTACGGGAGCTGCAGTACCCATAGGCACTTTTATAACCATACCCTCTTTTACACCGTCTTTAAGCGCGGGATTTAACTTAACCAGTTCTTCTTCATTAAGGCCGGTCTGTTTGGTAAGGCTGTATAGCGTTTCCTTAGGCTGAACGGTATAATCTTTATAGCTTTTAGCCACCGCCTCTTTAACCTCTGTAGCGGTAACAGGTTCTTTGGCTTTTTCTAAAACGGCGTTTTTAGCCAGCTTAAGCTTGTAACCCAGTGGCAGGGTATCTTTCACCTCAGGATTCAGCTCTTCAAGCAGCTGCACGGTCATCCCGAATTTCTTAGAAATGCTGTACTTGGTTTCGCCAGCCTCTACCACATGGTACATATAGGCGGTACCCTGTTTTTTAGCAATTTGTTTTTCGGCTGTCTTTGCCTGCGCAGCCACGCCACTACCCTTAATCGGAATAATAAGCTTCTCCCCTGTTTTAAGCGCTTCTTTACCACGGGCAGCGTTTGCCTTTTCTAACTCAGCCACGGTAATGCCATATTTTTTTGCCACGCTAAACATGGTTTCGCCGGCAGCTACAGCATGTACTGTATTTACTACTTTAGCCGAAGGCTCTTTAACAGCAGTGCCTGCAGGCAGGGTTTTAGCCGTTTTGTTTGGTATAAGTAATACTGTTTCTGTTTTTAGCCCGTTTTTAGCATCGGGGTTTAAACGATAAATATCGTATGGGGTAACAAGATATTTTTTGCTGATGCTCTCTACGGTTTCACCTTTAGCTACCTTGTGTTTTTTATAATCTTGCCCGAAAGCCGATATACAAAACATGGATAAGGTAAGTGTAATTGCTAAAATGTATTTCATGCGCTGTTATTTTTTATCATAAAGACGACACAAAGGTACATTTTGTAACGGCTCAAAAGTGCTTTTTTCTTCTAATTTTACGTTAAAAGCCCTTTGGTTTTGCTGTATTGGCATAAGCCGAAGCCGTACTATGCTTCTTCTCAACCGCTTTAGCACGCACCTTGTCTGCAGGTAACTGGAGTACGGTATTAAACGTAATACCATGCACAGCATCTGGATTTAATTCATAAATATCATCAGGAGTTATATGGTACTTACGGGCGATGAGCATAACGGTTTCGCCCATTTCTACCCTATGCCCCATTACTGGCTTCGCAATTGTATCATTGCCAGCATTTTGATTATTTTGCTGCGAAAATACCGCTCCGGCAAAACCAAAAAACAACCAAAAACATAACACTCTCATTTTCATAATTTTCCGATTTTAAGCAAAGTTTAACAACCGGTAAAAATTACGAATTAATTATTTAAAAATTAAATAACTAGCATTAAGTTTTCAACATTCCCTGTGTGTAATAATTGTAGTCTTTTAAAACCACGTTAACAAACGTGGTAGCCGAGTCGTTTTTAGATTTTATACCTGTTACCTCCTCTATTTTTTGCTGCAGCCTTTCCATAGTGGCAAAGTCAGTCGTTTTATAGCTAACTTCGTAGGTTTCTTTTATAATACGCATGTCGTTATCGCTAAGCTTTATAACATCAGGATAGGTAGGAATATAGTCATTTTCAAGCTCTACTAATATGGTGTGCGATATGTTTATTTTATTCCTAAGGCTTATTACTGCGGTGCCGGCCGCTAAGTCGCCCAGCCTGCGCGAATCTTTGTTTACCGCCATTGCTATTATACCTATAACCGCCATTATACCCGCACTCTCAAAGAGGCGAAATATCCAGCGTATTAAGTAATCAGAGAAGCCCGCCTGGTAGCCGTCTATCTTTATAACTTTTAGTTTAAGCAGCTTTTTGCCTATGCTCTGCCCATCCATAAGATTTTCACACAGCAGTGAATAAAGCGATACCGGTAAAAGGATCACTCCGGTAATGGCGCGCTGTGTCCACCCATCCTGAGCCTGTACAGCCTGCTCCAGGCCGGTGTACTTCGCAATGAAGTTAACCGATGACAGATATACAGCAAACACCACTAAATCTATCAGGTAAGACAGCACCCTGTCTCCCGTATTTGCAGTTGTAAAATTAATGTTGACATTTTGTGTGGTGGTTATGGCAAGTTGCGACATAATTTTATATTTTTAGCCCTGTTATGAGGGAAATCGCTTTTATAAAACAAAATAAAGAAAAATGGCTGGAATTTGAGCAGGCAATCTTCGGGAAGGTTAAAAAAAATCCTGATGAGCTTGCCAGTCTTTATATACAGCTTGTAAACGACTTGGCTTTTGCACAAACCTATTACCCAAAAAGTAAAGCCGTTATTTACCTGAACAACCTTGCAGCACGAACCTACCAACTTATTTACAAAACCAAACGCCACGAAAAAAACCGCATCCTGTCATTTTTTACTACCGATGTTCCGTTAACTGTGTACGCTAACCGCCGGTATGTATTGTATGCGTTTGCATTGTTTGGCTTTTTCCTGTTTGTAGGTGTTTTTTGCGCCGTAAAAGAATCAGACTTCCTGAGGCTTGTTGTGGGCGATGGCTACGTAGAAGAAACATTACAGAACATAAAAAAAGGCAATCCGGTAGCCATTTACAAATCCGGTTCAGACTGGGGTAGCGCCATAGGCATTACCCTGAACAACCTTGAAGTAGGCATAAAAGAGTTTATATTAGGTATTACGGGCGGCGTGGGTACGGCGTATGTACTTTTTCAGAATACCATAATGCTGGGTGCGTTTCAGTACTTTTTTTATGAGCACGGTGTATTTGGCAAAAGCGTCAGGGGTATATGGCTGCATGGCGCTATGGAAATTTTCGGTATGGTAATAGAAGCTGCTGCGGGTTTTGTAATAGGTGCCAGTGTACTGTTCCCTAAAACATACTCAAGGTTGGTTTCTCTAAAACACGGTTTTAAAAATGGTTTAATTATATGGTTTAGTACAATACCCTTTACCATTTTTGCCGGAACAATTGAGGGTTTTGTTACACGCTACGCGCTGGAGATGCCACTTGTGCTTAATATTTTTATAATTTTGTCTACATTGTTGCTTATATCATGGTACTACCTTATTTACCCAAAAAGGGTTTACAACCGGGTAATGAACAACCAAAGCAAACAATAAACCACCAAATCCAAGTTGTGAAAAAGTATTTTATAGCTATACAATTACTATTTACATTAGTTTCTCCCCTGTACGCATTTCAGGATGAGGATACTGTGGCGCAACCCATAAGCAGGTTTATCAGCGGAGATACCATAACTTCAGATGAAACCTATACATCAGAAATAAACGAGCCTGTATACACAAATAAAACATTCGACCCAAAATTTAAAAACAGATACAACGACGACGATTTTGACTACTCCGAAAAAAAAGAGGCTGAGAACGGAATTAGTGCTTTCTTAAAAAAAATACGCGATTTTATAAGTAGTATATTTAATTCAACTAGCAATGAACAACCGGTTGAAAGGGATTACAGTACATTATTACTGATACTAAAATGGTTTTTACGCCTGCTGCTTGTGGCTGCTGTAATAGTTATTATAATCACCATTATACGTGGTGATATATCATGGCTGTTTTCACGCAATGCTAAAAATGTCAGCCGAGAGGGTTTTGCAGAAGAAAATATACTGGAAACAAACTTTGCCCAGCTCATAGAACAAACCGAAGCAAGTAACGATTACAAGCTTGCCACCCGGTACTATTACCTATGGTTACTGCAAAAACTTTCTGCCAGGGGGATGATAACCTGGAATATAGAAAAAACGAATAACGATTATTACAACGAGATATACGATACCCGGATAAAAGATGATTTCAGGTACTTATCGTACTTGTATGATTACATTTGGTACGGCGACTTCCCACTTAACGACTACGGCTATTTAAAAGCCCGTTCGGCATTTAACAAAACCATTAAAACCCTGTAAGCAATGAAAAAATTACTTATAATATCGGGGAGCATTGTTTTTGTACTGCTTACATTGGTTATGATTGCCGAAGCCGCAAGGCCCAAACAGCCTGATTTTACGCCGTATTATACACCTAGCGGCAAAAAACCAATAGACCTGCTTGTGTTTAATGAGCAGGCCGATTCTTTGTTTAAAGGTAGTAAGATTGAGCGCATATCTGCCGATGCAAACGTTGTTGTAGACAGCATTTATTTTAAGGATGAGTATTCCCCGGACCCTGCCAATTGTTACCTGAGAATATCTGGGGGAGCTATTAGCCTCTTTGATGAGGAAGAGGCGTCTGCAAGCCTTTTATCGTTTGTACGCGATGGCAATACGGCAGTAGTTTGCATGAATGTATTGCCGCAAACTATTTCTGATTCAATCGGCGTTCAAATCGTAACGTTGTATAACGATAAGCCGAAACCAACAGTGGTATACACAACTAAAAAACCAAAAGAAAAAGTAACGCTGGTAAAAGGATCTATAAACAGCGAAATTATTTTAAAAAACAACGATAGCACCCATATTCTAGGTTACCAAAATTTAAACGGCAGGGTAACGCCCAGCCTTATTGAGGTTAAATACGGTTACGGAAGATTTATTATAAGCAACCACCCTGAAGTTTTTTCTAACTATTACCTTCTTCAAGGTCAAAATTATAAATATGTAGAGGCCTTAGCTTCTGCCATACCACAGGGAACCATTTACTGGCAAACCGGCACAGGCAGCATGCAAGATAACTCGCGTGGTTTAATAGACAGTTTCCTTAAAGAACCCGCTTTCAGGTCGTTTTGGTACCTGGGGCTGCTTACCCTGGTGTTGTTTGCGTTTTTTAACGCACGCCGAAAACAACGCATAGTGCCGGTTATACCGCCCGTACAAAACAGTACGGTTGATTTTACAAGAACCATAGGCAACCTTTACCATCAGGAAGGCAACAACGATGATATTATAGATAAAAAAATCATTTACTTTTTAGAAGGTATAAGGCGCGAATATTTTATAGACACTTATAACCTTAACAATGAGTTTGTAGACAAGCTACACGCTAAAACAGGAAAAAGTAAAGAAGACATATACAATGCTGTAGAACTGATTAAAAGGCACCGCCAAAATCTGGGAAGCAGCGAAGCCGACCTTTTAGCAATAAATAACGCCATAGAAAAACTACGGTTATGACAGAATTTGACAACATAAACCCTGACAACAACGACTACCTGCCAAAGGCAGGACAAACAGAAGCCACACAACCGGAAAACGATACCTTACATTTTGACGGAAGGCTGAACCTTAGTAAACTAACCGAGGGCATTGCCGCCATAAGGCAACAAATAAGTTCGGTTATTGTAGGCCAGCACCAAATGACAGATCAGCTTATTGTAGCCCTGCTAAGTAACGGGCACGTACTTATAGAGGGTGTTCCGGGCGTAGCTAAGACCGTTACGGTAAAGCTGCTTAGCAAAGCATTGTCTTTAGACTTTAGCCGTATACAGTTTACACCAGACCTTATGCCAAGCGACATTTTGGGTACATCGGTATTTAACCTGTCTAAATCTGACTTTAACTTTAAAAAAGGCCCTGTGTTTTCAAACTTTGTATTGATTGACGAAATCAACCGCGCCCCGGCAAAAACACAGGCTGCACTGTTTGAGGTAATGGAAGAACGCCAGATTACTGTAGAAGGAGAGTCGCATATTTTAGAGGCTCCGTTCTTAGTAATTGCTACCCAAAACCCCATAGAACAAGAAGGTACGTACAGGCTACCTGAGGCGCAGCTGGACCGTTTCCTGTTTAAAATAAACATAAAATACCCTAGCCTTATAGAAGAAATTAAAATACTGGAACGCGAAAACGCCATTAAAAGCGGCGATAAGCTGGATCATGTAAATGCAGTAATCAACCGCGAACAGATACTGGAGTTTCAGGCACTGGTAAAACAAATTGTTATAGCACCGGAGCTTTTAGGGTATATTGCAAAAATAGTAAACAATACCCGCGAAAACGCTTACCTGTACCTTGGTGCATCGCCACGTGCCTCTATTGCCATTCTTAATGCTTCAAAAGGTTTTGCGGCTATTAACGGCAGAGATTTTGTAACTCCAGAAGATATTAAAAATGCTGCCATACCGGTACTAAGGCACCGTGTAACTGTAGCACCGGAGCGCGAAATGGAAGGGCTTACAGGAGAACAAATCATAAGACAAATTATAGACGCTGTAGAAATTCCAAGATAATGAAACTACTGAAACAGCTGCGGAGCCTTTATATTAACAACTTTGCCTTTTACCTCTTTTCCGGGGTACTGGGGCTCTTCATGCTGTCTTTTTTGTTCCCGTGGCTTTACACTGCTACATGGATTATTACATACATATTTGTCCTGGTGCTGGTTACAGACTTAATACTATTATTTACCGGCGGGCGCAAATTTGAAGCCAAAAGAAAAACCCCGGAGAAATTTAGCAATGGCGATGATAACCCTGTTAGCATAACAGTATATAACCCCTACCCTTTTGCCATAAACATAAAGGTTATAGATGAGTTACCGGTGCAGTTTCAGGAACGGAACTTTGATATCCGGAAAACAATACCGGTTAACCAAACGTCTACTTTTAACTTTTTCCTTAGGCCTACCAGCCGTGGAGAATACCATTTCGGGAAGCTAAACGTGTATGTATCCTCACCGCTGAGACTGGCTGCACGCCGCTTTGTTACTACAGAAACCACCATGGTGCCTACCTACCCGAGCTATATGCAAATGCACCGGTACGAACTAATGGCAATAAGTGACAAGTTAACAGAACAAGGGTTAAAAAAGGTACGCAGGCTGGGGCATACCCTGGAATTTGAGCAGATAAAAGAATACATATCCGGCGACGACATACGTACTATTAACTGGAAAGCCACTGCAAAACGGCAGCAGCTTATGGTAAACCAGTACCAGGACGTACGCTCGCAAAACATATACATGGTTATAGACACCGGAAGGGTAATGAAAATGCCTTTTAACGGTCTGAGCCTGCTGGATTATGCCATTAACTCGGCACTGGTACTCAGTAGCATTATATTGCGTAAAGACGACCGTGCCGGCTTGCTTACCTTTAGTAAAACCATTGGCAACTATATTCCTGCCGAAAAGCGCGGGGGCCAAATGCAGCGTATACAGGAAAAACTGTATAATGTAGCGACTAATTACTTTGAAAGCGATTTCGGCAGGCTGTATGCCGACCTGAAACGTACCATTACCCAGCGCAGCCTTATGCTGCTGTACACCAACTTTGAAACGCTCGACGGTTTAAAAAGACAGCTTCCATATCTTAAAGCTATTGCCAAAAACCACCTGCTGGTAGTTGTTTTCTTTGAAAATGTAGAGTTGGATGCTATTATAAGGACTACGCCTAAAAATACCCGAGAAATTTATGACCAAGTTGTAGCTGAAAAATTTGCGTACGAAAAAAGACTCATTGTAAGCGAGTTGCGTAAATACGGTATTTATTCTGTACTAACAAAACCAGAAAATCTTACTGTAGACAGCATAAACAAATACTTAGAAATAAAGGCAAGGGGAATATTATAAGCAAAAATAAGACTACATAAGAGGACTCTAAGCCTGCAAACACTCTATAAATGTAACTGCCTTTCTGTACATTAATTTTTTGCAATACCTTTGCGCTTATCATAATAAGCACATGAAACAGATTACCAGCGCGCAAAATCCCTACATAAAACAACTTGTACAACTTCAGGAAAAAGCGAAAGCCCGCAGGCAAAGCGGTACGTTTATAATAGAAGGGCAGCGTGAGCTGGAACTGGCACGCAAAGGTGGTTATGAACTTGAAACAGTTCTTTTTGTACCCGAAATGCTGAGCGAAACTCAGGTAAGTGCCATAGCCGGCACTAAGCCGGAGTACATCCAGATAAGCCGGGAGGTATACCAGAAGCTGGCCTACCGGGATACTACCGAAGGCGTTATTGCTATTGCTAAAACCAAGAGCCTTAGTCTTATGGATCTTGTGCTTAAGGAAAACCCACTGATTTTAGTTGCAGAAGCTACCGAAAAACCGGGCAATCTTGGTGCCATGCTGCGCACAGCCGATGCCGCAAAATTAGATGCTGTGATTATAGCCAACCCCAAAACAGATATGTATAACCCCAATGTGGTACGCAGCAGTGTGGGCTGTTTATTTACAAACAACATAGCGACGGGTACTACAGACGAGGTTATAGATTACCTTAAAAAACACCATATAAATATTTATTGTGCTACGCTTCAAGACTCGGCTATGTACCACGAACAGGAATATAAAACAGGCAGCGCGCTTGTTGTGGGCACTGAGGCCACAGGGCTTACCCAAGCGTGGCGTGATGCCAGCACACGCAATATAATTATACCCATGCAGGGCGAAATAGACAGCATGAACGTATCTGTTGCTGCCGCAATTCTTATATTTGAAGCTAAAAGACAAAGAGATTTTAAATTGTAAAGGATGAAGAATGTGCTGATGATTTTTATGTTGATGATTTCCTTTTACTCATTTGCGCAAGATGCAGACGAGCTTTTTTCCTGGGAAACTGCTAAAGTAAATAACAAACTTCCTCTTACGCTTACCTATAAAGAGTTTGAGGGCGTATATAAAAAGAAAGCCGACAGCATTACCGCACCCCTGCCGGAACAAATTTGTGGCACGGAAGCCGAAAAAAGTGCTAAAATGGTTTATTACCGTGGCGCCCGCTATGAAATGGACAATGGCGTAATGAACTTTAGGGAACTGGATTTTTCTCCCCGAAAAAATATGTTTTTTCAGCAAAAAGACGACTGGTTTGACCATACCACTACCCTGAAGGGATTTGGTAAAACCTACCCTATAGCCGTTTCGGCTGCAGAAGAAGAACAGGACGATGATGATGCCGAACCTTGGAAAGT
>JAAXJD010000040.1 GCA_012270005.1 Flavobacterium sp. | reverse complement strand
TGATTAATGCAGACCAGCCAGAGGGTAAGCTAGGCAAGGCATACGCAAAAAGATCAATGCGATTGGTTCCTGACCAGAACTGGAAAGAAATAACAGAGTTGTTTACCAAACATTTTGAAAGCCTTGCGCCTAAAGGTGTAAGGGTTAAAGTAACCCCGCATCACGGCGGGCAGGCTTATGTAACGCCAATAGACAGCATAGGCTATCAGGCTGCAGCCGCGGCTTATGAAGAAAGTTTCGGCATTAAGCCGATACCGGTACGTTCAGGTGGTAGCATACCTATTGTAGCATTATTCGAAAAAGAGCTTAAGAGCAAAACCATAATGATGGGCTTTGGGCTTGACAGCGATGCTATACACTCGCCTAACGAGCACTACGGTATATTTAACTACCTGAAAGGGATTGAGACTATCCCATTATTTTACAAGCATTTTACAGCGATGAGTAAGTAATTCTAAGCATACTAAATCCGCCCACTGGGGCGGATTTTTATTTGATGGAGCAAATAAAAAACCCGGACTTTACAGACCGGGTTTGTTTTAAGAGCGGAAGACGAGGCTCGAACTCGCGACAACCAGCTTGGAAGGCTGGAGCTCTACCAACTGAGCTACTTCCGCATTTGTGAGTGCAAATATATGTAATAATTCAGGCTAAATCCAAGTGTTTGCACGAAAAAATTTAAACTTTTTACACCCACCTACGTTAACCATTTTATTATTAAAAAGTTACACCATTAAAAAAACCAGGATTTTTTTAGTTAAACCCGGCATTTAAAACAACCTTAAAAAAATTCATCCGGACGGGAGATAAAAATCGCCTCCAATCCGGATGAAAGTGCTGATCATTTATAATTAAAGCCCCGGACTAACTATATATAAAAAACTTAATACAAAATTTTAGAAACCGTATCGTAAGATGGGTGGTAAATAAACAGGCACGATTTCCCTTTTAGCAGGTTTATCGTTTCTGCTGTTATTTCCTGTGGCAATGCCGGGCATCCCTGGCTGCGGCCTAACCTGCGGTGCGCTTTAATAAACGCTTCGCTTACGTACTCTGCAGCGTGCATTACCACACCCCTGTTACGCGCATTTGTATTAAGTCCACTTTCAAGCCCGTCCAGCTTAAGTGATTCACCGTGCTTACCGTTGTAAATTTCGCCGGTAACATAAAAGCCGAGGCTGCTTTTGTAAGAACTGTCTGCATTGCTAAAACTTGTAGCAAACTCATCCCCACTATTACGGCCGTGGGCCACCAGTGTATTAAGCAATATAGTTTGGGTAGCCATATCTATTACCCACAAACGCTTGGTATTAGATGATTGCTAAAAATCAATAACCGTAATCAGGACTTTCTTTATTTTTCCAAGCTCTTTAAGGATATTAAATCCGCTTACTGCTTTTTCAAAACAGGCGTATCCCGGCATGGTAACCGAATGCGCGCTGATAGCGTTATACAGCTGCTGTGTAGCCGACATTGTTTTTACCTCGGCAGGCGCTGTTACGGGAGTCTCATTTTTGGGCAATGTGCCATTAAAAGAATAAAACAAAAATAATACAGACGTAAAAAAATTATAAACCATCAGAACTTTTTAGTTGTGTTTCTTAATAACGAGCCGCAATTAAGCTAAGAAAAAGTTAATATGCAAACGCGACCATGTTAAAAATCAACAATTTAACACTTTCATCATGGCTGGGCGCTTTCGCCGGTGCCGCTCATTCCTCATACTGTAACAATCGCAAGAACGTTGCATTTAGTGTAAAATGGCAGTATTTTTTTTTAAGTTTATTTTAACTAAACCTCAAAAGTTAATCGGGTTATAACACAAGTTTATAGCAAATTGTACTAACTTTAGGGCGCTAATTTAGCTCTTGTAGCTAAATACATTCCACTGACACATAATTGACTGAAGATGAATAAAAAAGTTATCTTAATGATACTGGACGGCTGGGGATTGTCGCCAGATCCTAAAGTATCTGCACCGGACAATGCAAACATTCCGTTTATAAACAGCCTTCCGGCAAAATATCCGCACGCTACACTCCGCACAGATGGCCTTAACGTAGGCCTGCCTGAAGGGCAAATGGGCAACAGCGAAGTAGGCCACATGAACCTGGGCGCCGGGCGTATTGTATATCAGGACTTGGTAAAAATTAATCTGGCTGTAGAAAACAAAACTATAGAAAAAGAGCCTGCCCTTGCCGATGCATTTGCATACGCAAAGCAGCACAATAAAAAAGTACACCTGCTGGGCCTGGTGTCAGACGGTGGGGTTCACTCACACATTAACCACCTTAAAGGACTTGTTACGGCTGCTCAGGATGCCGGTGTAGATAACGTATTTATACACGCATTTACAGACGGGCGCGATGTAGATCCTAAATCAGGAGCTGCCTTTATTGCAGACCTTGAGGCCTTTATACAAAATACACCTGCCAAACTGGCAAGCCTTATAGGGCGTTATTACGCCATGGACAGGGATAAACGCTGGGAGCGTGTTAAGCTTGCGTACGACCTTTTAGTGAATGGCACAGGAACACTGAGCACTAATGCTGTAGAAAGCATAAAGCAAAGTTATGCCGAAGGTGTAACCGATGAGTTTATACAGCCAATAGCAATGACCGAAGACGGACAAACCCCGCTTGCGGTTATAGAGCCTGACGACGTGGTTATTTTCTTTAACTTCCGCACAGACCGTGGCCGCCAGCTTACCGAAGCCCTTAGCCAGTTTGATATACACGAACAGAACATGCACAAGCTGCCTCTGTATTTTGTTACGATGACAAATTATGACGACAGCTTTAAAGGTATACACGTGGTTTATGATAAAGACAACCTTACCGAAACACTTGGCGAGGTAGTGAGTAAAGCCGGTAAAAAACAAATCCGTATAGCGGAAACTGAAAAATACCCGCATGTAACGTTCTTCTTCTCAGGAGGCCGTGAAGAACCTTTTGAAGGAGAAACACGCATACTGCGCAATTCGCCAAAAGTAGCCACTTACGACCTGCAGCCCGAAATGAGCGCGTTTGAACTTAAAGACGCGTTAGTGGCGGAATTACAAAAAGGAGAGGTAGATTTTGTATGCCTTAACTTTGCCAATGGTGACATGGTAGGCCATACCGGCGTTTTTGAGGCTGCTATTAAAGCCTGTGAAGCGGTAGACCAATGTGCACAGGCGATAATAGAAACAGCCCTTGCAAACGGCTATACTACGCTTGTAATTGCAGACCACGGCAACTGCGAAACCATGATAAACCCGGACGGAAGCCCTAACACGGCTCACACTACTAATCCGGTTCCGTTTATTGTAGTAGATAACGATATTAAAGAAGTACACGATGGTGTACTGGGCGATATAGCTCCTACCATATTAAAGATGATGGGTATAGCCCAGCCTGCTGCTATGACAAGGCATGCACTGGTATAACCCGTAATCGCTATAAACCGAAAACCCCGCCTTTAAAAAGCGGGGTTTTGTATTTTAACGCAGTACTATGCGTTTTCTATTTCTTCCTGAACTACTTCCCATTCCTGCATCAGGCTGTCCAGTTCTTTTTTCTTTTGCTCATAGGCTGTAAAAAAAGAGGGATCTGCCATGAGCTTTTCAGGGTGTTCGGCAAGTGCGCGGTCGTCCTTTTTTATCTCATTTTCAACCTGCTGAATCTGGCTTTCTATTTTACTAAGTTTATTTTGCAGTGCCTTGGCTTTTTTTTGTTCCTCTGCGTTTTGGGGCTTCGGTTTTTCCTGTTTGGCGGCAGGAGCTACAACGTCCCTTTTCTCCACTTCTCGCATGTTCTGCATATTGCGCTGTTCCAGGTAAAAGTTTATATCCCCTAAATACTCGCGTATCTTATGATCTTTAAACTCATACACTATATTACTCATCCCCTGTAGGAAATCCCTGTCGTGACTTACAATAAGCAACGTACCCTCATATTTCTGCAAGGCAGCCTTCAATACATTTTTAGACTTAATGTCGAGGTGGTTGGTAGGTTCGTCCATTACCAGCACGTTTATAGGCTGCAACAACAGCTTACAAAGCGCAAGACGGTTACGCTCGCCACCCGAAAGCACCTTCACTTTTTTCTCCACGTCATCACCACGAAAAAGAAATGCACCAAGCATATCGCGTACTTTCATTCTGTTGGTGTCGGTAGCCGCATTTTCCATGGTTTCAAGTAACGTAATTTCGCCATCCAGATATTCTGCCTGACTTTGTGCAAAGTAGCCTAATTGTACATTGTGCCCCAGTTTAATGGTTCCTGTATAGTCAATTTCATTTACAATAGCCTTTATAAATGTAGACTTGCCCTGACCGTTTTGGCCTACAAAAGCTATTTTACTTCCGCGCTCCACTAACAGGTTCAGGTCTTTAAATATCAGCTTGTTTCCATAGCTTTTAGTTACGTGCTCTGCCTCTACCACCACACGGCCCGGCGTTTGCGAAACTGGGAACGATATACTCATAACCGAGTTATCATCTTCGTCTACTTCTATACGCTCTACTTTGTCCAGCTTCTTGATAAGCGACTGCGCCATAGAGGCCTTACTGGCTTTGGCACGAAACTTTTCAATAAGCTTTTCGGTATGCTCTATACTCTTTTGCTGGTTCTTTTGTGTAGCAAGCTGTTTCTCACGTATTTCCTGGCGAAGGATAAGATATTCTGAATAAGGTTTGGCAAAATCGTATGCCTTACCTAATGAAATCTCTATAGTACGATTAGTTACATTATCAAGGAACATTTTATCGTGCGATACAATTACCACAACGCCCGGATAGGTTTTAAGGAACGATTCCAGCCAAATAATACTTTCAATATCAAGGTGATTCGTAGGCTCATCCAGCAGTAGCACATCGTTAGCCTGTAAAAGCAACTTGGCCAACTCTATACGCATGCGCCACCCTCCGGAAAAAGTATCGGTAAGCTTATCGAAATCCTCACGTTTAAAACCAAGGCCCAGTAATATTTTCTCTGTGTCGCCCACATAATTGTAGCCGCCCAGGATTTCATAACGGTGGGTGTAGTCCCCTAAATCTTCAATCAGCTTAGAATACGAATCCGATTCGTAATCGGTACGCGTAGCAAGCTGATGGTTGATATCGTCAATCTTAGCTTCCACTTGCTTAATATCTACAAATGCCTGATAGGCCTCATCAAGCACAGTCCTACCGGGAATAAAATCAATATCCTGTCGAAGGAAACCTATGCGAACTTCTTTTTCTGTGGCAATAACACCCGAATCCGGTTTAATATCTCCCGAAAGTATCTTAAGCATTGTAGACTTACCTGCACCGTTTTTTCCAACAAGACCTACACGGTCTCCGGCCCCTAAACGAAATGTAACTTCTTCAAAAAGATATGTTCCTCCAAAAGAAACCGATAAATTATGTATATTAAGCATTATAAGTAGTTATTAACCCGTAACCTCGCTACACACTGCAGTAATAACCGTATATAAAACAGGATTACAGACAATAGAATCCCCAATGTTTTCTACCCTGAAAATCAGAAGGAATACGTGTGCGCAGACGAAATCCGCGGGACGGGGCAAATGTAGTTAAAATGTACGAAACCTACAGGCAATATGGCATTGGATATAATGCAGCTTTATGTTTTTATAAAGTGTAATAAAACTGAGTGACAGAATAGGAAAAAAATTTCGCTGTGAATCGCTTGTAATGCCTTACTTGATTAAAAATTCTATTCTGAAAAACAGCTTTTGCTGTAACCATAATCACTTTAGCCTTACACCTTAATACATATATGCGAAAACAACAGGATAGATATAGAAGACCTTGAAAGAAAATTCAACTTAAATTAAGGAACAGCAGGGAAACGCCTAAAATCATTTTCTTTGTTAACAGGTATACCGTACTCTATTGACTCATAAAGCTCTTTAGCCATATAGGGCGCAAGCATTACCCCACGTGTACCTAACCCATTTAATAAATGTACATTTTTAAAGGATGGATGCGTACCAATAAGAGGTTTACGATCCTTAACTGTAGGCCTTACACCCGCATAGTGATCTATAATTTCATAAGGGCAGGTAATAATCTCCGCCAGTTTCTCCACCAATTCTTGTTTTGCGGCCTCAGTAGGAACCGATGTTTTATCTTCCCACTCGTATGTAGCACCTACTTTATACAGGTCACCTCCTACGGGTAATACAAATAATCCGGCTTTAATACCTACCGAAAGTTTAAGTTGGGGTGCTTTGATTAATAACAGTTCGCCCTTGGTACCATTTAAGGGTGAATAGCTAAAAAAAGGATTCTGTTTTATGCCAAATCCCTCTGCAAATACAATATGCTTAGCAGAAATACCCTTATAAGAAATGAAACCTTCGTTTACTTCAAGTAACTGATAGTTGAATGTTTCATTAATCATAATCTTGTTCTCCTTAGCATAATTCCAGTAACCATCTATTAGGGCCACAGTATCTACATATCCGGTATGAAGTACCTTTCCGAAACCAAATGGCGAAGGCACTCCTTCAAACCTTTCATGTATAATTTCAGGATGTAAAAATGGTATCAGTTTAGGATTATCTAACGCCTCAAACCACATATTTTGTTCCTCTATTGAGGAAAATTTCCTATAAAGAGGCACTGGATAATCTATTTTAATTCGCAACTTATCTTCTAAAGCCTCATAAAAAGGCTTCATATACATTATGTGTTCCCATGCATTTTGCGTAGGTTTCATGCGTTTTAAAACCACAGGATTGTATACACCTGCTGCCGCCAAACTGGAATTTTGCGATTTGTCGGATATAACCATTACAGATTTCCCGACATTAATGGCTGTTTCAGCAAATGCAATACCTGCTAAGTTTCCCCCTACGATTAAATAGTCTATCATTTTGCAAAGGTATGTATCGGTAGTCAGATTGAAAATGATATTTGTCAATAATAATATTGTACGAGTTTAGATTTTAGTTTGCTATTAGTTTTTTAAGGAAGTCCAGTTTAAAAATAAAAACCACTGTTTTCAGTCCATTTAGGAGTCGTACCAAAACGAAAAAAGCCCTATATCAGTAGAT
>JAAXJD010000038.1 GCA_012270005.1 Flavobacterium sp. | reverse complement strand
TCTTGATCTGCTGATGACATCGACATCCAATTCACTAACAACGCACAAGGTGAAAAACTAACAATAGGTATCCTGCCTCCACCAAGAGCTAACGGTTAATTAGGATATTTATAATATAATTTATTATTTTTGAGGGCGATGGTACTAATACCATCGCCCTCAAAAATTTTGAACAGGTTTGTACTTTTAGTTGCTGCAATATTAGTGCTGGTTTCGTGTAAACACGATGAGGGGGCAGAAAAGCTTCCTGATGTAGAAAAATGGCTACAAATAACCAGGAGCCAGTCATTAGGCAAAGAAGATGTTGAAAAATATGTAGATTCTGTTGATGCCAGGCTCTCGGAATTGCCTAACGATTCTATAACCCGCTACTATTACCGTAAAGCATCGGCGGCTTACTTTAATGCCGGTATTTATGATAAATCGCTAAAAGTTAGCCGTAAGGTTTTTGATATGGCCCGGTATGAGGGCGATACCATAAGCATGGGGAAAGCAGCCTACCTGCAGGGGCTTGTATATTATAATTTGGGTATAAAAGACACCGCTTTACAATATTACCAAAAAGCAGAAAGATACTACAAGCCAATAAATTACTCTGATCTGAGTACCGTAATTTTATATAAGTCGTATGTTTTTCATGATGTAGGGGAGTACGTACTTTGCGAGTCTGAAGCTACCATAGCTTTAAAGCTATTTAAAGAGCAGAAAAAAAACTACGAAATTTACCAGTGTCAAGTCGTTATTGCGTCTGCCTTAAATGAGCAGGAGAATACAGCTGAGGCGATTGCTTACTATCGTCAGGCCCTTGATCAGATAGAGCATATATCTGCTGCCGAAAACAGCGAAGACCAAAAAGAATTTTTCAGGGCCATATGTTACCACAATATAGGATCCGTTTACGAAAAAGGCAAACAATATACCCAGGCCATACAGCAATATGAAAAGGCATTGGCTTCCCCCCAGGCTGCGAAGGGTACAGTGCTTAATGCGAGGATACTGGGTAGTATTGCTAAGGCGAAATTTTTAAAAGGCGACTATGCTCCCGTTGAGCCTCTGTTAAACCAGGCGTTGGCCACCAGTGACAGTCTTAACGACAAAGAAGGGTTAATGCTGGAAAATATGTGTTTGGGTGATTTGTATATGCATAAAAAAGATACGCTTGCGGCGATTAAATTTTATAACCGGGGCTATAAGGAAGCAAACGACATTAATAGCAATACCCATAAGCTGGAAATTTTAGCAAGCTTAAGTGCTGCGGATATTAAAAATAGCCCCAAATATACCAAGCAGTATGTAGCCCTTGATGACGAAATGCAGCGTACGGCTTTAAAAAACCGTAATAAATACGCCCGCATAGAGTATGAAACCGACCAGCTTAAAGGTGAAAAAGAAGCACTGATACGCAAGAACAGTTTCATCATAGGCGTTTCATTGATTATATTACTGTTTGTGGCGGCAATTTTTATAATCTATTACCTTAATTCCCGAAATAAGGAGTTGGTTATGCTTCAGGAGCAGCAAAAAGCAAATGAGGAAATTTATCAGCTAATGTTTGAGCAACAGGAGCGGGTAGAGGCTGCCAAGACTGACGAAAAGAACCGTATAGCCATGGAATTGCATGATGGTATATTAAATAGCATTTATGCGGTGAGGCTAAACCTGGAGTTTTCTAACCGAAAAAATACCGAGGAAGCTATAGAAAAGCGTAAGGGGTACATAAAGGAACTGCAGTTTTTAGAAACTGAAATCCGGGCGGTGTCTCATGACCTTAGCCGTAGTGCTAAATTGGTGCAGGGTAAAGATTTTGCCCACATGCTGGAGTTTTTGGTTACTACCCAAAAAAACAATTTTGGTACCCATTTTGAACTTTTATTAGACAAAGCCATAGACTGGGAAAATATGCCTAACACAGTTAAAGTAAATATTTACCGTATTATTCAGGAGGCGCTGCAAAACATTAATAAATATGCCGAGGCGGATCAGGCTTATGTAGACGTGCATAAAGATGGCAGGCAGATTGTAATAAACATACACGACAACGGTGTAGGTTTTGATACTACAAAGGCATCTGGAGGTATAGGTATGAAAAACCTTAAACAACGTTCGGCTGCCCTTAATGCCCTACTTAAGATAGAATCTTCGCCTGAAAATGGTACAAATATTAATGTTCAGTTTTCAATATAACCATTAATAAAGTGAGAATATCTCAAAAAATCTTTGTTATATTTGTCCCTCGCAAAACAAAACACAGCTAAATGAAAGAACTGTTACAAAAATTTGAAAATAAGCAACCGGAGATAGTTTTTAACTGGAAAGACAGCGAAACAGAAGCCGAAGGGTGGACAGTAATCAACTCTCTTAGGGGAGGGGCAGCCGGCGGCGGAACCCGCATGAGGAAAGGCCTAGATATGAATGAGGTGCTTTCGCTTGCTAAAACTATGGAGGTAAAATTTACCGTATCTGGCCCGGCAATAGGTGGTGCTAAATCGGGTATAAATTTTGACCCGAATGATCCGCGTAAGCAGGGAGTTCTTAAGCGTTGGTACAAAGCCGTTTCGCCATTGCTTAAAAGCTACTACGGCACAGGCGGCGACCTTAACGTAGATGAAATTCATGAGGTAATACCGTTTACAGAAGAGTGTGGCGTGTGGCATCCGCAGGAAGGTGTATTTACCGGTCATTTTAAACCCACAGAGGCCGATAAAATAAACCGCATAGGACAGCTGCGCCAGGGTGTTGTTAAAGTAATAGAAAACCCTGCATTTTCGCCAGATGTAAACAGGAAATATACCGTTGCCGATATGATTACAGGCTACGGCGTGGCAGAGGCAGTGCACCATTTTTATAATATCTACGGCGGCGACATACAAGGTAAGAGGGCTATAGTGCAGGGCTTTGGTAATGTAGGTTCTGCAGCAGCGTTTTATCTTGCTAAAATGGGTGCTAAAATTGTAGGTATTATAGACAGGGAAGGCGGCCTGATTAATGAAAATGGTTTCTCTTTTGAGGAGATAAAACAGCTGTTTTTAAACAAAGACGGTAATAAGCTGGTAGCTGAGAATATGGTTCCGTTTGCCGAACTTAATGAAAAGGTGTGGAGCGTAGGTGCAGAGATATTTGCTCCTTGTGCTGCGTCAAGACTGGTTACAGGAGAGCAGGTAGACGCCATGGTTAATGCCGGCCTTGAGGTAATATCATGCGGTGCGAATGTTCCTTTTGCAGATAAAGAAATTTTCTTTGGCCCTATTATGGAGGCAACAGATAAAAAAGTTAGCCTAATTCCGGACTTTATTTCTAACTGTGGTATGGCACGCGTTTTTGCTTACTTTATGGAAACAAAAGTATCTATGACAGATGAAGCTGTATTTAAAGATGCAAGTGATATTATTAAAAACGCCATAGAAGCCGTATACGCTAAAAACAGCAACAAAACAGGTGTTAGCTTTACAGCATTTGAAATTGCGCTGAGGCAGCTTGTATAACGCATAAATTACATAACTTAGATGGGGCTTTTATAGAGCCCCATTTTTTTATTTAAGATGAATTATAAAGAAACTACAGAGTGGATGTTTGGCCAGCTGCCCATGTATCAAATGCAGGGTGCTTCGGCTTATAAGGCAGATTTGTCTAATACGTTACTGCTGGCAAAACATTTAGGAAATCCTGAAACCAGGCTGAAATGTATACATATAGCCGGAACTAATGGCAAAGGAAGTACATCGAGCATGCTGGCAAGTATTTTACAGGAAGCTGGCTATAAAACCGGACTTTATACATCGCCTCACCTAAAAGATTTCAGGGAGCGTATTAAAATAAACGGTGAAGAAATCAGCGAGGATTGTCTGGTGGCTTTCATTGCTCAGAACAAGGCATTTTTTGAGGCGCAGTCACTTAGTTTTTTTGAAATGACAGTAGGGCTGGCATTCGACTATTTTGTAAAAGAAGATGTAGACATTGCTGTTATAGAAACCGGAATGGGAGGAAGGCTGGACAGTACCAATATTATTACACCGCTGGTTTCGGTAATTACTAATATCGGTATGGACCACACCCAGTTTTTGGGCGATACCCCGGCGAAAATAGCCGCAGAGAAGGCAGGCATTATAAAAAACACGGTTCCTGTAGTAATAGGGGAGTATACCGATGAAACTAAACCTGTTTTTATTAAAAAAGCCCTGGAGGAAAAAGCAGCGATTTACTTTGCATCGGAAAAAACTTGGCCGGAGTACGATAGGGAGCTTAATGGAGATTACCAAAAAAAGAATGTCGCCACCGTACTTCAAACCGTTGAGGTGTTACAGCAGTCGCTTTCTATTAAAGAGGAACACATAAAGACGGGATTGGTTAATGTAATAAAGAATACCGGTCTGCGCGGACGCTGGGAACAACTGCGTAATGCGCCGGTTGTAATTACAGATACAGCACATAACAGCCACGGCATGCAACCAGTGTTGCGCCAATTACAATCATTACCCCATACTAAGCTGCGTTTTGTACTGGGATTGGTAAATGATAAGAAACTCGATGAAATTTTGCCCTTGTTTCCGCAAGATGCCGTGTATTATTTTTGTCGCCCTGGTGTACCTCGAGGTCTCGATGCGGAAGTTTTAGCGGAGGAAGCAAAAAAATATAAAATTTTTGGAAAAATATTTCAGAATGTAACAGATGCGTACTCTGCTGCGCTTCAGGATGCTGCGCTTACTGATGTGGTGTATGTGGGTGGTAGTACTTTTGTGGTAGCGGAAATTTTATAGCAAAACGCTTGCAGATATTAAAAACTGTGTTATCTTTGCACTCGCAATACGGAACTAATCACAGCGACGTAAAGCAATAGATTGGGGCGATTAGCTCAGCTGGTTCAGAGCACCTCGTTTACACCGAGGGGGTCGGGGGTTCGAACCCCTCATCAAAATAGACCATTCTTACCATCAAAGGTCTGCACGGAAATCCTTGCATGTTTTTTCTTTTGTGCAACAAAATCCTAATCACTGCTCCATCCTTAGGCAAAACGGTGGAATAACTTTTCGTTCTCAGTGGATTAACCAGAAATGTTATTCTCGGACTCTTTTATTAAGCCGTAATCATTAATTAACATCAAAGAATATAATCTTAAGCAAATTTTAATAATTTTGCCTTTGTTAAACCAGCAACCAAACCAAGTCCGACCGAAATCCCAAATCCCAGTCCGTACTTATCGTTGCATAAAACTTTTTTTATGACTTTAAAATATCTGAGGCCTTTAGCCTTGGCCTTTTTGTGCTATACTTCTAGTCAAGCGCAAAACATCTTATGGGAGAAATCCTACGGAGGGAAACAAGCCGATTATTTATTAGATGCTCAGCCTACTGCTGACTACGGATTTATACTAGCAGGGGCATCCTTATCAAAAAAATCCGGGAATAAAGACGAGGAAAACATAGGCGACCTGGATTTCTGGATATGGAAGATGGATGAGCATGGAGAACTTGACTGGCAGAAGAACCTTGGCGGTTTAGGGTCAGACCTGCTTTACAGCATACGCAACACTAAAGATGGAGGTTTTATTTTGGCAGGTACTTCAGAGTCAGGAAAAGAATACACCAAGCAAAGTGAAGCCTTTGGCCGTGAGGATATTTGGATTATGAAACTCAATGCCCGTGGCGGCGAAGAATGGCAATGTACCCTTGGCGGTCCCGGACAGGATTTGGTAAAAGCTATTGTGCCGACTGCCGATGGGGGTTACATTGTGGGTGGTTCTTCAAGTTCGCCGCTGAGTATTAAAGTACGCAAAGGCGGTGTAGATCCCTATGGCAAGTGGGATGAAAGCCGTGGTGGTATGGATGGCTGGATTGTAAAACTCGACAGTAAGGGCAAAGTGGAATGGCAACGTACGCTGGGAGGTGAGTACAATGACGTGCTTGAAAGCCTTGCGCCTACCAAAGAAGGTGGTGTTATTATAGGTTTATATACTAATTCACCTACCTCTATAGACAAAACAGAAGACGGCTATGGCCTTGGGGATTATTGGGTTGTTAAGCTCAATAATAAAGGTAATATGGAATGGCAGCGCGTTTTTGGAGGAGAAGAAGATGACCACATATCATCAGTGAAGCAAGCCACAGACGGCGGCTATATTGTAGGAGGTTATTCTGCTTCGAGTAGTACAGGTAATAAAGCTGTTTCAAACAAAAGTGGTACTGATTTCTGGATACTTAAGCTTAAAGAAGATGGCGAAGTCCTGTGGCAAAAAACGTTCGACACTGGTAAAGTGGATGTACTTACATCCTTAATTGAAAATACAGACGGAACCATGCTTCTGGGCGGTTACGCCCAGAGCGAGGTCTTAGGTTATACTACCAAAAAAGACAAAGCAGAAATTAATGACTACATAGCCCTGAAAATTTCTGCAGAAGGCGAAGAACTTTGGAAACAAACCGTAGGCAGTAATGGTGAAGATAAGCTTACCAGGCTCATAGAAACGCGAGATGGCGATTACATTTTAGCCGGTACCAGCAGCGGCGCCATGTCCCGGGACAGGTATAGCGGGAAAGGCAGTAATGATTATTGGGTGGTAAAAATGGGCGATAAGCAAAAGAAAAAGAAAACCGATCAGCGCAACCGTATAGAGGCCATCCCGAATCCTGCGGTACAATATACAAACATTATCGTAGGTTTTGATTTCACCTCCGGCAGTGTATCAGTGTTTGATCTTAACGGTCGTCAGCTACAGCATTTTGATGTTACCTCGCGTACGATACCTTTGGAGACTTCAACATTTCCGGAAGGAGTATATATAGTAGAGGTAAAAACCGATAAAGGAACCGAATCAGTTAAAGTTATTAAATCAATCAATAAGTAAACCAATTAATAAAATATGAAATTTTATTTACTTTTCTTGTGTGGTCTTTTTACCATATATATGTGTGGACAGCAGACTCAGGGCTTTGAGATACCTAACTATGCCGCTAAGTCTCCAGAGGCAGCTTCTTTTCTTAAGTATGGTAGTTATCCTGTAGACTTATCAACTGGGCTGCCGACAATATCGCTACCCTTGTATACTATTGAAAGTAAAGGACTGACTATTCATATTACTCTAAGATACGACGCATGTGGTATCGAGGTAGGCCAAGATGCGAGCTGGAGGGGTGGGGGG
>JAAXJD010000072.1:312-32425 GCA_012270005.1 Flavobacterium sp. | reverse complement strand
AAAACTTCCCGGGTTATTGATGAACGTGGTACTCGGAACTATGGTGGTAGCACTGGTGCACAAATCGTTTGCAGGTGTGGGGAATTTCTGTACGCCGATATTAAAGTTTGAGGCAGAAAAATTTGCAGAAGCGTTCAGTATCCTTATATAGTATGTTTGCCCCACAACAAAATTATTACCAAAATAGCTTTCATAGCCCTGTGTGGCGTTATTACTGTTTTTACAGACCAATAAAGTGCCGCTACAATCGCCATTGTAAATTTCCATAGCTACATCAAGGCCTATGTTTGTGGCATTATACACCTCCACGTACATTGTTTGGTCAGTAGCTACAAACTTGTACCACACATCCTGAGACGTATTAGGAGCACAGGCCGAAGCAGTTCCATCTAAAGAACTGCCACTAAAACTTCCCTGCGTGCTATACATGGTCGCCGAAGGCGTTAAAGTAGTAGCTCCGGCACACAAATCGTTTTGGGCGGTAGCAAAAAGCGAATAAAAAAGCATTAAACAAAAAGTAGTTTTTAACTTCATAGTTTTTACGTTGATGATTTATAAGGAAACAAATATAGTAGCAATGATTGTTTTAAAACGATGCTTTTTAAGTAAAAAAACTAAAAAATATAACGGATTTAATAATAGAAAGGGTTTCTCTTTACTGGTTGATAACGGCTTAACCAAACAGGTAGTGGTAGTGGCACTAGCAAGAGAAGTAACGAGCAATAATTTTACAAACAATTCTAAAAAGCAGACCAACAAAAAAAGCGGCGCAAGAAATGCGCCGCCTGTAGTTAAACTTATCTTCAGTTATTAACTGTTTATAAAACTTATAATCTCCTCATTAAACTTTTCTTTGTGAGTGTACACCAATCCGTGAGGGGCATCGTCAAACACTACAAACTTAGCCTGAGGAATAGCAGCCGCAGTCTTTTCACCAGATATATCAATAGGAACCGTTTCGTCGGCTTTACCATGTATTACAAGCGTAGGCACTTTTATACAGGTTAAGTCATCCCTAAAGTCGGTTGTAGACCATGCCTGCATAGCTTTTATGGTAGCATAACCTGCAGCCTGTAATGCCAGCACCGAATCCTGCTGTAGCCGTTCTTCGCTTACGGGGTTGCTAAACAGGTGTACGCCATAAAACTGCTTACCAAAACCGGTAAGGAAATGCGCACGGTCATCTTCAAGCTGTTGTTGTATGCCATCAAACTGCTCTTGCGGAACACCATCCGGATTACTATCGGTTTTAAGCAAAAACGGCGTTACCGAACTTACAAAAGCCGCTTTTGTAACCCTGCCTTCATTGTTGTATTTAGAAAGGAAACGGGCTACTTCACCCCCACCCATACTAAACCCTACAAGGGTAACATTATACAGGTCCAGCGTTTCAAGCAGCGCCTTTAAGTCCTGTGCAAAGGCGTCGTACGTATACGGCTCCCACGGTTTAGACGACTTACCAAAGCCACGGCGGTCATAGGCTATTACACGTATGTTATGCTTAGGGAGTTCGTTAAACTGGTACTCCCACATTTCCAGGTTCAGGGGCCAGCCGTGTATAAGTACCACAGGGTTACCCTCGCCTACTTCCTGATAATAGATTTGTACCTCTTCGGGTGTACCGGTAAGGCCGGTGTTGGTGTTTAAGATAAATGGCATAACGTATAGGTTTTGATTTGTTATTATCCAAAAGGACCCACTCTATTTTACGATAACACCTTAATTAAGAAAGCCTTTTGAGTTAATTAAAAGCTAATTAAACAAAAAGGCTCTTTTACGTAACCAACACAAAACGTTTGCCTTGCACTGGCCGGTATTCGATAAAATATTTTGTTATTTTCGAATCGCCATATTATACTTTTTAATCATTTTTAGCATACCCGTATCGGTACTAAAAACCGTATTAAGCCCCTGTGGCTCTTGTGGTGGGTCTGCAGTAAATGCATCGCCTTCGTGCCAATGGCCCTGTGACGGATTGTTTTTACCGGTACCGCCATAGCCCCAAAAATTAAGTGCGGTAAATGCCTTATGTTGTTTTATGCTGCTTTGCAGCTTATCAAAAATAGCTTTGTAATACACCTCGCGGTCTGTGGCAGGTACTTTCCTGTCCAGGCTTTCGTGTGTTCGGGGTAAACCGAATTCCTCCAGCACCAATGGTTTGTTCAGCTTTTCGGCTACCGCTATGTGCTGGTCTATGTATTCCATGGTTTTATTAATCGCGACAGGAAGCGTTTCGGCGGGCGTTTCGTGTTTGTACCAACCCCAGTTCTTAGGCCAGATGTGCATGGTAAGATAATCTATCTTAGGGTTATTGTGGGTACGCTCATATATGGCTATATCATCTGCCGAACCTGCCTTGCCTTCGCTTCCGGTACAAATCAGGTGATAGCCATCCAGCTGGTCTATGGTGTCCACCACATCATTTAACCAGGTGGTAAAATGTCCTTCATTATCAGCTGTAAATACACGTGGTTCATTGGCTATTTGCCACGCCATAATGGTATTGTCTTCCGTGTACTTTACCTTACTGTACGCGTTAGTACGTGTAATTATTTTGGCAATGTGCTTTTTCATGGCCTCCTGGCATGGCACACACTGATGAAACTGCTTTACGTAGTCCATAAATTGCGGCCAGGTATTGGGCGGAATGTTAGGGTTAGGCAATGTGCCCTTGCCGTTCCATTCCAGGTATTGCGCCATACCGCCACTCCACTCCCAGTTATTCCCCAAATAAAGCACGGCATACATATTACGCTTCCGTAACTCATTAAGCAAATAATCCAGTCCATCGAGCAGGTCATCGTTATACACGCCTTGCTGTGGCTGCAGCGCTGGCTTTACGGTAAAGTCCTGCGTGCCCCCTTCGGCACCAACCAGTATACGGAGGTTGTCTATACCGTTTGCTTTTAGCTCGTCCAGCTCCTTAGCAAGGCGGGTACGATCGCCCACGCTTTTACTGGCCAGCAGGCTGCCATACCAGTAGTTAGCCCCAATGTAATGGTAGGGTTTATTGCCTTTATAAAACGCTGTTCCCTTTACGGTAATATGCTCAGGACCCGCAGTGTTTTTTTGGGCTGCGCAGGAAATACTTAGCCCCATTGCCGTAAGTGCAAGGGTAGTTTTTAATATGTGCATCATAAAATATATCTTTTTTCGGGGTAAAAAGAGGGCGCAGCCCCTCCTCAAGAGCCGCGCCCTACGAAAAACATTAACCCAAATTTTAACCTATTGTGTAATGGTATACATAGCAGGTATGTTGTGCTGTAATACCGATTTTGATTTCGAAGCAAAGTCTTTAAAATCCTGGGTATTGCTCTGTCCCGATGGTGGTACATAATACCCTGTAGCGTCGTTGTACCAAAACATTACATATGCTACCTTACTATCATTTGCCGTAAGGGCGTTGTACATATTTGTACTGAAAAAACCAGCCAAAGGTGCCGTAGTGGCCGTTACCCGGTAACCTGTTTCGGTCATGGCGCAGATTTTAACTCTTTCCTGTGCCAATGTCGATACCATTTTTATTTTATTGCCGGCATTTGTAACGCCTTGTGTACTGCCGTTGCTAAAATCGCCGTAATTATCCATACCCAGCACATCTACGTAAGCATCTCCCGGATAACGCTCCAGGTACTTAGCGGAAGTAGTATAACTGTTATCTGGCGAGTAAGCATACAGTATATTGTGTACGCCCTTAGTATCGCGCAGGTAGGTTACTAAAAACTGCCATGCCTGTTTGTACTGGTCTGGTGTACAGTAGGCAGCGCCCCACCAAAACCAATTACCGTCAAACTCATGGAACGGGCGGAAAATAACCGGTATCAGCTTGCCATCGGCTCCTTTAAGGTTGTTTAGCACACTGGCTACCTTATCTAGCTTTTGCTTAAAATATCCGTGGTTTTCTCCTCCCGGAAGTATGCTGGCAAACGCATTTGCTTTTTCCTGAGCAGTCATATCGCTGGTGTAAAACGATGTGCCGCGATACGGCTCGCGCAGGTGCCAGCTAAAGGTATTTACCATACCCTTATTATAAGCCTCCTTAACGTGATTGGTTATGATAACTTCCTGCTGGTAAAACCAGTTTTGAGGTGTACCGTCATTTTGATTATCGGTAATAAACATAAAGTCTGAGCCCAAAAGCGCAGGGTCGCTGCCCGTAGCTTTTTTTATATCCGAACTGCCGGCGGCATCCTGATAAAAAGCGTTAAACGCGTCTTGCTGCCCTATAAGGAATTTTGATTTCTGTGTATTGTGCAGATTGTAAAACAGGGCTACCGTTTCGGCTGTGGCATTAGGATCGGCCAGGTAAGAACGTACATTTTGTGCCGTAAGCACATCGGTCTGCACGGGTGGCGTAGTTGTAGCAGCGGCCTTGTTATCGTCTCCGCTGCACGATGCCAACCCAAGGGCAAGTACCACAATTAAAATCTTCTTCATAGCTTGTGAATTCCAAAAAAGGATCAAAATACCCTTCATTTTGGTTATTGCAAATTAGCATATCAATCGTTTTCGGGATACTGCTATTTTGTCAAAAAAACATATTATATTTTCATACGCCGCTATGTACGGCACAAAAAATAAAAGCCTGCAAAACAACATCTTGCAGGCTTTAACCCAATAAATAGTTTTAAATGAGCATTTACAAAGGCGTCTTACTACCTTTATGTGGTTACAGGCGCTTTATAAGCTCCAGGCATGCCCTGCTGTTATGGTAAGGGCATTTCCAGAAACCCGCCTTATCTTTTAAAATCAGTGAATAATCAGCATTAACGCCCCATACCCACTCACCATTTACGGTATCCAGTATATATTTTTTTGTAAACTCCCAATTTTGGTTTGCAGCAACAAGATATTTTTCATCACCCGTAAGCTGCCAGGCATTAACCATACCTATCATAAATTCGCTTTGCGGCCACCAGTGCTTTTCGGCTATAAGATGGTCTTCGTGCGGATCGTATTCGTACCAAAGCCCGCCATCAGTATCTACCCCCTCAAAGGTAACATCGGCCATAATAACGGCGTGCTTCTTATAAATTTCTATAAGCTGTACATCGTTTATTACCTCTGCGCACCACAACAGTAACCAAGCCGCCTCAATATCATGCCCGTAAGAAATTACGTCCGGCTTCTCTACCCATTCTTCATTAAAAAACAGGTGCAGGTGACCGGTTTCTATATCCATAAAATGGTTATTTATGGTAATGAGCAGTTGTTTTATAACGCTCTTTAAACCTGCGTCGGGCCAAACCCTGTACAGGTTAGCATACCCTTCTACAATATGCAGGTGGGTATTCATGGTTTTCTTTTCGTTAGCATCTTTTTCGCTCAGGCGAAGATCGTCAATCGGTTGCCATTCGCGCGTAAAAGCTTCTAAATAACCTGAGTATTCTTTATCAAAACTATGCTCCTCTATCTTATAATAAAGATTGATGGCAAGATTAAGGGCATCATCATTACGGGTAACGGCATAGTATTCCGAAAGCCCGTAAATGGCAAATGCCAGCGCATAGATTTGGTTTTTGGTATCCTTAGGCGAACCATCAGCATTTACACTCCAAAGCAAACCGCCGTTCACCTTATCATAAAAATAAGTAGACAGGTAATTGTATGCGCGGTGTGCCAGCTGCAAGTGCACCTCATTTTTTGTAACAGGATATGCCGCAGCAAATGCCCACAAAATGCGGGCATTCATTACGGAGCCTTTCTCGGCTGAATAGTCTTTTTGTTCGTTACAGTCAACTGTGCCTATAAAGCCACCATTAACCGTATCTACCGTATTTTTTTCCCAATACTCCAGTATGCTTTTCAGCTCGTAGTGCATGGCTTCTTTAAGTGGCATCATTATAAAAACTTCTTGTTGCTGTCTACAAGATCTATTATGGTTTGTACCGAACCTGCCGAAGTAAAGGTATCTACAGGCGAATTGATTACATAATCTACCAGTTTGTCTACGGTAGAAACCGCTACGTGCATGCGCGTATCAGACGATGCGTAGTAAATATATACTGTGCCATCTTCATCGGCTATCCAGCCGTTAGAAAACAATACATTGCTTACATCGCCCACACGTTCAATGCCTTCAGGAGCCATAAAATGACCTGCAGGGTGGTGTGTAACCTTATCTATCTCGTTAATATCGGTCATAAACATGTACAACGTATAGCGTAGCCCCGCCGCAGTGTTACGCACACCATGCGCCAGGTGAAGCCAACCTTTTTCGGTTTTTATAGGTGCCGGGCCAAGGCCATTTTTAAGTTCGTAAATGGTATGGTATACTTTACCGCAGATGATTTTTTCATCCTGAACTTCAGGATTTTCCATTTTATCGATAAAGCCCAGGCCAATACCGCCTCCGCTACCCACGTCTATAAAACCATCCTGAGGGCGCGTGTATACTGCATACTTTCCGTTTACAAACTCCGGATGCAGTACCACATTGCGCTGCTGGCCTGTATTACTAATCAGGTCGGGCAGGCGCTCCCAGTTTATAAGGTCTTTAGTACGCACAATACCTGCATTGGCTACAGCCGAACTGGTATCGCCTTTAGGGGCGGTAGGGTCTTTGCGCTCGGTACAAAAAATACCGTACACATAACCGTCTTCGTGCTGAATAAGCCTCATGTCGTACACATTGGTATCATCAATACCATCAAGCTGAGGGATACCCACCGGATTGTCCCAAAACTCAAAGTTATCTATACCATTAGGGCTTTCGGCAATGGCGAAGAACGATTTACGATCTACACCTTCTACACGAACGCACATAATGTACTTGCCGTTCCATTTGGTGGCACCGGCATTAAACGCGGCGTTAAAACCTATGCGTTCCATACCATGCGGATTAGTCTCGGCATTAAGGTCGTACCTCCAGTGCAGCGGAATATGTGCCGCTGTAACCACAGGGTTTTTATAACGCGTGTACACACCATTACCGGCTGCTGCTGGCTCATTCTTTTTTTCTATCAGTTCGCGGTGGGCTTTTACCAACGCGTCGTAGTTTGGTATTACAACCGTGTTTTCAGTAATCATATCCAATTTCCTTTTGTAATAATTGGTGTAATCGTTTTGTTTTTAAAAGTCGGTAAGCCTGTTCCACCATGTTTTTTTCATTACGGCAAATATTACCGCGAGTAAAATCAACACAGTAAAAAACCCGGTCCATTTACTTAAGATAAAGTACATAGGCAACAGCGTAAGCAAAATTTGTCCTGCCATGCCCATAGCCACGTTCGCCATGTTTATGCCAAAGTTCTTGTTCTTTTGCAGAGCCGGGTCTTGTTGTTGTGCAAGCTCGTGTATGGGTTTCCACATACCCCACGGCCTTACGGTTTTGTAGAAATTAACCAGCGTTTCGGTATTCGTTGGAGGCGCCGCGTAAGAACCCAAAATACAGGCTGCCAACTGGATTACAAAAAACACCGGGAAAAAGTACAACATACGGGTACCATCAAAGAAATGGCTGATGCCCGTAACCGATAAAAACGGTGGTATGGCGCTGGCTATGATACCAGCAAGCATTCCCCAGAAGAAACCGGTAGCATTAAAGCGCCACCAGTACCATTTGAGTACATTAGCACACACAAAGCCCCCATACAGCCCTGCGGTGATAATGTTGAATATCATGTTTACATCTTTTATAAGCAAGCCAAGGCCTACACCCAGGATTACCATAAGCGTTCCTGAAAGATACCCCATACGGATGATTTGTTTCCTGCCCGCATCTGGCTTAAAATACTTCAGGTAAATGTCGTTTACTATATACGCCTGCCCTGCATTTAGCGTGCCGCTAAAGTTACTCATAAAAGCCCCCAGGAATCCGGCAAGTACCAGCCCCACAAGCCCTACAGGCAGATATTTGTTAATTACAGCAGGCATTATGCTTTCAAAGTTAATACCGTCTGCCGTATGGTTTATTTCAAGGTCTTTAAAGTAAAGCACGCCCAGTATACATAAGCCCATTGTCATAAAGTAACGTATAGGCAGCAGTATAATAGAAATGAATCCACTCATTTTACTGGCTTCCTCCGGCGACTTGGTACTTAATATTTTTTGGCAATCGTAGTTAGGTGCAGGGCCGGCAAGGCTTTTTAGCACGCCGCTAAAAAACATCATGGCTACCACAGCAGAAAACAGCTTATACCCATCCTGCTCCAGCTTGTGCTGTGCTTCGGGTAATATGGTTTGCCAGTCGAGCCCAAGTTCTGCGCCAAACAACGGGCTGTCCCACCCCAGTGGCATTTTATCTGTAAATACAATACCGCTGTCTGCAAGCGCCATCATGGCTATGGTACCCACAAAAAGCGAACACACAATCATAATCATGTACTTAATAAAGTCGGCCAGTACAATACCGTGCATACCTCCTACTATACTATAAAATGTAGCTACAATGCAAATGCTTACACCGTAAAACTGTGCCGTAAAATGTTTAGCATCAAGCAATGCTGCTTTATATTCGGCTGAGCCTGCGGCAAACTGCTCTACATGCTGATCCAAAAATGGTACTGCACCTTTTATAGTATCGTATGGTATAAATATTTCAAGGAATTCGCCCACACCCACAAATGCATAGGCCATATAACCCACACAAAGCATAAGCGCAAACACTACTACTACAGCATGGCTGCTGCGCACCCCTTTATCAGTTAGGCCAAAACGCGTACCTAGCCACTCGGCACCGGTAGTAGCATTGCTTCGCCTAAGCCATTTACTCAGGAACACCATAAGGAACACCTGGTTAAACACAGGCCACATCCACGGAATCCATACACTTTTAAATCCGTATAAAAACGCCATACTAACCAGCAGCATGGTACCACTTATATCAAACATATCGCTAGCATCGCTAAGGCCCAGCATATACCACGGAAGCACTTTGCCCCCCATAAGGTAGCTGTCTTTACTGCGCTTGGCGCGGTTTTTCATTATAATACCTATTGCCACCATAAGTAAAAAATACGCGGCAATAATAGAGAGGTCTATAGCTGTAAGTCTCATTATATAACAAGGCAAGCGTATGTAAAACGCTTATTTTTTATAAAGGTTTAGTTTTGTTGCTTCTTTTTGGAAAAGGGTTTCCGGCTGGTTGTAGTATTTTACAAAGTCCGCCTCATACTTATGCCCTTTGTACGGCGCATAGTAGTGCATGCGCGGTGGTGTCATGTACTCATTCCACCCATGGTTACGCCATACCAGTACGTACGATATTTTTCGGTCAGCAATGGCATTTGTAAGCGTTTCTGTCCACCAGGTAGCATACGGAATTTGCTCAAAACCCGTTTCGGCAATAGCGGAAAGCTTGTTGTGTTCGCGTGCCACCTCGTCTATTATACCTACAAGGCGGTGGGTGTCTGCCGCAAATTTATCGCGTTTGGCAGCTTCCTCTCCTCCCTGGTAAATATCAAAGCTAACCATATCTACATAAGCATCACCAGGATAGTATTCCATAAAATCAGCTTTGGTTTCTACCCCGGAGTCTGATGTGTTGTACACATACAACAGGTTGTGTACGCCTTTGGCTTCAAAATACTCAACCGTAAACTTCCATAGTGCTTTAAACTGTTCCGGGGTGGTAGTATTTTTACACCACCAAAACCAGTTTCCGGTAAACTCATGGTACGGACGGAATAATATAGGAATAAGCTTGCCATCTTTACCTTTAAGTGTAAGAAAATACGCGGCTGCATTATCAAGCCAAGTCTTAAACAACTCATGCTTTGCTCCCCCCGGAAGCACCGAAGCCACAGTACCCGGCTCGTTAGTCCCGCCGTATTTGCAAGTTAGCGGGATATTCATGAGCCAACTAAAGGTGTTAATGCCACCCCACTTGTACACTTGCTGCACGTAACGTTTTTGGTTACTAAACGGCACACCATCGAGGTCTTTATCTGCTTTATCCTCTATACGGCCAAGATCCCAGCCGTATACCGCGGGGTAATCGCCGGTAACATCTTTTACGTCGCTGCGGCCTTCTTCATAACGCCAGTTAACACCGTAAGCCAATGCATCCTGATGACCAAAAAAATATCCTTTTTCTCGTGATTTAAACAAATTTTGGTATAAGGTTACGGTTTCCGGTGTGGCATTCTTATCGGCAGGAAGCACCTGTACCCCTGCAGTTTGCGATGTGCTTTTGCATGATACAAGAAAAATTCCGGCTAAAAGTATGGTAATATTATTTTTCATCTATATTTGCATGTGCTTCAAAAAAATTTTACTTCATTGTAAAATTCTTAATTAATTAGATTGATAATTTCCAACAGTATAATTTTATCAGCCCATTTTTGATAATGCCAAAGATATAACGGGCATTCAATATCAGTTAATACTATTTTATCATTATTGTAACAAAATTTTACAAACGTTGTAGTAGCTATGGACAACCAAAAATTTCATCGCGAAATACCGCCTTTATCTAAAGACGACAGCTTCCTGGTATTTGACCGGCACAAAGACACCTTTGAGTTCCCTATACACTACCACCCCGAATACGAAATTAACTTTATTTTGGGCGGAAAGGGCGTAAAACGCATTGTAGGCGACCACATTGAAGAAATAGACGACATAGAGCTTGTACTCGTAGGGCCTAACCTGCCCCATGGATGGGAACTGTTTAAATGCAAAAACAAAGACATCAACGAGATTACCATACAGTTTCACAACGACCTGTTTGACGACTCTTTGCTTGAGCGCCGCATAATGCGCCCCATCAAAGATATGTTTAACCGCAGCAACCATGGTATATTGTTTTCTAAAAAAACATCTAATGAGCTGGCAGAACGGTTCAGGCGCATAAGCAAGCTCGATGGCATGGACTATTTCCTTGAAATAATGTCAATCCTGCACGATATGGCCAACTCACGTAACCAGCGCCTGCTGAGCAATTACACGGTAGACAGCGATGTTTTTGAAGATGACGATAAAATGAAGCTGGTGTACGAGTATATTCAACGCAACTTTAGCGAAAAAATCACGCTTGACGATGTAAGCTCTGCAGCCAGTATGAGCCCCGTATCGTTTAACCGCTTTATAAAAAAGCGCACTAATAAAACATTTGTAAACTACCTTAACGATATACGTGTAGGGTATGCCGCACGCTGGCTGATAGAAAAAGACCTTAGCATAAGTGAGATTGCTTATAAAAGCGGTTTTAACAATATAGCCAACTTCAACCGGATTTTTAAAAGCATAAAAAAAACAACGCCAAGCCAGTACCGGGATGAGTTCCAGGGTATGAAACGCTTTTTATAAGCGGTATGATTTTGACAAAAAAGTACAATACACTCATTGCTTCACAAACACAAATAACAGGGTTAATTTATTGTTTTTAAACAATTTAACCCTGTTTTTATTTGTAGTATATATATTAAAGTACAAACGCTACGCAAACGTTAGAGGAAATATTAAAATGACAAGATAAAATATTATTAACCTACTGCAGGGGTTAAGTCTAAATTTGTTTTCATCAATAAAAGAACCCTAAAATTATTGATAGCTAAATTTCTAACCTTATTAATTGCGAATTAGTAGCTCACCAAACACAAATTTTACTATGGGTAATACACTACACAAAGTTATTAAATGGTGTACTAAAGGACGAGCCCTTTTCTGCTTGCTGTCGCTCTGTTTTGCAGGGAGTTTGCATGCACAGCACAAGGTAAGCGGCGTGGTATCGGACGAAAAAGGAATGACCATTCCGGGGGTA
Source organism: Flavobacterium sp. (assembly GCA_012270005.1). GTDB lineage: Bacteria > Bacteroidota > Bacteroidia > Flavobacteriales > Flavobacteriaceae > Flavobacterium. The sequence continues at coordinate 20,721 of JAAXJD010000072.1, read as the reverse complement.
AATGTAACCGTAAAAGGCACACAGAACGGGGTAGCCACAGGCCTGGATGGCGACTACACCATTGAAGTACCGGAAAACGGTACACTTGTTTTCAGCTTCATAGGTTTTACAACCGAAGAAGTAGCCGTAAAAGGCAAAACCAAAATTAATGTGAAACTGGCCGAAGCCTCTAAAACCCTTGATGAAGTGGTGGTTATAGGTTACGGTACTCAAAAGAAAGAAGATCTTAACAGTTCAGTTTCATCTATACGTACAAAAGATATTGAAAACCTTAAACAAACCTCTGTAGACCAAATGATACAGGGTAAGGCTGCGGGTGTATCTGTATCTAACAACTCAGGAGCACCGGGTAGTGCCGTATCTATAAGGGTACGTGGTACAACCTCTATTAGCGGTACTAACGAGCCGCTTTACATTATAGATGGTGTTCCGGTTTCAGGAGATGCTACCGGTAAGTCTATGAGCGGCCGCCCTATGGCAGCTAACGACTTTGGCAGCTCTGGCGATTCTGGTAACAACGCAGTAAGCCCGCTATCTATGATTAACCCTAACGACATCCTTAGCATAGATATCCTTAAAGATGCTTCAGCTACAGCAATCTACGGATCAAGAGGTGCAAATGGTGTAATCATCATTACAACCAAATCAGGTAAAAAAGGAAGCGGTAAACTTTCTTACGAAGGCTACACTACCGCAGCTACCATTTACAAAAAGCTGGATATGATGGACCTTAGGCAGTATGCCCGTCACCAAAATGAGCTTTCACCAATATTTGGATTTGCAGACAGCCAGCTAAGGCCGGAGTTTGCTCACCCTGAACTACTTGGTAAAGGTACAGACTGGCAGGATGCGGTTTTCCAGACAGCGATAGGAAAAAGCCACCAGCTTTCTTTCTCAGGCGGATCTGAAAATACATCGTACTACATCTCAGGAGGACTTCTTGATCAGGAAGGCACGCAGATAGGTTCTGGCTTTAAGCGTTACACTGCCAAAATAAACCTTGATACTAAGGTAAAAGACTGGCTTCGTGTAGGTGTTAATACTAATGCCGGTGTTACTAACGAAAACATTACTATAAACCAGAGTTACTCAGGTATTATAAGCAATATGCTTCAGCAAACGCCAGATGTACCGGTAAGAAACCCAGACGGATCGTTTGCAGGTTCTGCACAAAACTCTTCGGGGGTATACTACTTTAACCCTGTAGCAGAAGCACTTACTAAGCAAAACAAACTTATCCGTAAAAATTTTATGGGTAATGCTTACGCAGAAGCCGAAATCATTAAAGGCCTTAAGTATAGGATTGAAGCCAGTGCCAACACTGAGTTTAGCGAAAACCATTATTTTGTACCTACATACAGCTTTGGTATACAAAACAACCCTATTGCTTTTTCTACAGAGCGTAACCAAAACTGGTACTCGGTAAACATTAAAAACTTACTTACGTACGACAATACATTTGGCAAACACCACGTAACCGTACTTGCAGGTCAGGAAGCAAACGACAGCCACTGGGAGGGTAATGAAATCTTCTCTACAGGTTTCCTGGCTAACGACCCACACACGGTAAACCTGGCCGATGCTAACAGCTTTAAAGTAACAGGTTATAAAGGTAGCGGCTCTATTGCGTCGTTATTCGGAAGGGTGATTTACGACTTTGGAAACAAATATGGCGTTTCTGCTTCTGTAAGGAGCGACCGTTCATCTCGTTTTGACCCAACCGTAAAAGACAAACAAACCGGTTATTTCCCTTCAGTGGCAGGTTCTTGGAAATTAAGTAACGAGCCATTTATGGAAGCTACTAAAAAATATGTAGACAACATTAAATTCAGGGTTGGTTATGGTGAAACCGGTAACCAGCAAATCCCTCAGGCCAGGTATAGTGCTACACTTACCCAGCAGAACTCAGGCTTAGGAGCCGGCTTTCTGCCGTCTAATTTCCCTAACCCTAACCTTACATGGGAGTCTATGCAGCAAACTAACTTCGGTCTTGATTTTTCATTGTTTAGTTCACGCCTTTCTGCAAGCATAGACGTGTACAGCAAAAAATCAAAAGACTTCTTATTCCAGGTGCCGCTGCCTGCTTTCCTAACCGGTGGAGAAGGCTTCTACGGAGGTATGGATGCTCCTTATTCTAACCTTGGTTCTATGAAGAACAACGGTTATGATATTACCCTTACTTACAACAGCAAAGGCGAACTGCAGTGGAACTCTACGCTTGTATTTTCTCACTACAAAAACCAGCTGACTTCTATACAAAACGGCCTTGTACTTACGCAGCCTGTAAACCTTAACGGCTTTATGTCTTACGATGTAACAAACACCGTTGTAGGCCAGCCTATAGGTATGTTCTACGGATATGTTTCTGAAGGTATTGTAAGAAACGCTGCAGATGCTGCCGCTGCGCCACAGCAGTTTGGTCAGGCAATAGAAGCAGGTGATATTAAGTACAAAGATGTTAACGGAGATGGTGTTGTAAACGAGCTTGATAAAACCCTTATAGGTAACCCTCACCCTAAGTTTACATTTGGTTTCACTAACAATTTCCACTACAAAAACTGGGATGCTTCTATCTTTATCCAAGGTAGCTACGGTAACGATATTATGAACCTTACCTACCGTAACGGTGTAAGTAACTCATCATTATACACAAATTACCTTACAGATGCCGCTAATTACTGGAGCCCTACAAACCCTAACGCTGCATTGCCTAGGCCTGTAGGTAGTATATCTGCACAAAACAACCTTATCTCTACCCGTTGGATTGAAGATGGTTCGTATGCAAGGCTACAAAACGTAACACTGGGCTACTCACTACCTTCATCTCTTATCTCTAAGATAAAACTATCAAGGATGAGGATTTACGGAAGTGTTCAGAACCTGTACACACTTACTAACTACCGTGGTTACGACCCTGAGGTTGGTTCTTACAACCAAAACCAGCTTCTTACCGGTATAGACAACGGTAGGTATCCTACTCCGCGTACGTATTCTGTAGGTGTAAATGTTGAATTCTAATAAAATGACAATGAAAAAGATATCTAAAGGTTACGCTTTCTTAGCTGCTTTAGCCCTTACGGGGTTGCTGTCTTCATGTACGCAGGAATTTACCGACCGCCCTGCCGAAGATGCTATCACACTTGATAACTATTACCAAAACGACGCGCAGGTAGAATCAGCCACAAACGGTATGTATTCGCGCACGTGGTTTAACTTCGGTAACAAGTTTTTCTACGCCATTGCCGAAGTAGGTTCTGGTAACATGTACTCAGGGTCAAGCGACGTTAGTGCCATGCGAAACTTTTCGCTAAACGGTAGTGACAATGAGCTTTTCTCGGGTTGGAAATCCCTGTGGTCTAATGTGGCCCAGGCAAACAACGTTATTAACTTCCTGCCTTCAAGGGTATCGCCTGCGGTTAGTACAGATGTATTAAACAACGCGGTAGGTGAAGCATACTTTATGCGTGCCACTGCCTATTTTTACCTGGTACGCTTATGGGGTCCGGTGCCTATTATTGAGAACAATCTTGACTATATAGACACGCCTCAAATGAACACCAACAGAATTGAGGACATCTATACCCTTATTGAAAAGGACTACCTGAAAGCTATAGAACTGCTAAAAGAAAAAACACGTGGTTCTAACTACACTGCTAACGGTAGGGTTTCTAAAGGTTCGGCAAAAGCTATGCTTGCTAAAGTATACCTATACCTTAAAAAGTATGCTGAAAGTAAGGCTATGGCCGAAGATGTAATAAACAGCGGCGAGTTTAAGCTACTTGGAGGCAGTTCGTTGCCAAACAAGTCGTTCCATGACCTGTTTACATTCCCTAACAACAATAACGAGGAATCTATCTTCGCTATACAGTGGGTGGTAGACGGCCGTTATGGTTCGGCAAACAATGCTAACACACAGTTTGGTATCAGTACCCCTGCCCTTACTACATCTAACGCTTCTTACGGTGGTGTATTTGGCCCATCTCAGGATGTGCTTAACATTTGGGAAGCCGGCGACCTTCGCAGGAAAGAAACCATTATGCTACCGGGCGATGTGTACGCTGACATTAAAGTACGTACAAACTCAGGCCTTACTGACCAAATGGGCTTTACAGTACCATCTGCCGCAGACATAGGCGGACAGGGTGCCGGTGCTGCTATTAAAAAGTATGTAATAGGTATAGAGAATGGCGACCAGACAGGCCCTATAGACAACTGGAAAATGATGGAAAACAATACCTACATAATGAGGTATGCAGAGTTATTGCTTATCCATGCCGAAGCTACCCTTGCCGGTGGTGCCAGCACAAGCGATGCTAATGCACTTGCATCATTTAATGCAGTAAGGACACGTGCAGGACTAACGGCTAAAACAAGCATTACGTTTGATGATATTTTCCAGGAACGCCGTAAAGAACTTATGTTTGAAGGTGACTACTGGTTTGACCTGGGCAGGTTGCCAAGAGAACAGGCTACTGCCATTATGGCTGCTCAAAACAGGGGAAATATGTTTGGCGCAGAATATTTTACCCCGGCGGCTAACGACTTTTACTTACCGTATCCGGATAACGACCTGGCTAAAAACCCTAAGCTACTGGATGCTCCGGTTCCGTATAACTTTGAATAATTAAAAAATTGCATCACACATGAAAGCTAATTTTATTAAATTCTTCGGTTTGCTGTTTGTGGTTGCCCTTGGCCTAACGGTATCGTGTAACAACGATGACGCTGCCGGAGCTCAAGACATAGAAAAACTAAGACTTGCCACAAAAAAATCAAAAAAAAAAGATGGTTTAGCAAACAACATGTACATTATTAGGGGTAAAGGCTTTAACAGTACTAAGAAAATCTACTTTAATAACGTAGATACGTACTTTAACAGCACCCTTGTTACAGATAACGTAATATTTGTAACGATAGATAAAAATACGCCGTACGAAAACGCTCCAAGCGAGCTTAAAGTAGTTACCGACGGCGGTACAGCAACCTATAGTTTTAGGATACTTCCACCGGCGCCAACGGTAAAGAGTTTTAACCCGGTTAACGTAGCCGATGGAGAGCAGTTTACCATTTATGGTAGCTACTTCCTGGATCCGGTTGTAACAGTGGGCGGTGTACAGGCAGAAATCGTATCAAGCACCCTTACCGAAATTAAAGCAGTAATGCCGGTAGGTTCTAACCACAAGTACATTACGGTTACTACGCCATCTGGTGCTTCTACATGGAATACTGCGGTAGGAACGGCAATTTATGACGATGTGTTTTACTCACCATGGACTATTGAGGCTTGGAACAACCACTCATACCTTACAAGCCTTACCGATGCTTACCAGGGTACTACCTTCATTAAAAAGAATATCGCCGGATGGGATAACATTCAGGGTAACTGGGGATGGGACGAAAGCGTATCTCAGTACACCGGTATCCATTTCGCTATCCGTTCAGACGATGCCGGTAAACTGGTACTTATTTTTAACGGTACAGGATGGGGCGATGCTACCAGGGCTGTAACCACTGGTAAAGAATGGAAAGACTATAAATTTACCTGGGAACAGCTTGGCGGAAGGCCTGCTGCCCTGCAAAACATTTCTTTCCAGGAGTTTACAGGCAGTGCACACAACTATTACTTTGATAACATAGGTTACACTGTAGATTAATTGTTTTTGGTTTGAAACGATTAAAAAGCATATAAACACCAAGCATTCCCCGTAATTATTTACGGGGAATGTTTTTATGTAGTAAACATTTGTACATTGTACGTGTTAATCAAACACCTCTAATTTATGCTACAATATACTCCCGCTGCAATCAGATACACTGATATGCAATACCGCCGCTGCGGAAAAAGCGGACTTAAACTATCCGCATTATCCCTTGGCTTATGGCACAACTTTGGCCACGTTAACGATTTTGAAAACAGCCGCAACATACTGCACACTGCTTTTGATAGTGGTATAACTCATTTTGACCTTGCCAATAACTATGGTCCCCCGCCGGGCTCGGCAGAAGAAAATTTTGGTAAAATACTTCATCAGGATTTTACATCTTACAGGGATGAGCTTATCATTTCTACCAAAGCCGGCTATACCATGTGGGAGGGGCCTTATGGCAACTGGGGCAGTAAAAAATATTTGGTTTCCAGCCTGGATCAGAGCCTTAAGCGGATGAAGCTTGATTATGTAGATATTTTTTACCATCATCGCCCAGACCCTGAAACGCCATTGGAAGAAACCATGGCAACCCTGGACCTTATTGTAAGGCAGGGAAAAGCATTATATGCAGGTATAAGCAATTACAATGCAGAACACGCACAAAAGGCCATAACGTTATTAAAGGAAATGGGTACACCATGCGTAATTCATCAACCGAAATACAGCATGTTTGTACGCGACCCGGAAAACGGACTGCTCGATGTGCTGGGTGTTAACGGTGTGGGTTGTATCCCTTTTTCGCCACTGGCACAGGGCTTACTTACCGATAAGTACCTTAATGGCATCCCTGCAGATAGCCGGGTAGCTACAAGCGGGCAGTTTTTAAACCAAAGTCACATTACACCCGAAAAAATAGAGAAAATAAAACAGCTTAATGCCATTGCACAACAACGTGGACAAAAGTTGGCTCACATGGCGCTGTCGTGGATATTAAAAGATAGCAGGGTAACATCGGTACTTATAGGCGCCAGTAAGCCGGAACAGGTAACCGATAGTATACAGTGCCTTAAAAATATAAGCTTTAGCGAGGAGGAACTGAACGCTATAGATAATATACTCAATCAATAAACTGAAAATACACCAATTAATGAAGAAACTGATTACAGCACTGTGCCTTGCCACCGGCCTTACCGGATTTGCTCAGGGCAACAACTACGTGCAGGATTATACAAAATACCAAAACCTTGCCCTTACCCCGCCTATGGGATGGAATAGCTGGAATAAATTTGCCTGTAACGTAGACGAAAAAATGATTATGCAAATGGCAGACGCCATGGTAGCTACCGGAATGCGCGATGCCGGTTACACCTACATAAATATAGACGACTGCTGGCACGGCGACAGAGATGCACAGGGTTTTATTCACCCGGATGCTAAACGTTTCCCTTCGGGTATGAAGGCACTGGCAGATTATGTGCACAGCAAGGGGCTAAAACTGGGTATTTACAGCGATGCGGGTAGCCAAACCTGTGGCGGCAGGCCGGGCAGCCGTGGATTCGAATTTCAGGATGCACAGCAATACGCCGCGTGGGGTATAGATTACCTTAAGTACGACTGGTGCAATACCGAAGGCCTTAAAGCCGAAGGTGCTTATAAAACCATAACAGCAGCACTTAAAAAAGCAGGTCGACCTATAGTACTGAGTATTTGCGAATGGGGTACCGATAAACCATGGGAATGGGGGCAAAACGTAGGCCACCTTTGGAGGACTACAGGCGACATATACAACTGTTTCGATTGTATAGAAGACCACGGCACCTGGAAATCATGGGGCGTTATGCAAATTGTAGACATGCAAAAAGACTTAAGAAAGTACGCCGGCCCGGGCCACTGGAACGATCCGGATATGCTGGAAATAGGTAATGGTAAACTTACTCCCGGCGAAAACAGGGCACACTTTACCTTATGGGCCATGCTTGCGGCACCACTTATTGCCGGTAATGACCTAAGGACTATGGATGCCGAAACGCTTGAAGTACTTACAAATAAAGAAGTTATTGCCCTCAACCAGGATAAGCAGGGTACACAGGGCTTTAAGGTATCAGCCACAGACGGGCTTGAAGTTTGGGCAAAGCCACTACAGGGTGGCGACTGGGCTATAGCATTCTTAAACCGTGGTACTGTAAATAAAACAGTAGATTTTGACTGGAGTAAAAATGAAATAAAAGATGTAGATTTTGGCTTCAGTACTAACTTCGCTACTACTACGTATAGCCTTAAAAATCTTTGGGATAAAAAAGACAAAGGCACAGCCACTACCAAAAAAGTATTTAAAACAATGGTGCCTGCACACGATGTAGTGGTGCTGCGTTTAACTAAAAAGAAATAAGTATATGAAAAAAATAAAAATCCTGGCACTATCCCTGGTCATGGCTTCGGCTGCTACCGCGCAGGTAAAAGAGCACGGCAAACTAAGCGTACAGGGTACACAACTTACAGACAGCCATGGCAAACCTGTAGTATTAAGGGGAATGAGCTTTGGTTGGAGTAGTTTTTGGCCAAGATTCTATAACGCTAAAACCGTTAAATGGCTAAAAGACGACTGGAACGTAAACGTACTGCGCGCTGCTGCCGGTATTGAGGTGGGCGATAAAGGCAAAACCTATAAAGACAACCCCGAGTTTGTAAAAAAATGCGTTACAAATGTGGTAGACGGTGCCATAAAGAACAATATTTATGTTATAATAGACTGGCACAGCCATAACATAAACCTGGAAGAAGCAAAGGCGTTTTTTGACGAGATGAGTAAAAAGTACGCCAAATACCCAAACATTATTTATGAGGTATTTAATGAACCCGATGAGGAAACATGGCCGGAAGTAAAAGCCTACGCAGAAGAGGTGATAAAGGTGATACGTAAAAACGACCCTGATAACATTATACTGGTAGGCTGCCCACACTGGGACCAGGATATTAACCTGCCTGCCGCAGACCCTATAAAAGGCTACAATAATCTTATGTACACCGTGCACTTTTACGCCGCCACACATAAGCAGTATCTTAGAGACCGTACCGATGCAGCACTTAAAGCAGGGCTGCCGGTGTTTATATCTGAAAGTGCCGGAATGGAAGCTACCGGAGATGGCTCGCTGGATAAAGCAGAATGGCAAAACTGGATAGGCTGGATGGAAGCCCGAAAACTGAGCTGGATTACCTGGTCGGTTTCAGATAAAGACGAAACCTGTAGCGTGCTGTACCCTTCTGCCGGCTCTGAAGGAAAGTGGAAAGATAAAGACCTTAAAGAAAGCGGCCGTATGGCACGTGCATATTTAAAAAAACTGAACGAAAAACTTTAGTGCTTTAAATAACACCATGAGTTTAATTAGTTAGTCCTGTAAATTCCATCCCCAAAAGGATGGAATTTCTTTTTATAAAAAAATCCTGCCTTAACAGCGGCAGGATTTACATACAAGTAACTTTAAGAAAACCAAAACTATATGAGAAAAATTAATAGTACTTTTCCGCTTAGTTGTTTATGTAATTGTGTAGTTCTGCAATTTTTTCAGGGCTGTTAAAAGCACCACCGTAAAAAACAGTAACCGTTGCAGAGGTTTCATCTTTAATACCGCGAGATGATACGCACAAGTGCTTGGCATCTATAATCACAGCTACGTCTTCGGTACCCAGTATTTGTTGCAGCTCCATACCTATCTGGTTGGTAAGCCTTTCCTGTACCTGGGGCCTTTTTGCAAAATACTGCACTACCCTGTTTAACTTAGATAAACCTATTACCTTGCCAGATGAAATGTAGGCTACGTGCGCCCTGCCCATAATTGGTACAAAGTGGTGCTCGCAGTTAGAGTAAAAACTTATGTTTTTCTCTACAAGCATTTGGTTATAACGGTATTTGTTATCAAACAGCGCTATCTTAGGCTTATTTGCAGGGTTAAGCCCTGAAAATATTTCATCTATGTACATTTTTGCTACCCGCTGTGGTGTGCCTCTTAAAGAATCGTCTGTAAGATCCAGTCCCATTACATCCATAATTTCAGCAAAAAGCGCTGCTATCTTATCTTTCTTTTCTTCATCAGAAAGTAAAAACGCATCGGGCTTCATTGGCGTTTCAGGCCCTGTACTAAGATGCTCATCTCCTATTTCTTCGTGCGAAAAACCATTGATTCCGTTTTTTGTGTGCACGTAATTTAAAACTCCATTCTTTTCCATACCTAATTACTCTTTGAGCTTTATGGTTATTAGCTCATCTCCTTTACAAAGGTACAACAAATTTGTTTAACTTTTTTGTAAAAACATTAAACAAAACAAGAAAAATGTGATCGTCGTCACATTTTACAATAACCGCGGGTGATTTAGAGGGCTAAAGGGTGTAAATTTTTATCTTTTCGGCCTTTTTAAATCTACATCATGAAAATTGAAGAAGTACTGAAGCAAAGAAGCGGAAACTTATGCGAGCTGAGCGGCACAGCCGATAACCTTAGAATTTACGAAGTGCCTTTTGCAAAAAATAAAGGTGCAGACAGCAGTATTCTTATCAGCGAAAAATGCCTGAACCAGATAGAAAAAAAAGAACTGCCAGACAGTAAATTCTGGGAAAGCATATTACCTACTGCCATGTGGAGTGAAGTTCCTGCAGTACAAGTAGTAGCGTATCGTATGCTAAACAGGTTCCGTAACGAAAGTTGGGCTTCAGACGCGCTGGACATGATATATCTGGACGATGATAACATGGAATGGGCACAAGCAAGCGGCGACCACCTGGGTGATGGAAACGTACAACTACACATGGACAGCAACGGTAATATACTACAGGGAGGCGATACGGTAACACTTATAAAAGACCTTGATGTTAAAGGTTCGTCGTTAAACGCTAAAATAGGTACAGCCGTAAGAAACATAAGGCTGGTGCACGATAACCACGAACAAATAGAGGGTAAAGTAGAAGGGCAAACCATTGTTATCCTTACCAAATACGTTAAAAAACAGTAACGGAACTGCATAAAACAAAAACGACCACCCGTTACAGGTGGTCGTTTTTGTTTTATACAGAAAATACTATTCTTCTTCTGCGGTATTTTTCATTTTCATGAGCAGCGTATACGCCCCCTTCCCTACTATCTCTTTGCCTGAGAGCGATGCAGCATCTTTAATTTCTGTAAAGCCGTTTTCTGTTTTTCCGGCAGTAACAGGCTGTATGGTAAACTGCCTGGTACCAGTTTTTACAAAAACGTAGTCTTTTCCTTCAAAAGTAACAATACTATCCTCCGGTAGCGACGAAGAAAGGCTCGATGTGGTTTCAATCTCGGCATTCATATAAGTACCTGGCAATAATTTAGGGTCGTATTTCTTAAAATGGCAATGTACCTCAACGATACCGCTGGCATTTACATCCTTACTGATAACTACAATATTTGCCATGTGTTTTTCAGTCGGGTTGCTGTTAGTATAAGCAATAACATTCTGTCCCATTTTTATATGGGCAGCATCTTTTTCAAAAATATTCAGGTTCAGGTGAATGTCCGATGGGTCTATAAGCTCCAGCAGCACATCAGACGGATTAGCATATTTACCTGTATTAACCAAAACGCTAGTAACAAAACCATTAATGGGGCTTAGCAGGTTAACCGACCTGGAAATACTCCCTGCCGTTAGCCTTGCCGGATTAATACTGATAAGTTTAAGCTGTTCTTCCAGTGCCTTTAGCGTTACCCTAAGCCCAGTGACCTCCGCACCGGCTTGTTCGGTAATCTTATCGCTCGCCGCTTTGCTTTCGTTAAGCGTGCGCTGGCGCGAATATTCCTGCTCCGCTACTTGAAGTTTAGCTTTTGTTACCAGGTAATCCTGCTGTAGCTTTACGTATTGCTGATCCTCAAGCACAGCAATAACCTGCCCTTTATGTACAGGTTCTCCGGGTAAAAGGTTTAGTTTTCTTACGTAGCCGCCCATCGGTGCGCTTACCGATACCATGTTTTGCGGAGGTACATCTATTTTCCCGTTCACTTTAAGGATGGTGCTTATATTTTTCTCCGTAAATTTTACCGTTTCTATACCCGCATTTTTATATTGCGCATCGGTAAGCACCACTTCATTTTCATTTGCCGAAGCTGTTGTTTCGGGGGTAGTTTCTTTTTGTTTGCACGACGCTGCCATTATAGCAACAGCGGCAAGCCACAGTATATTTTTCATGTTAGTTTTCCGCTATAAAGTTTAACTCAATTATAATGTCGTTTAACGACTTAAGAGCCTCTACATAATCATTTTCTATGGTTATGCTCTGATTAGCCAGCAGTACAAAATCAAGGAAATTTATTTCGCCTGATTCAAATTGCCTCACTGCTGCACGGCGCATAACGCCCGCATTTTTAAGCCCTTTTTCTTCGTAATATCTTGTAGCGTCAGTACCGCTGTTATACGCGGCCATAAGCTGCGCCTGTTTTGATTGGAGCTTTTGCTGCTCAGTAACATAATCTGCCTGGGCAATGCTTTCCGACAGCTTTGCCGCTTTTATACGTGCGCGCTGATGCCCCAGGAATATAGGTACCTGTAAACCAAATTGCACTGCGCTAAACCGCGTACCGTAACCATAAAAAACATCATTTGCACCGGTACCTTTAATACTCATATTAGCATAACCAAAGGTAATATCGGGTAATAGTTTAGCGCGCTCTACCTCTGTTTGTGCTGCAGCAATGTTTTTTTGATAACCAAGATACTTTAAGTAAGGGCTATTATCTACGCTTTTACCTAAAAAAGATGCCACCGTTTTTTTATCGGATAACAAGGGTATTACAGGCGCATCAGAATTTAGTAACAGCTGAAACTCAAGCGCTGTAGTTTGCAGTTGCCTGCGTAATTGCAGTAATTGCATGGCTACCATAGCGCGCTGGTTTTCGGCAGTAGCTTCCTCCAGTACATTCGTTTCACCGCTTTTCAGGCGAAGTTTTGCCTTTTGGGCGAAGCCGGAATATAACGAATCGGCGCGTAGCAGCAACTGTTCTTTTTCGTACAGGTAAGTATAGGTGTAAAACACCTGGGTGACAGCTTTTTTTATTTCAAACACCTTTAACGAAGCCGAAAGCAGTGCTGCCTTATACTCTTCCCCAAGCAGTTTTTTTTGCCTGTTGTATACCGTAGGAAATGATATGGTTTGGCTCACGCCGAATTTAGTATCGTTGTAGATGCTGTTTATTTGTCCGTACTCGCCTGTTAGCGCTGTCTTTTGAATATCAGTACCGGTTGCCGTAAGGGCTTCCCTATATTGTGCCTTAAGGCGTTCGCTTTTAACCTGGTTATTATTGGCAACTGCGCGGTTAAGGGCGTCGTTAAGGGTGATTTTTTCCTGAGCCGAAGCACTAAAACCAGTTAGTAAAATCAGTGCAATCAATGTTGTCATGCCCGTGCCTTTGCGCACACGGAAACCTTTTTCTGAAAGAATATATAACATAGGTAAAACAAAAAGTGTAAGGAATGTAGCCACCATAAGGCCGCCAATAACTACAGTAGCCAGCGGGCGCTGTACCTCGGCACCAGCTCCGTTACTAATGGCCATAGGTAAAAAACCTAACGAGGCCACAAAAGCCGTCATTAGTACAGGGCGTAAACGCGACCGTGTACCTGTTTTAATAATTTGTACAATATTAGTTAAACCCGATTGCTTAAGCCGGTTAAATTCTGAAATCAATACAATACCATTTAGTACTGCTACCCCAAATAACGCAATGAAACCTACCCCGGCGCTGATGCTAAACGGCATACCGCGTAACGCAAGGAAAAATACACCTCCTATAGCCGAAAGCGGTATAGCCGTGTAAATAATAAGCCCCTGCTTTACAGAACGAAACGCAAAGAAAAGCAACACAAATATTAGCGCAAGCGATATAGGTACAGCTATAGAAAGTCGCGCTTTTGCCTGGTTAAGGTTTTCAAAAGCACCACCGTAGGTTACATAGTAACCTGTGGGCAGTTTTAACTGCTTATCTACCTTAGCCTGAAGTTCTTCCACAATACTCTGTACATCGCGGCCACTAACATTAAAGCCAACTACAATACGGCGTTTGGCATCCTCACGCTGAATTTGGTTTGGTCCATGTACCAACTTTACATCGGCCAGTAATGATAGCGGTACTTGCACACCATTTTGTGTAGGCACCAGTACATTACGAATGTCGTCCAGGTTTTTACGCTTATCGGCATCCAGGCGCACCACAATGTCAAAACGTTTTTCTTCCTCAAATACCAATCCTGCACTCTGCCCAGCAAAGGCTGTATTTACCACGCGGTTTACATCGGCTACAGACAAATGATACTGCGCCATAAGCGCACGGTTATAATTAATAACCACTTGCTGCATACCGGTTACCGGTTCTATATACAATGCTGTAGCCCCATCTACGGTATTTATAATTTTACCCAGCTTGGCCGCGGTATTAGCCAGGCTGTCCAGGTTTTCTCCAAATACTTTTAAAACCACATCCTGACGCGCGCCGGTCATAAGCTCGTTAAAACGCATCTGCACCGGGAACTGAAATCCTGCTGTAAGCCCCGGCACATCTTCCAGCGCTTTGCTCATTTTCCCGGTAAGCTCCGCAGTGGTTTTTGCGGTAGTCCATTCGCTTTTATCTTTTAGGATAATCATCATATCCGCGGCTTCCATAGGCATAGGATCTGTAGGTACTTCTCCACTGCCTATCTTTGTTACCACCTTAATAACCTCAGGAAATCGTTGCTTTAGTATACCTGCTGCTTTACTGGTAGTTTCTATAGTGGTTTGCAGGTTACTGCCGGTAAGCACACGGCTTTCCACGGCAAAGTCACCCTCCTCTAGCGATGGGATAAACTCCCCACCTAACGATAGCATTACACCTACGGCTGCCACAAACAGCAGGGCCACAGTAGCCAGTATTTTCTTTTGATGGTGTAATAATTTTAAAAGTGCACCCTGATATGCTGCCTCAATTTTTGCCATGACCTTGTCGGATATGTTTTCGCTATGGGCTGTTTTCCTGCTCAGGAACAACGCGCTCATCATAGGTATATACGTAAGCGACAGTATAAAGGCACCAAGTAAGGCAAAAGCCACCGTTTGCGCCATAGGCTTAAACATTTTCCCTTCAATACCTTCAAGGGTAAAAATCGGCAGGTATACAATCAGGATAATAATCTGACCGAAAACAGCACTATTCATCATTTTTTCTGCAGAAGACGTAACCACACTGTCCATTTTATTTTGGCTTAACTTACCAGCCTTAGCCAGTTTTTTACTGTGGTGCAATTTGTGCATTACCGCTTCTACAATAATCACGGCACCATCTACAATAAGCCCGAAATCCAGTGCGCCCAGGCTCATAAGGTTACCGCTTACACCAAAGAGGTTCATCATGCAAATTGCAAAAAGCATGGCCAGCGGTATTACAGACGCCACTAACAGCCCCGCCCTGAAGTTACCTAAAAACACTACCAGTACAAACACTACTATAAGCGCCCCTTCCATAAGGTTATGTTCTACAGTGCCTATGGCATTGTTTACCATTTTAGTACGGTCCAGAAATGGTTCTATCTCAACGCCCTCGGGTAATGTTTTTTCTATTTGGGTTATGCGCTCTTTTACATTCTTTATCACCTCGCTGCTGTTTGCCCCTTTAAGCATCATAACAATAGCACCGGCTACCTCACCTTCATCATTATAGGTAAGTGCCCCATAGCGGGTAGCATAACCCGTTTTAATCTCGGCAATATCGCGCAGGAATACCGGCATACCTTGTTTATTTTCCAGGGCTACATTGCCTATGTCTTCTATGGTGCCAACTAATCCTTCTGAGCGTATGTACAACACGGTAGGGCCTTTTTCTATATAGGCTCCACCGGTGTTTTGGTTGTTGTCTTCAAGTGCTTTAAATACATCGTTTATGGTGATGCCATATGCATTAAGCTTATCAGGGTTTATGGCAACCTCATATTGTTTTAGCTTACCGCCAAAACTACTTACTTCGGCAACCCCCTTAACGTCCAGCAGCTGGCGGCGTACAATCCAGTCCTGTATGGTGCGTAGGCGGGTAATATCGTACCGTTTTTCGTATCCTTTTTTGGCGCGTACAACATACTGGTAAATTTCGCCAAGGCCTGTAGAAATAGGTCCTAGTTCGGGTGTGCCTATGCCCTGCGGAATTTGGCTTTGCACCTGCTGCAATCTTTCGGCTACCTGCTGGCGTGCCCAGTATACATCTACATTATCTTCAAAAACAATGGTTACCAGCGAAAGCCCGAAACGCGAAAAACTGCGTATCTCTTTCATTCCGGCAATATTACTGTTAGCCTGTTCTATAGGAAATGTTACTAATCGCTCTATATCTGTAGCGCCAAAAGACGGTGCTACGGTTATAACCTGTACCTGATTATTGGTAATATCGGGTACAGCATCTATGGGCAGGCGTGTGGTTTCGTATGCGCCATACCCTACAAGGGCCAGTATAAATAACCCTATAATGAGTTTATTCCGTACGGAAAACTCAATGATTTTGTTTAGCATAATTGTACTAAATAGCAATAATAGTTAAACGGCTCCGCATCTGTGTGCAGACTCTCTAAAGTTAGTAACTATTATGCTATTTTTGGCGGTTGCCAAATGGATTGCCCTAAAAGCGAAGAATATATATACGAATATTCTGGAGTTTCTTTTGTAAAAACAATGCGTGGTGCTACACTAAGCCCCCTGTACACCTGATGCAGCGGCGCATAAAATACGTAACTGTTTACAGAATGGTCATGGGATTTGTATGGAAGTTTCATGTCGGTATCATAATCACCATCTTTAATGTCCTTACCTGTGTAGTGCATGTGCAGGAAATCTGAAAAACTAAGCCCGGGATCATTAGAAGTATGATCCATATAGTGTTGTACTAATAGCGGTACCTTAGCAAGCTCACACAAAAGTGTGTTACCTCCCAGGTATCCGAATAATACTAATATGGCCAGTAGTTTTCTCACAAAAGCAAAGGTAATAGATATGTGTTAAAATTGTTGTTAATATTTTTAACAGTACGCCAATAAACCGTTTTTATAAGCAAACATTAAGTTTTGTATTTCCTGCCGATGTGATACATATCATTTTATAGAAATGCTACCGAAAATATATTTGTACACTGAGAGGGAACCTGCAAAAGTTGCCAGGCCTTTTATGAGATAAGCCGATACACCCCATGGAGGAGTTAATAAAATATTTTGGCCATGTTACCCCAGAAGACATTGCTAAAACCGGAGAAAAAGCACTAACCCTTGTTTTGCTGAAACAGCAACAGCCCGTTACCGGTATACCCATACCCGATGGTTTTATAATTACTGCGGCTAACTACAACCGCTTTATAAATCATAATAAACTGGCCGACAAGCTGGATGCTCTGCTTCAAACCATAGATACGGTTACCTACGAAAACCTGCCAGACGTTGCCGCGCAGTGCCGCAGGCTGGTGTGTAATGGTAAATTTCCGCGTGAGGCAGAAGCTGCTCTTACAAAAGCCTATGCCACTTATTTCCCTAATGACCAGTCTGTAGCGGTTAGAAACAGCCCTACAGGCACTAACCTACCCGCTGGCCTTGCCGATTCTTACCTTAACATACGTGGTGTGCTGGCACTTACCTACGCGGTAAAATGTTGCTTTGCATCGTTATTTACAGACAGGGCCATAAAATACTATGTAACCCAAAACATAAAATTCTCCGATGTATCAATGGCGGTAATGGTTCAAAAAATGGTACGGTCAGACATCGGTATTTCGGGTACATTAAAGTACGATGGAAAAAACAGCGTTATAAAAGGTACATGGGGACTCGGAGAAATCCTTTGGACAGATGAAGCCCAGCCGGATGTGCTTATTTATAACGACCAACAACTATTACAAAAAGTTAAAGGTAAAAAAGGACACATGAGCACCTATGTAGAATTTGCTGCAGGTACCAATTCTACACAATTAAAAATAACCCCGGCTGAAATAAGGGACGAATTTTCTGTTCCGGAAGCAGAGGCCGAAAAACTTTTAGATTGGCTACCTAAGGTTGAGAGCACGACAGGGATTGAGTGGGCAAAAGACGGACTTACAAACACCTATCATCTTATAAATATTTATAAGCAATAACGTCTCGCTTTTAAAAACGCTTAAACATTAATAGTATGCTACATAATTATCTGCTTTTTGCAGATAATTTTACGATATTTGTAAAGCATACCTACAGACCATGAAAAACGAAGCGCTATTAAAGGCTATTATTCAAAATGCCATCGACGGCATTGTAATTATAAGCGACCGCGGATTAATAGAATCTATTAACCCTTCGGCTTGCAGGTTGTTTCAGTACGAGCCTGAGGAGGTTATTGGTAAAAACATTGCTGTACTTATGCCCTCTCCCGACAGGGAAAACCATGACGGATATATAAGCAACTACCTGCGTACAGGAGTAGGCCATATTATAGGCTACGGACGCGACGTACTGGGCCGTAAAAAAAACGGTAGTATTTTCCCTTTTAGGTTGGGTGTTAGCGAGGTAACATTTGGTGAAATGCGTATTTTTGCTGGGTTTATACACGATTTAAGCCAGCAAAAGGAGGCCGAAACCCGGCTTATGCAGTATACGCAACACCTTGAAGAACTGGTTAAAGACCGTACCCTGTCATTAAACGAAACCATAGACGAACTTACCCTTGCCAAAGAAGAAGTAAGCCAGTCGCTGGAAAAAGAAAAGGAACTCGGGCAACTAAAGAGTAGGCTGTTATCTATGGCTTCGCATGAGTTTAGAACCCCGCTTGCTTCCATACAGTTATCTAATTCCCTACTGGAGCGTTACACCGAAAAACTTGAAGACAATAAAATAGAACGCCACCTGCAAAAAATAAAAAATGCGGTGAGTAACCTTACCACTATACTAGACGACTTTCTGCATGTGGAAAAGGCCGAAGCCGGTAAAATAGAGGTTAGCTACGCTACGTTTGACCTTACTATTTTTGGGAAGGAAACCGTGGAAGAAATGCAGCTGCTGGCTAAGAAAAAACAAAAGATATCGTATTGCCATACGGGGAACGAAACCATGGTACGGCTAGATAAAAACCTGCTTAAAAACTGCTTTATTAACTTGCTAAGTAATGCTATAAAGTATTCTGGTGAGGAAACGCTAATTAACTTTAGTACACAAATATCGGCAGATGCCATAACCATAGCCATACAAGATAACGGCATAGGCATACCAGAAAGTGAACAAAAACACCTGTTTGAAGCATTTTTTAGAGCGCAAAATACAGGAAACATACCGGGCACCGGCCTGGGATTAAATATTGTAGCGCGCTATGTATCCCTTATGCAGGGTACTGTAACCTGCCATAGCGCAGAAAATGAAGGAACCATCTTTACCATCACAGTTCCATTATTATGACAAAAGTACTTATCATTGAAGATAACGATGACATCCGGGAGAACGTTGTAGAAATCCTGGAACTGTCCGGCTATGATGTAGCCGCTGCCGAAAATGGCAAAAAAGGCGTGGAAGCTGCCCTAAAACACAAACCCGACATAGTGCTGTGCGATATTATGATGCCCGAAATGGATGGGTACGATGTGTTACAGGCGCTAAACACCCACCCTGATATGCAGGCAACTCCTTTTATATTCCTTACCGCAAAGGCTGAGCGCACTGATGTAAGGCGCGGAATGGAACTGGGAGCCGACGATTACCTTACTAAACCTTTTGACGATACCGAACTACTACGCGCCATAGAAAGCCGCTTAAAACGTAAACAGGTACAACAGCTATTTTATGGTAAATCAGCGCAACAGCTTAACGAGGTTATTACGAAAAAAGACGGGCTGGCCGAATTAAAAAAATTAATGCTGGAACGCAGCTCTAAGACTTATAAGAAAAACCAGCACATACACTACGAGGGCGACCGCGTTACCGGTATTTACTTTATAATCAGCGGAAAGGTAAAAACGGTTAAAATGACCGAGGATGGCAGGGAGCTTATAACCGGAATTTATAAAACTGATGACTACCTGGATGTTAATATTATCCTCTCTGAAGATAAGTATACCGATACAGCCGTGGCACTGGAGGAAACGGAACTAAGCTTTTTACCCACAGACCAACTGGATAAGCTACTGTACCTGTACCCGGATGTAGGTGCACGGTTTATAACCCTGCTTGCACAAAACATTCGTGAAAAAGAAGATCGACTTATGCAGATAGCGTACTCGTCTGTACGTAAACGTATAGCCGAAACCCTGGTAAAGCTGGTAACAAACCACAGTACCGACGGTAAAAGCATTAAAATAAGCCGGGACGATCTTGCGGCACTTTCGGGCACATCACCGGAAACGGTAAGCCGTACATTAACCGACTTTAAAGACGAAGGAATTATAGATAAACAAGCCAGTACCATTACGCTTGTAAAGCCGGAAAGACTGGCTAAGATGAAAAACTAAACAATAAATCCCGCTGGCAGTTACCAGCGGGATTTTTTGTTCTTTATTTTATTTCCAGCGTGTTTGCTTTTGGTATAAGTACTACGCAGTACGGCTGGGTAATCATAGTTACCGCCATACCATCGGGCTTAGAGCGCGCCACGGTAAGCATCGCTTTTTTCTCTTTATCAATAGCCACCTCAGTTACCGTAATTGCATAGCCGCCGGTAGGTTTTTGACCCATAAAAAGGACTGCCACACTTTGCTTTTTAAAATCTACTTTGGGCAGCGTAGCTACATTAAGT